>NZ_JBFPGY010000064.1:0-12466 GCF_041083715.1 Sphaerotilus sp.
GACTGAGAAGAAAAACCATCAGATGCTGAATGCCTTGTGAAGGTATTCTTCAAGACATGCGACTCAATCAACTCGATGGATTGCTGGCCTTCTGGAAGGTCGCCGAGCACCGCGGCTTCTCTGCAGCAGCGGCGGCGCTGGAGGTGTCGCCCTCGGCGCTCAGTCAGGCGATACGCCAACTGGAGTCCCGTCTGGGCGTGCGGCTGCTGAACCGCACCACCCGCAGCGTCAGCCTCACCGAGGCCGGCCAGGCCTATCTGTCCAGGATCGGGCCGGCGCTGGGGGACGTGCTGGACGCGACCGAACAGCTCCATGCCCAGCAAGGCCGCCCCTCCGGCGTGCTGCGCCTCAACGCGGCGCGCGTTGCCGTGGCCATGGTCCTCCAGCCGCTGCTGGCGGATTTCCTGCGGGCGTACCCGGATGTCCAGATCGAGATCACCAACGACGAAGGCTACGTGGACATCGTCGAACAGGGCTTCGATGCCGGGGTGCGCCTCGGCGAAAGCATCCAGAAGGACATGGTCGCCGTGCCGCTCGGGGGGCTGGTCTCGGCGGCCATCGTGGGGTCACCCGACTACTTCCGGCGACACCCCATGCCGCTGCACCCCTCGGATCTGGCGCACCACCAGTGCGTGCGCTTCCGGTTCTCCGGCAGCGGGGCGATCTACAAGTGGGAATTGCAGATCGATGGCCGCCTGGTCGAGGTCGAGGTCGGCGGTCACCTCACGGTCAGCGACTCGCTGTTCTCCATCGAGGCGGCGCTGGAAGGCATCGGGCTGGCCTACACCTTCGCCCCCCTGGCCCTGCCGCACCTCCAGTCCGGCAGGCTGATGCGTGTGCTGGACGACTACTCGCCGACATTTCCCGGCTTCTACCTCTACTACCCGAGCCGACGGCAGCAGCCTCCCAAGCTGAAGGCGTTCGTGGACCACGCGCTGGCAGGCGCAAGCGAGCCGTCCCTCGGGGTGTCCAGCAGATCCCTGGCAATTCCCGTAGAGTCTTCTTCGCCAGCCTTGCCCACACCCGGAGCCACCCGATGACCGACCCTACCCCCTACACCCCGCCCCCGATCTGGACCTGGAACAAGGCCAACGGCGGTCAGTTCGCCAGCATCAACCGCCCCATCGCCGGCCCGACGCACGAGAAGGCCCTCCCGGTCGGTCGCCACCCGCTGCAGCTCTACTCGCTGGCGACGCCCAACGGCGTGAAGGTGACGATCCTGCTGGAAGAACTGCTGGCCCTGGGCCACACGGGCGCCGAGTACGACGCCTGGCTGATCAGGATCGGCGACGGCGACCAGTTCGGCAGCGGCTTCGTCGCAGCCAACCCGAACTCCAAGATCCCCGCGCTGATGGACCACAGCGGCCCGAAGCCGATCCGCGTGTTCGAGTCCGGCGCGATCCTGATGTACCTGGCCGAGAAGTTCGGCGCCTTCCTGCCGACCGAGCCGGCCAAGCGCGCCGAGTGCCTGTCATGGCTGTTCTGGCAGATGGGCAGCGCGCCCTTCCTCGGTGGCGGCTTCGGGCATTTCTACGCCTACGCGCCGACCAAGATCGAGTACGCCATCGACCGCTACGCGATGGAGGTCAAGCGCCAGCTCGACGTGCTCGACCGGCAGCTGGCCGAGCAGCCCTACATCGCGGGCGAGGACTACACGATCGCGGACATGGCGATCTGGCCGTGGTACGGCGCGCTGGCCAAGGGGCTCGTCTATGGCGCGGGCGAGTTCCTGCAGGTGCAGGACTACAGCAATATCCAGCGGTGGACCGATCAGGTGGCGGCACGGCCGGCGGTGCAGCGCGGGCGCAAGGTCAACCGCGTCCAGGGTGATCCGGCCAGCCAGTTGCACGAGCGGCACGACGCCTGCGACTTCGACACGAAGACGCAGGACAAGCTGGGCGGCTGATCGCTCGGCAAGCGGACGGTCAACCGATGGCGAGTCCGCAGCCCAGATCGTCCAGCAGTTGGAAAACCTCGGACTCGAAGTGCGCGATGGGCTGCATGCGCCCCGCATCCCGCAAGGCTCCTACCGGCACCCGGTCCCCGAACAGCATCACCACCGGACAGGTGTTGTCGCGCACGGACATCCAGTACAGCCCATGCACCGTCGGCATGTGCTGCCAGACGTGCAGCGCCCACTGGCGGGTGCGTGGATAGTCCGGCTGCTCCATGCCGAACAGGTCTGCCACCTTGAGACCACAGGCCCGAAGCCCGACGCTCGACAGATTCGCCAGCACCAGATCTGGCAACCCGATCTCGCTCAGATGCAACGGGCTGGCCTTGTCCTGCTCCCAATCGTGCAAGTGCCCGGTCGGAGGGGTGGGCGTGTCGTGCAGCACCACCTCCGCGATGGCGCCTCGCGGGGTCTGCGCTGCGTAAAGGGTCGGGATCACACCGCCGGTCGCGGGATCGATGAGCGGGCTGAACCGGGCGTTGCCATGCGGCGTGTCATTGAACGCAGTCGGCGCATGGTGGCCGGACACCCGATCGAAGCGGTGCACGCGATACCAGACGCTCCCTGGGAGATGTTGGGTCCGGAACGGTTTTTCGGGTGGTGGCAGCGGCAGGTCAGCCATGCTGGGGGCCGGCCATGTGGGCTCGGGACGCCTCCATGACGGTAGCCGGCTCTGTCGCGAGCAGCTCACGCGGTCTGCGGCCTGCCAAGCGCGAGCTGCTGGACTCGAACCACGAGGCGATGCGCAGCGGTGAGTGCCCCCCCAGGATCTTCAACACCGCGCGCAACTCGGCAACCGGCTGTCCCAGCAGGTCGAACGCATAGTCCGGGAACACCTTCTGCCCCCGGTGCTCGATCGCGAAGACCCGCCCCTGGCTCAACCACCGGCTGGGCAAGGAATGCGGGTTGGAGGCTTCGGGATCAGCCCGGACACCCACTTCGCGGGAAGTCAGCCAGACCGTGCCATTCAGGATCGCGTCAGCTGCACGTTGCTTCAGCCGCTGGGCCACTGGGTCATGGCGGCGAATGGGGGTGCGATCGACCAGTGCCTGCACATCCTCCCCCGGTGCAGACGGAAGGGCAGCTTGACCCGGCAGGACGGCCGCCGTGATCTGCACCAGCGTGTCCACGCCGACCACCAGCCGAATCTCGCGGATGTCGCGGATTTCCAGCGCATTCCCTTTGAGCAAAATGCCGCCGCGCGCTGCGATCACCGATGCTTTGGCTCGGCCGGGCGTGGCGGCGGGCGATGAGGTGGCTTTGGTCATGGCGGCATGGCGATGAGTGCGATTATCAGGAGTCTATACCCGACGCGCGCAAATCGCATTCATCGCATGCACTGCCATGACTGACCAATCGACTCAAACCAGCGGCACCGTCATCCGTGCAATCACGGGCGCGGTCTCGGGCCGCACCCCGCGCCACCACACGAACGCCTCGGCCGCCTGCTCCACCAGCATCCCGACGCCATCGGCCAGCCGCGGCACGCCCGCGTTCTGCGCCAGCCGCAGGAACGGCGTCAGCCCCTTGCCGTAGACCAGCTCGTAGGCCAGCACCGCCCCGGTGAACACCGACGCCGGCACGGCGGGCAGTTCCGCCTTGAGGCTGGCGGAGGTGGCGTTGAGCACCACGTCGAAACGCTCGCCGGCCAGATCGCCGAAGCCGCAGCCGGTGATGCGCCCGCGCCCGCTGAACGCCGCGGCCAGTGCGGTGGCCTTCTCCGCCGTGCGGTTGGCGATCACCAGCGCGGCCGGCTGCTCGGCCAGGAACGGCAGCAACGCGCCGCGCACCGCCCCACCGGCGCCCAGCAGCAGCACCCGCTTGCCCACCAGCGCCACGCCGAGGTTGCGCTGGATGTCGTTCACGAGGCCCACGCCGTCGAAGTTGTCGGCCCAGATGCGGTCGCCTTCGAACTTCAGCGCGTTGGTGGCGCCGGCCAGCTCGGCGCGCTCCAGCCGGTCGGTCGCCAAGGTGAAGGCTTGCAGCTTGAACGGCGCGGTGACGTTCATGCCACGCCCGCCTGCGTCGCGGAAGGCGTGGACGGCGCCCGCGAAGCCGTCGAGCGGGCCTTCGAGTGCGGTGTACGCGATGTCCTGCGCGGTCTGCTGGGCAAAGGCGCCGTGGATCAGCGGCGACTTGCTGTGCGAGATGGGGTTGCCGATGACGGCGTAGCGGTCGGTCATGTCGGTCCTTGTCGGGGCGTTGTCAGGGCTTATTTCGAGAAGAGCACGCCGTCTGCCTGCATCGCCGCGATCTCGTCGGCGCTGAAACCCAGGCGGGCGGCCACGTCGGCATTGTGCTGGCCCAGATCGGGCGCCACCTGGTGAACCGTGGTGTCGCAGCCGGAGAAGCGGAACGGCAGGTTCGGCAGCCGCAGCGTGCCGAAGCGCGGGTGTTCCTGCGCCATGACCATGCCGCGCGCCTGGATCTGCGGGTCGTTGATCACCTCGTCGATGCGCTGGACCTTGGCGGCGGGCACGTCGATCGCGTCCATCAGCGCCAGCACCTCGGCCACCGTGCGCACCGCGACCCACGGCTTGACGGCGGACAGGATCTCCTCGCGGGCGGCGTTGCGACCGCCGGAGGTGTGGAAGCGCGCGTCGCTGCCGAAGCCGGCCGGGCCGCCGTGCTGCTCGACCAGCTTGGCAAAACGCTTCCAGGCGTCGTCCACCTGCGCGGCCAGCACGAGGTCGCCGTCCGCCGCGCGGAAGACGCCGTACAGCGTCGAGGTCGGCATGTCGTGGCCGGTCTGCTCGGGCAGCACGGTGCCGCCGGACAGCGTGTAGCACTGCACCGCGTATTCGTGCATCGACACCAGGCAGTCGTACAGCGCCATGTCGATGTGCTGGCCCTTGCCTGACGTGACACGACCAAGCAGCGCGGCGTTGATGGCGGCGACCGCGTGGATGCCGGTGTACATGTCGCCCAGCGAGATGCGCAGCAGCGGCGGCGCCTCGCCCGGCATCCCGACCATCTGCATGATCCCGCTCTTGGCCTCGGCGATCAGGCCGAAGCCGGCGCGGTGCGAATCCGGGCCGGTGTGGCCATAGGCGGAGATGGAGCAGTAGACGAGCCGGGGATTGCGCGCCGAGAGTTCCGCGTAGCCGAGGCCGAGCTTGTCGAGCGCGCCGGGGCGGTAGTTCTCGATGAACACGTCGGCCGAGTCGCACAGCTTGCGCATGAAGTCCTGGCCACGCGGGTCACGCATGTTGACGCTCACACCCTGCTTGCCCATGTTGAGCTGCAGGAAGTAGCCGCTCTGCTGGTCGTCGAGGACGTGCGCGTGCTGGCGGCCAGCATCGCCGGAGCCGGGGCGCTCGACCTTGATCACCTCGGCGCCGAGCGCGACGAGGCAGCGGCCGACGTAGGGGCCGGCGAGGAAGTGCGAGTAGTCGATGACGCGGATGCCGGCCAGCGGCAGCGGCTGGGCGGACGGGTGGGCGGTGTTGTCGGTGGACGGGTTCATGCGGATTTCCTCGGGACCATGACGCGGTGCTCGCCGCACTGCACGACTTCGTCGCGCTGGTTGATCAGCTCGGACGGCAGCACCAGGATGCCCCAGCCCGGCCGGCTCTTCGATTCGCGTTTCACGCCGACGTGGAAGCGCACGCGCACCACGTCGCCCAGCTTGATGGGCGCGACGAAGCTCCATTCCCAGCCGAGCGACATGCCCGGCTGGAAGCGCATCGCGCTGTTTGTTTTCAGGCCGTCGGCGATGGACAGGCCGAACAGGCCGTGCGCGACGCGGGTGCCGAATGGCGTCTGGCGGGCGTAGTCCTCGTCGGTGTGGACGGGGGTGTGGTCGCCGCTCAGGTCGGCGTAGGCCAGCACGCGGGCCTCGGTGACTTCGTAGGGCGGGCTGGTGCAGCTCGCGCCGACTTCGGCGTCGTCCCAGTACAGGTCGTGGGTGGTGTCGTAGGCGGTGGGCATCGGAAACCTTGTGGGACAGTGAAATTCAGCTTCGCGGGTTGATCGACAGCGCCTGCGCGACGCAGCCCGCGGGGCGGGCCTGCATCAGCTCGACGGCCAGCCCGTCCGGCAGGCGCAGCCAGTTGCGGCCCTGCGGCATCTCGGTGACGCCGAAGGTGTGGGCGGCAGCGATGGCAGCCTCCACGTCCTCGCACATGATCCCGAGGTGCGCCAACCGCCCTTCCGGCCCCGCGAAATCGGGCTTGGCGATGAACTGCATGCCGCCGAGGGTCCAGTACTGGACCGGGTCCGCTTCGGTGCCCTGCACTTCGCGCATCGCCATGCCGAGCACGTCGTGGAAGAAGCGGATGTGCCAGTGGATGTCGCGCACCCAGATGGCGACGTGTTCGAGATAAGCCTTGGGAGCCATGGTCATTCCTTGGGTTGCACGGGTTGGCGGTCGATCGCCATGCGCCGCTCGATGCCCTGGATGCAGGCGACCAGCGCGGCGTTGACGGGAGTGGGCATGCCGACACGCGCACCTGCACGCACGACGGCCCCGTTGATGAAGTCGATCTCGGTGATCGAACCTTTTTCCAGGCTCTGCAGCATCGAGGTCTTGAACGCGAACGGCAGCCCGGCCGCGGCGCGGTCCCAGGCTTCGACCGGCTCGGCCATGCTCAGCCGGACACCGCTGGCACGGGCCACGGCCATCGCTTCGGCGACCGCCGCGAGCGCCGTGTCGCGCAGCGCGGGAATGGCGTACAGCTCGCCGTAGACCAACCCCGTGATGCCACTGAGCGCGCCCGTGGCCACGTTGATCAGCAGCTTGTCCCACATCGTGCCGAGGATGTTGTCGCTGACCTCGGTGCGCAGGCCGGCGCGGTTGAACGCGGCGGCGATGGCCTGCACGCGGGGCGTGGCCGTGCCGTCGAGTTCGCCGATGACGGTGTGCTTGCCGGTGACGCCGGAGAGGATGCGGCCGGGGCCGAGCATCACGCCGCCGACGTAGGTCTTGCCCGCCAGCACGCGCTCGCGGCCGACGACCTCGGCGAGGAGGTCCTCGTGCCCGAGGCCGTTCTGCAGCGACAGCACGACGGTGTCCGGGCCGACGATCGACCGGGCGCCTTCGATGGCCGTGCGGGTATCGAAGGACTTGACCAGCACGACGACGACATCGGCCACGCCCAGCCCTTCGCACGAGGTCGCGGCGCGCACGGCCACGGCGCGTTCACCGTCCGGCGTGACCAGCGCGAGGCCGTGGGCGTTGATCGCGGCGACGTGGGCCGGCGAGCGGTTGACGAGCGTCACGTCGGCGCCCGCTTCGGCGAGTGCGCCACCGATGGCGCAGCCGAGTGCACCGGCGCCCAGGATGCAGATGTTCAAGGTGATCCCCTGTGGTCGATGCCAGTGACGATAGGACCGCAGCGGCATGCGGGCAATGCAATACAGTCAATACATTGCATTGGATATCGCAATGTGTGCCGACGACCTCTCCCTGCCCGACACCCGGCTGCTGCGCCTGCTCGACCTGCTCTACGACACCCGCAGCGTCACCCGCGCCGCCGAACACCTCGGTCTGAGCCAGCCGACCGTCAGCATCTGGCTGGCGCAACTGCGTGCGCAGTACGGCGACCCGCTGTTCGTCCGCACCCCGAGCGGCATGGCGCCGACGCCACGCGCCGACGCGATGATCGGCCCGGCCCGCGAGGCGCTGGACGCGATGCGCCGCCTCGGCCGTGCGGGCGCCGACTTCGATCCGGCCACCAGCACCCGGCATTTCCGCATCGGCATGACCGACGCAAGCCACATCACGCTGCTGCCGCCGTGGCTGGCCCAGGTGCGGGTGCTGGCGCCATCGGTGCGCCTGTCGGCGGCACGCATCGACGACACCACCGCGCAGGCACTCGCCGCGGGCGAGGTCGATCTGGCGGTCGGGCTGGTGCCGTGGCTGGAGGCGGGCTTCTACCAGCAGACGCTCTACCCGCAGGACTGGGTCTGTCTGGTCAACGCCCGCCACCCGCGACTCGGCGCCACGATCGACCTGGCCGCCTACGAAGCCGAGGCCCATGTCGGCATCGCCGCCGGCACTGGCGCGCGGCTGCTGGCGCAGGCGCTGGCCGATGCGGACGTGCAGCGGCAGGTGCTGCTGGAGTTGCCGGGGTTTCTCGGGCTGGGGGCCATCCTCTCGACCACCGACCTCGTGGCCACGCTGCCGCGCCAGATCGGCGAGACGCTGGCGCGCACGAACGGGCTGCGGGTGCTGGCCTGCCCGGTGGCCATCCCCGGCTTCACCGTCAAGCAGCACTGGCACGCCCGCTACCACCACGATGCCGGCAACCGCTGGCTGCGCGGGGTGTGCGCGGCGCTGTTCCTGCGGCCACAGGCAAACCCGCCCTGACACTGCACCATGCGGGTGCTAGATTCGCTGCATGACCACCCCCGACCGGGCCAAGAAACCGCCACGCCGCACCGCCGAGCGCATCCTCGACCACTCGCTGGCGCTGTTCAACCGCTATGGCGAACCCAATGTCTCGACCAACGCGATCTCGGCCGACCTGAACATCAGCCCCGGCAACCTGTACTACCACTACCCGGCCAAGGAGACGCTGGTCAACGCGCTGGTCAGCCGCTACGAACAGGCCCTGACCGACGCCCTCGTCGCCGCCGGCCCGACCGACGATGCGGAAGGTGCGTGGAACCTCGTGCCCGGCCTGCTGCGGCTGGCCTGGGACTACCGCTTCATCTTCCGCGATCTGAACGACCTGCTGACGCGCAACCGCCAGCTGGAAACGCGTTGCCAGGCAGCGCTCGCGCTGCAGCAGGCGGCGGTGCGCGAGCGGGTGGTGCGGCTGTGCGCGATCGATGGCCTGCCGCTCACCGACGAGGAGGCCGGCGCGCTGTCGGTGTCCATCGTCGTGCTGCTGACCTACTGGCTCAGCTACGAATACGTGCGCGACCCACGCCGCGCGCTGGAGCCGGACAACGCCGACGCCGCTGTGCGCCACGGCACACGGCAGGTGATGGCGCTGCTGTGGCCCTACCTGAGCGCAGACTTGCGGCGCCAGCTGCGGCCCGGCGCGACGGCGGTCAAGCCTTCAGAAACTCCATCTTCCCGCCCAGCCACCGGCTGATGTGCGCCCGCGCCGCGTCCGGGTGCGCGTCGAGCAGGCCCGGGGCTGCCGCCTTGGCGCGCTCAAGCAAGACGCCGTCCTCCCCCAGATCGGCGAACTTCAGCAGCGCATCGCCGGACTGCCTGGCCCCCATGAATTCGCCCGGCCCGCGGATCTCCAGGTCACGCCGGGCGATCTCGAAGCCGTCCGTCGTCTCGGCCATCGCCTTCAATCGCTCGCGGCCGGTCTGGGACAAGGGCGAGGTGTAGATCAGCACGCAGACACTCGCCACCGCGCCCCGCCCCACCCGCCCGCGCAACTGGTGCAACTGCGCGAGGCCGAAGCGCTCGGCGTGCTCGATCACCATCACGCTGGCGTTGGGCACGTCCACGCCGACCTCGATCACCGTCGTCGCCACCAGCACGCTCATCCGCCCCGCCGTGAACTCGGCCATCACTGCCGCCTTGTCCGCCGAGGACATGCGCCCGTGCAGCAGGCCGACCGCCACGCCATCGAAGATCGCCGAGAGCTGGGCGTGCGTCTCGGTGGCGTTCTGCAGGTCGAGCGCCTCGGACTCCTCGATCAGCGGCACGACCCAGTACACCTGCCGCCCCTTGTTCACCTCGTCGCGCACGCGGGCGATCACGTCGTCGCGGCGACCGTCGGCGAAGACGCGGGTGACGATGGGTGTGCGGCCCGGGGGCAGCTCGTCGATGGTGCTGACGTCGAGGTCGGCGAAGTAGGTCATCGCCAGCGTGCGCGGAATGGGCGTCGCGCTCATCATCAGCAGGTGCGGCTCCAGCTTCTGCTCGGCCAGCTTGTGGCGCAGCTCCAGCCGCTGCGCCACGCCGAAGCGGTGCTGCTCGTCGATCACGGCCAGCCCGAGCCTGGCGAAATGCACGTCGCCCTGGATCACCGCGTGCGTGCCGACGATCAGCCTGGCGTCGCCGGACGCGATGCGCTCGACCATCGCCGTGCGCGCCTTGCCCTTGCGGCTGCCGGTGAGCCAGGCCACGCCGATGCCCAGC
The DNA here is from genome assembly GCF_041083715.1 of Sphaerotilus sp. Taxonomy (GTDB): domain Bacteria; phylum Pseudomonadota; class Gammaproteobacteria; order Burkholderiales; family Burkholderiaceae_C; genus Sphaerotilus. Next base: position 10,005 of record NZ_JBFPGY010000064.1, read on the forward strand.
GGCTCCAGCCAGTGCAGCAGCTTGCGGAAATGCTGCTCGGCCAGGATCTCGGTCGGCGCCATCAGCGCGCACTGCCAGCCGGCGTCGATCGCCACCGCTGCTGCGAGTGCCGCCACCACCGTCTTGCCCGAGCCGACATCGCCTTGCAGCAAGCGGTGCATCGGCTGCGGGCGGCGCAGGTCGGCGGCGATCTCGTTGGACACGCGGTGCTGCGCGCCGGTGAGCGAGAACGGCAGCGCGGCCAGCAGCTGCTCGTGCAGGCCGCCGGACTTGGCCTTCAGCGACGGCGCGCGCAGGCGGGCACGCTCGCGCTGCGCGGTGAGCTGCGACAACTGCTGGGCGAGCAGCTCCTCGAACTTGATGCGCTGCCAGGCGGGATGCGTGCGCTCTTCCAGGGCAGCGAGGCTGGCGCTCGACGACGGGTGGTGCAGGAACGTCAGCGCCTCCCGCAGGCCCGGCAGGCCCTTCGGCACGACCCCGCGCGGCAGCACCTCGTCGAGCGGCGCCCGCTTCAGGCCCGCCGCGACCGCCTTGCGCAGGTAGGCCTGCGGCAGTTGCGCGCTCGTCGGGTAGACCGGCGTGAGCGCATCGGACAGCGGCGCGCCGGGCTGCACGACCTTGAACGCCGGATGCACCATCTCCCGCCCGAGGAAGCCGCCGCGCACCTCGCCCCGCGCCCGCACCAGCGCGCCGGGCACCAGCGCTTTCTGGTGCGACGGGAAGAAATGCACGAAGCGCAGGACCAGCTCGTGGCGCCCCTCGACCAGCCACACGACCAGCTGCCGCCGCACACCCTGGACCGACGCCTCGCGCACGATCGCCTCGACCTGCACCGTCTCGCCATCGCGCAGCGCGGACATCGGCGTGAGCCGCGTCTCGTCCTCGTAGCGCAGCGGCAGGTGCAGCGCCAGGTCGATGTCGCGCACGAGGCCGAGTTTGTCCATCGCCCGCTGGGGCGCGGACTTGGCTGGGGCCGCAGTGGCCACAGGGACGGCGAGGGAAGAATGGGGATTCACAGGGCAACGATAGCGCAGCGTTATATTCTGCCCCCCGCCGATCGCTGCCCCATGACGCCTGCCGTGACCCACACCGTCGCCGACTTCGACTTCGACCTCCCGCCCGAGCTGATCGCGCAGCACCCTGCCGCCGAGCGCAGCGCCTCGCGCCTGCTCGACGGCCGCACGCGGCCCGCGGTCGAGCGCGTGTTCCGCGAACTGCCGGCGCTGCTGGAGCCGGGTGACCTGCTGGTCTTCAACGACACCAAGGTGATCCGCGCGCGGCTGTACGGCGCCAAGGACACCGGCGGCAGTGTCGAGGCGCTGGTCGAGCGCGTGCTGCCCGGTGCGGCGGACGGCCGGCACGAGGTCTGGGCCCACCTGCGCGCCAGCAAGTCGCCCAAGGCGGGGCAGACGGTGCAGTTCCGCGATGCGGCCGGCGCCACGTTCGCGGCGGAGGTGCTCGGGCGCTGCGGGCCGGAGGGTGGGCTGTTCCATCTGCGTCTGCCAGGGGATGCGCTCACGCTGCTGGAGCAGTTCGGCCATGTGCCGCTGCCGCCCTACATCACCCATGCGGACGACGCCGACGACGAGCGCCGCTACCAGACCGTGTTCGCCCGCCATCCCGGTGCGGTGGCCGCGCCGACCGCGGCGCTGCATTTCGACGAAGGTGTGCTCGCGGCGCTGGAGGCGCGCGGCATCGGGCGTGCCAGCGTCACGCTGCACGTCGGTGCCGGCACCTTCCAGCCCGTGCGCGTGGACGCCATCGCCGACCACCGCATGCACAGCGAGTGGTTCGAGGTGCCGCAGGCGACGGTGGACGCCATCGCCGCGACCCGCGCCCGCGGTGGCCGGGTCGTCGCGGTCGGCACCACCACGCTGCGCTCGCTCGAATCCGCAGCGCTCGGCGGCACGCTGCTGGCCGGCGCGCGCGAGACGGACATCTTCATCACGCCGGGCTTCGAGTTCCGTGTCGTGGACCGGCTGGTGACCAACTTCCACCTGCCGCGCAGCACGCTGATGATGCTGGTCAGCGCCTTCGCCGGCCACGACACCATCCGCACGCTCTACGCGGAGGCGATCGCGCGCCGGATGCGCTTCTTCAGCTACGGCGACGCGATGCTGCTCCAGCGTGCAGCAATGCCGGTCAACCGCACAGATCCAACGGGAAACAGCGCTGTCCCAGGCTGACAAAAGCACGTGCCGGTTTGATCCTGCGCAAGCTGGCGCCAGCATCGTGCTCTAACTTGGCGGCATCCGATTGCAACGCGGCCTCTCTGCCGCCTCAGGAGCCTCCATGAACAACACCCTCCCGACCTCGCTCGCCCTGCTGGTGCTCGCCCTCGCCGCGACGGCCGCGCAAGCCGGCTCGGCCAAGGACGACGCCATGCTCGCCCTGGCCAGCAAGAGCGGCTGCATGACCTGCCACCACATCGACCCGGGCGCCAAGGGTCCGGATGGCCTCGC
>NZ_JBFPGY010000065.1:0-3805 GCF_041083715.1 Sphaerotilus sp.
ACGCCAACGAGACCAACGCGATCAAGCTCGCCTTCGGCGACCACGCGAAGAAGCTCGTGGTGAACTCCACCAAGTCGATGACCGGTCACTTGCTGGGTGGCGCCGGTGGCATCGAATCGGTGTTCACAGCGCTCGCGCTGCACCACCAGATCTCGCCGCCGACGATCAACCTCCTCAACCAGGATCCGGCGTGCGATCTCGACTACTGCGCGAACACCGCACGCGAGATGCGCATCGACGTGGCCGTCAAGAACAACTTCGGCTTCGGCGGCACCAACGGCACGCTGGTGTTCCGGCGCGTCTGAGTACGTTCACCACCGCACCGAGGGTTGGCGATGCACCATGCGCCCGCCCTCGCACTGACTCTGCAGCCCGATCGCCTGTGGCTGCGCGTCATCCGGACATTCAGCCTGTCCGCGCTGCTCGCCGCAGGGGTCTGGCTGGCCTGGCACGCCACGCAGACCGGTATGCCGACCGGGACCATGCTGCTGCTGCCGGCCCTGTGCAGCCTGCCCGCGCTCTGGCTGCTCGGCACGGCCGCTGCGGTCGGCTGCGACTTGTCGTGGTGCCCGGAAGAGGCGCGATGGTGCCTGCAACCGCATCCTTCGAACGGCCAGACCAGCCCGCCGCGACCAGGCCGGATCGAGTGTGTCGCCGACGGCACGCACTGGATGCTGCTGCGCCACACCGGCCGCGGCATCCCATCGGTCTGGCTGTGCGTGTCGCGCCGCGCGCACCCTGGCTGCTGGCATGCCCTGCGCTGCGCCATATTCAGCCCCGGCGTCCACATCGAACCGGTGCCTGTTCCCGATGAGTGATGACGCCGACCAGCTGCTTGTTGAACGCATCAAGCGCGGCGACATGCAGGCCTTCGAGATGCTGGTGGTCAAGTACCAGCGGCGCATCGAGCGCCTGATCGGCCGCTTCGTGCGCGACGTGGACCTGGTGCCGGATCTCGCGCAGGAAACCTTCATCCGCGCCTACCGGGCCATCCCGCAGTTCCGGGGCGAAAGTGCCTTCTACACCTGGCTCTACCGCATCGCCGTCAACACCGCCAAGAAGGCGCTGTCGGACATGAAACGTGATCCGGTGCTGACGGAAAGCGCACTGGCATCGACTTCGGACGAAGACGATGAAACTAACCGTCCCCGACACGAACTAAGCCATGACGAGACACCCGAGGCGCTGATGGCCAGCCGCGAAATCGCGAGCACGGTCAACAACGCCATCGAAGCCTTGCCGGAAGATTTGCGTCAAGCGATTCTCCTGCGCGAAGTCGAAGGTCTCTCGTATGAAGAGATTGCCTTGGCCATGGCGTGTCCGATCGGCACGGTTCGCTCGCGGATCTTCCGCGCCCGCGAAGCGATTGCCGTGAAGCTGCGCCCCTTGCTGGATACGAAACAGGGTCAGCGCTGGTGATGCGCGGCCTTGCCTGGAGTGCCTGATGATCGAACCCGATCTGCCCGAGGACCGGACCCGCGCCCGGGAACAACTGTCGTCGCTGATGGATGGTGATGCTGCATCCGACAGCGTGGCGCATGCCTGCCGCCAGTGGCGCGAGGAGGCCGACACCCGTGCCCAGTGGCACGCCTACCACCTGATCGGTGACGTGCTGCGCTCGGAAGACCTCTCGCAGCGCAGCGCGGGAGACGCCGATTTTCTGCGCGGCGTGCGCGAACGCCTGGCCAGGGAGCCGATCGTGCTGGCCCCGACGTCCATGCAGGTGCCGGCTGCTGCGGCCGTCGAGGCTGTCGTCGAACAGGTGGCACAGACCGCAGGTGGCCGCCGGTCACGCTTCCATCTTCGCCGCTGGGTGGCCCCGGTCGGCATGGCCGCAGGCGTGGCACTGGTCGCCGGCGCCGTGCTGGTGACACGACCGGGCAATCGGCTGACCGACCTGACGATGGCCTCGGTGACCCGCGTCGAGCCGACCCAGGCACCTGTCGATCTGCAGCCCCCCCTGACGGACGCCGAACTGGTGCGCTACCTCGACGCGCACCAGCAATTCCCCGGCACACCCGCTCTCGGTCCGGCCCCGGGCTTCCTGCGCAGCGCCGCCTACGAGCCGACGCCATCGCGATGAGCGCGCCCTCGGTCGCACGGCATCGCATCCGCTGGAAAGCCACGGTCGCGCTGGCAGGAGGGGCACTGGTTGGTCCGTCATCGGTGGTCTGGGCGGCCAGTCAGCCGCAGGACATGCTCGCTGTCGTGAAGCGCATCCAGGAAGCAGCCCAGCGACGCAGTTTCGTGGGCACGTACGTGGTCAGCCACGGCGGTCACATGACCAGCTCACGCATCACCCATTTCTGCGATGGCCACGACCAGATCGAACGGATCGAGGCCCTCGACGGCCAGATGCGGCAGGTCTACCGCCACAACGACACCGTGCACGTGCTCTGGCCCGGCAGCCGCACCGCGCTGATCGAGCAGCGCGAACTCGTCGGCCGCTTCCCTGCCCCGCTGCAGCCAGGAGACGGGACGCAGCTGGAGCAATACGAACTGCAGACCGGCGGTGACGAACGGGTCGCTGGCCACGACGCACAGGTGGTTCTCTTCAAGCCCCGCGATGCCTTGCGGTATCCGCGGCGTCTGTGGATGGAGCGGCGGACCGGCCTGCTGCTGCGCTCCGATCTGCTCAACGAGCGTGGGGAGGCCCTGGAGTCGGCCTCGTTCTCCGAGCTGCAGTTCAATGTCCGGCTCTCCGCGCAGACACTGCTCCAGGAGATGAACCGGCTCGACGGCTACAAGGTGAGCAAGCCGGTCTACCTGCCCACGAGCCTGGACAGCGAAGGCTGGACGATGCACCCACCGGTGGCAGGCTTCGAGACCTTGCAGGTCGTCCGGCGGCCCATGGCCCCCTGGATCGCACGGTCTGCGGCCTCCGGCGTGTCGGAAACCGCCGGGCCGGCAGACAACGCCATGGTCCTCCAGGCGGTCTACAGCGACGGGCTGACGCACGTCTCGGTCTTCATCGAACCTTTTGTGGCCACCTTGCACAAACGCGAAATGCCCGCAACTGTCGGCAGCACCAGCGCGCTCAGCCATCGGCAGGGCGACTGGTGGATCACCGCGGTCGGCGCCGTGCCGGTCGCGGCGCTGCAGCAGTTCATCGGCAGCCTGGAGCGGCGCAAGCCCTGACGGCCACACGCCGACAACCTCCGTTTCACACTGTCTTCTCTCCGCCCGCACTGGAACATTCGATGCCCGAGTTCAATGTCCGACACGCTTCACGGCGCTGGCTGGTAGCCGGCGCCGCATTGATCACCTCCGTCGGCCTGACCGCCACCCTGGTCAGCCACCGCGACGCCACCGCGCAGTCCTCGCTGGCCGCGACAACCTCTGCCGCACAGGCGGCCACCGGTGCGCCGCTGGTGCGCGGCTTGCCCGACTTTGCCGATCTCGTCGAGCAGGTCGGACCGGCCGTCGTCAATATCCGCACATCGACCAAGGTGGCCGCCAGCACGGCGCAGGGACCACAAGGTGGCGGCGCCCCCGACGCGGAGATGCAGGAATTCTTTCGCCGTTTCTTCGGCATCCCGATTCCGCGCCAGCAGGATCCACGGCGCGGCCAGCCCCAGCAGCCGCCCGATGAGGGAGAAGGCGACGGCAGCGGCAGTGCACCCCGTGGCGTCGGCTCGGGTTTCATCGTCGCCGCAGACGGTCTCGTGATGACCAATGCCCATGTCGTCGACGGTGCGGACGAGGTCGTCGTGCGGCTGACCGACAAGCGCGAATTCAAGGCCAAGGTGGTCGGCGCCGACAAGCGCACCGACGTGGCCGTTCTCAAGATCGAGGCCACCGGCCT
>NZ_JBFPGY010000066.1:0-3785 GCF_041083715.1 Sphaerotilus sp.
GCCACTGCGCGATGCCTTGCGCCACGTCAGCGACGTGCAGCGCATCACCGCCCGCACGGCGCTGCGCCAGGTTCGCCCGCGCGAACTCGCCGGCCTGCGCGAGACGCTGGCGACGCTGCCCGGCCTGCGCCAGCGCGTGCCGGACGACGCGCCGCTGCTGCAGGCGCTGCACGCCGCGCTGACCCCGGACGCCGCCATCGCCGACCTGCTGACCCGCGCCATCGCCGAGGAGCCAGCCGTGCTGCTGCGCGACGGCGGCGTGATCGCCAGCGGGTTCGATCCGGCGCTGGACGAGCTGCGCGCCATCGCGACGAACTGCGACACCTTCCTGCTCGACCTCGAAACCCGCGAGCGGGCACGCACCGGCATCGGCAACCTGCGGGTGCAGTACAACAAGGTCCATGGCTTCTACATCGAGGTCACCACCGGCCAGGTGGACAAGGTGCCGCTCGACTACCAGCGCCGCCAGACCCTCAAGAACGCCGAACGCTACATCACGCCCGAGCTGAAGGCGTTCGAGGACAAGGCGCTGTCCGCGCAGGAGCGTTCGCTGTCGCGGGAGAAATGGCTGTACGAGCAGGTGCTGGACGCGCTGATCCCGCACCTGAACCCGCTGTCCGAACTCGGCCGGGCGCTGGCCAGTCTCGACGCGCTCGCCGCCCTGGCCGAGCGGGCGCAGACGCTGAACTGGTGCGCGCCCGAGTTCGTCGCGCACCCGTGCCTCGACATCGAACAAGGCCGCCACCCGGTCGTCGAAGCGCGGCTGGCCGAGACCGGCGGCGGCAACTTCATCGCCAACGACTGCCGGCTCGACTCGGCGCGGCGCATGGTCATCCTCACCGGCCCGAACATGGGCGGCAAGAGCACGTTCATGCGGCAGGTGGCGCTGACGGTGCTGCTGGCGGCGGTCGGCTCGTTTGTCCCGGCCACGCGCTGCCGCCTCGGGCCGATCGACGCGATCCACACCCGCATCGGCGCGGCGGACGACCTGGCGAACGCGCAGTCCACCTTCATGCTGGAGATGACCGAGGGCGCCGCCATCCTGCACAGCGCGACGGAACACTCGCTGGTGCTGATGGACGAGATCGGCCGTGGCACCTCGACCTTCGACGGCCTGGCGCTGGCCGGCTCGATCGCCACGCACCTCCACGACCGCAACCGCGCCTTCACGCTGTTCGCCACCCACTACTTCGAGCTGACCGCGTTCCCGACCCGCCACCGCCACGCCGTGAACATGCACGTCTCGGCCGCCGAGTCGGGCGACGACATCGTCTTCCTGCACGCGATCGAGCCCGGGCCGGCCAGCCGCAGCTACGGCGTGCAGGTGGCGCGACTGGCGGGGATGCCGGCGGCGGTGCTGCGCCAGGCGCGCCAGACGCTCGACACGCTCGAAGCCCAGCAGCACGCGGGCGAGGCACAGATCGACCTGTTCGCCCCGGCGCCCGAGCCAGAACCAGCTCCACTGGCACCGCCGCCGGCTGTTGCGCCGGTGCCGACGGACCCGCTCGCCGCCGAGGTGCTGCAAGCCTTGCGCGCACTCGACCCTGATACGCTCACCCCTCGTTCCGCGCTCGACGCGCTCTATCAACTCCAGGCTCTCGCCACCCGCACCCCATGACGTACTGTGTCGGCATCCGGTTGAACGCCGGTCTCGTGTTCCTCTCCGATTCACGCACCAACGCGGGGCTCGACGCGATCAGCACCTTCCGCAAGATGATGGTGTACGAGAAGGCCGGCGACCGTTCCATGGTGCTGCTGTCGGCCGGCAACCTGAGCATCTCGCAGTGCGTGCGCGAGATCCTGCAGACCGAGAAGATCCCCGCGGCCGACGGCGGCGAACCCATCACCATCTGGAACGCCAGGAGCATGTTCGACGCCACCCGCGTGCTCGGCTCGGCGGTGCGGCGCGTCTACGAAACCGACGGCAAGGCGCTCCAGAACGCCGGCATCGACTTCAACTGCTCGATGATCTTCGGCGGCCAGATCGGCGACGAGGCGATGCGGCTGTTCCTGGTCTACTCGGCCGGCAACTTCATCGAAGCCACGCGCGAGACCTGCTTCTTCCAGGTCGGCGAGTCCAAGTACGGCAAGCCCATCCTCGACCGCGTGCTCACCCCCGACACGCCGCTCGACGAGGCGGCCAAGTGCGCGCTGGTGTCGATGGACTCGACACTGAAGTCGAACCTGTCGGTCGGCCTGCCGCTGGACCTGCTGGTCTACCGCAACGGCGACCTCAAGGCCGACCGCATCGTCTGCATCGACGACAAGAACCCGTATTTCAAGATGATCCACGACACCTGGGGCCAGCGCCTGCGCGAGGTGTTCGAAGGCATCGACGACCCGGCCTGGAACGGAGACGCCGCCGAGTTCCCGCTGATGCAGGACTCCGCGCGCTACGAAGCCATGCGCAAGATCACCCACCCGGGCGAGCGCATCGTCTGACCCTGCCGGACACCCGCCCATGCCCATGCAACCCGGCGTCATCGTCTTCAGCCACGGCAACAGCTTCCCTGCGGGAACGTATGCCCGGCTGTTCGCACACTGGCGCGCTGCGGGCTGGCGGGTCGAGGCCGTGGAGAAATACGGCCATGACCCGCGTTACCCGGTCACCAGCAACTGGCCGCGCCTGCGCGACCAGCTGATCGACTTCGTCGATGGACTGGCGCTCGGCACGCCGGTGGTGTTCGTCGGGCATTCGCTGGGCGGATTCCTGAGCCTGAAGGCAGCGCTGAAGCGGCCGGATCTGGCACAGGCGGTGGTGCTGCTGGACTCGCCTGTGCTGACCGGCTGGAAGGCGCACAGCGTGCAGGTCGCCAAGGCCACGCGGCTGATCCAGCGGATCTCGCCGGGCAAGGTCGCGGCGCGCCGGCGCTACCACTGGGGCTCGGTGGACGAGGCCCGCGCGCATTTCGCGGCCAAGCATCTCTTCGCCCGCTGGGACACGCACTGCCTGGAAGACTACCTGCACGCAGGGCTAGAACCCGCACCGCAGGGTGGCGTGCAGCTCGCCTTCGACCGCCAGGTCGAGGCGCGCATCTACAACACGCTGGTGCACAACCTGGGCGATGTGCTGCGCCGCCATCCGCCGCGCTGTCCGGTCGCGTTCATCGGCGGCACGCAATCGCGCGAGGTGCATCAAGTCGGGCTGGCGGCAACGCGGGCGCTGGTGCGCGCGCATGTCGAATGGATCGAAGGCACACACCTGTTCGCGCTGGAGAAACCGACCGAGAGCGCCGAGCAGGTGCTGGCGCTGATCCGGAACATGACCGCGCCCTAACCGCCCATCCGCTGCCAGGTGACGCACCGGTTGTTCGCCGGCATCGCCCGATCCTCGACCAGGTTCAGTCCGGCGGCCCGCGCCAGCGCATCGACCAGTTCGAATTCGCGCACACCACGCTGCGAATCCGACGCGCGCAGCGTGGCATCGAACGCGGCGTTGCTGGCGCTGGTGTGCAGGCCCAGGTACTTGAACGGGCCGTAGGCGATCACCAGCCCGCCCGGTGTCAACACCGAGGCCACGCGCGCGAAGAAGGCCTGCACGTCCGACCAGCCCATGATGTGCAGTGTGTTGGCGGTGTAGACGGCATCGTATTGCGACGCGGGCCAGTCATGGGCAACATCCAGGCAGATCGGCGCGGGCGTGTTCGGCAGCGCCGCATCGGCCAGCCACAGACAGATGCCGGGCAGATTGGCGCGCACGTCGGAGGTCTGCCAGCGCAGGTGTCGGAGCGTTGCAGCAAAATACACCGCGTGCTGCCCGGTGCCGCTGCCCACCTCCAGCACCG
>NZ_JBFPGY010000067.1:0-3764 GCF_041083715.1 Sphaerotilus sp.
CGCATCGACGAGGGCCTGCGCATCGCGCGCCAGCTGCTGCTGGAGATCAACCGCCTGGGCATGCCGGCGGGCAGCGAGTTCCTCGACGTGATCTCGCCGCAGTACATCGGCGACCTGATCGCCTGGGGTGCCATCGGTGCCCGCACGACGGAGAGCCAGGTCCACCGTGAACTCGCCTCGGGCATCTCCGCGCCGATCGGTTTCAAGAACGGCACGGACGGTAACCTGCGCATTGCCACGGATGCCATCCAGGCCGCCGCCCGCCCGCACCACTTCCTGTCGGTCCACAAGAATGGCCAGGTCGCCATCGTCGAGACCAAGGGAAACCCCGACTGCCACGTCATCCTGCGCGGCGGCAAGGTGCCCAACTACGACGCGGCCAGCGTGGCCGCCGCGGTGCGCGACCTCGACGCCGCGAAGCTGCCGACCCCGCTCATGGTGGACTGCAGCCATGCCAACAGCAGCAAGCAGCACGAGCGCCAGGTCGTGGTCGCCCGTGACATCGCCGACCAGATCGCGGGCGGCAGCCGCCAGATCTTCGGTGTGATGGTGGAAAGCCACCTCCAGGCGGGGGCGCAGAAGTTCAGCGCCGGCAAGGACGATCCGTCCAAGCTCGAATACGGCCGCAGCATCACCGACGCCTGCATCGGCTGGGATGATTCAGAGCAAGTTCTGGCGATCCTCGACCAGGCGGTGAAGGCCAGGCGCGGCTGAGCGCGCTAGGATGGCAACGGTCGCGCGGACCCTGAGCGGCCGCACTTTGGAGGACGCCCCATGCACCACGAGATGACCGTTTCCTTCGGCCCGGACCGCGAGTTCCGCGTCGCGGTCGAGTCTTCGATGCGCCCGGAGGACGCGCGGCACTGGCTGGATGAGCAGTTCATCGCGTTCGACTGCGAGCCGCAGCGGGCCTCGGGCAAGGTGCTCGTGGCCGACAAGCTGCTGGCGATTGCCGAAGCGGCCGGCCCGAAAGGCTTTTCGGCCGGGGACGCCTGGACGATGCGATTTGCCGCGGCGGCCGGTGCAGCCACAGCCCGTGCCACGCTGTACATCGACGTGGCCGGGCGAACGCTCAGTTTCTGAGCGCGCCGGGCTGCTGCGTCATTCGGCGCTGCGCAGCAGGCGCTCGCTGCGCCAATAGACGTCATCGCCCCCCAGTCCGTCCAGATTGGCGCGGTTCAGCACCCGCGCCAGCACGAACAGCAGGTCTGACAGCCGGTTCAGGTACTGGCGCGGTGCCGCATTGACCGCTCCTGGATCCTGCGCGGTCAAGGTCACCACGGCCCGTTCGGCCCGGCGTGCGATCGTGCGGGCCACATGGGCCAGTGCGGCGCTGCGGGTACCGGCTGGCAGGATGAACTCCTGCAGGCGCGGCAGCGTGGCGTTGTGTGCCGCGAGCGCCTCGTCCAGCCGCAGCACGGCGTCGTCCTTGAGCAGGGTGTAGCCGGGAATGCACAGCTCGCCGCCCAGGTTGAACAGCTCGTGCTGGACCACCACCAGCAGTTCGCGCACGTCACCGGGCAGTGGCTCGGCCAGCAGCACGCCGAGTTGCGAGTTGAGTTCGTCCACGTCGCCCATCGCCGAGATGCGCAGGTGGTCCTTGGGCACGCGGGTGCCGTCGCCGAGGCCGGTGGTGCCGTCGTCGCCGGTGCGGGTGCTGATCTGAGTGAGTCGATGTCCCATGCCGACATCGTACTGCCCTGTCTCCTGCCGCCGGTTGCAACCGGCACAATACCGCCACACACGAACAGTCTCCACATGACCACCATCCACGACCTGAACGACGCCGAAATTGGCGAACTCGACGACCTGCTCGCCGCCATTCCCCAGCCGCTGGACGCGCTGGACGTGGTGATGCTGGACGGTTACCTCTGCGGTGTGCTGTCACAGCCGGTCGCCGTCGACATCGCCGACTGGCTGCCGCCGGCCTGCGACTGGAACCTGGGCGAGGGCGGCCAGGTCCTGACGCCCGACACCCCGGGATGGCATGCGGCCAAGCACGAGCGCCTGATGGCCCTGGTCCAGCGCCGCCACGACGCCATCCACCGCGCGATGGTCGAGGATGAATGGTTCGACCCCGTCGTCATGCAGCCGCTGGACGACAACGACCAGCCCTTGACCGGCCGCGCCGAGATCGAAGGTGCATTGGCTCCCTGGGTGACGGGATTCGAGCATGCGCTGAACCACTTTCCTGCACTGGAGGAACTGGGCCATGCCGATCTGTCCGATCTGCTGGCCTGCCTGCGGCGGCACCTGCCGGACCAGACCGAGGATGAGCAGGCTTACACCAAGGCGCTTGACCAGGAGCAGCCACTCAAGTCACTCGATGCCGCCATCGAGGACCTGGTTTCCACCGTCATCGATCTGGCCGCGATCGGTCGGACGCAGCGCCTGAAGGTGTCGACCGTGCGCCGTGGCATGCCCAAGGTAGGGCGCAACGAGCCGTGTCCCTGTGGCAGCGGCCGCAAGTTCAAGCTGTGCCATGGGCGCGATCCAAGTTGACTTGTGTCAGCGGCAGCCTGAATGCGTTCTGACAGACTTGGGACCGTTCCTCTGAAGGAGACCCCGTCATGAAGATCCTGGTTGCCGTTGATGGAAGCGAATTCACCCGTCGGATGGTGGCCTACTGGGCCGCACACGACGAATGGCTCGGGTCGCAGCACACCTATACCGTGCTCACGGTGGTCTCGCCGATTCCGCCGCGGGCGGCGGCGGTGCTCGACCGCGAGTTGCTGCATGCGTACTATGCGGACGAAGGTGAAAAGGTGTTTCACCCGATCCGAGCCTTCCTGGACAAGCAGGGACTCAAGGCGACCTTCCTGAGCAAGACGGGCCACGTCGCCGACACCATCGGCAAGACAGCGACCGAAGGGCACTTCGATCTGCTGATGATGGGCTCGCATGGGCACTCCGAACTGGGCAATCTGGTGCTCGGCTCGGTGGCCACACGGGTGATGGCGCACTGCAAGACGCCCGTGCTGCTGGTGCGCTGAAGCGGCGCGCCAGCGGTTGGATCAACGTTTGGCGGAGGGCGCCTTGGCTGGTGCGGGATGGGCCGCTGGGGGGGGCGTGGACTCGCTCTTGGGGTCCATGCTCATGTCCAGGCCGAAGGCGGTGCCGTAGTCGGCGAAGTCTTCTGCCTTGCGTCGTGCCGCGGCACGACGGGACCGGCCTGCGAACCAGGTTGACCAGTGGAACCAGCTGCTCAGAGTGCGTCGTTCGGCCATCATTGTCATTCTCCCGCTGCCGGCCCGGGTGCCCTCATCCACCGTGCCTCTCCCGGAGGGTTCAGGCCATCTTGCGGGCCGCCGTGGTCATTCACGTTGCGGGCCGGCCCGTCCCGCATCGACGCGCAAACGCGCTTGCGTGTGCCGCAGCGAGTGCGCGAGAACCGGGAAACCTGTAGCTCTTGCGACACAGTGTAGCGATCGGTCCGTGACATCCAGCGGCATATAACCCCTCTTGCCACTGCGGGTGTGCAGGATGTCCGCATTGCTGCAGCGAATCAGCGACATGAACGATTCCGACCGCCTGTGGCCAGCGCAGTCCGGTGTGTCAGGCGGGCGAGCGCAGGAGGTAGACCAAGGGGATGGTGCGAAGCGCTCTTGATGGCCCGTGATGCCCGGCATGTTTTTTCAATTTTTTCGTCAGGCGACGATCACGGGGATTGAGTTGGTGTTGTGTGGTGATGCGATCAAGATCACGGCAAATCCGCGCATGCACGCATTACGACCTTCTGGGAATGAATTTGTGATGAATTACCA
>NZ_JBFPGY010000068.1:0-43494 GCF_041083715.1 Sphaerotilus sp.
GCCGCCGCGCCGATCGACGCCGCCTCGGTCGGATTCGCCCAGCCGCCGTAGATGCCGACGATCACCACCACGAACACCAGCGCCACCGGGACCACGCCGACCAGCGCCGCCAGCCGCTCGGACCACGGCGCACGGTCGGCGGCGGGACCGGCCTTCGGATCGAGCGTGACGACCAGCCGGATCACCAGCATGTAGCCCAGCATCGCGATCAGGCCCGGGATCACCGCCGCCACGAACAGCTTGCCGATCGACTCCTGCGTCAGCACCGCGTAGATCACCAGCGGCACGGACGGCGGGATCATGATGCCCAGTGTGCCGGCGGCAGCCAGCGTGCCGGTGGCGAGCCGGCCCGAGTAGCCATGCGCGCGCAGTTCGGGCAAGGCGACCTGCGCCATCGTCGCGGCGGTCGCCAGCGACGAGCCGCAGATCGCGCCGAAGCCGGCACACGCGCCGGTGGCCGCCATCGCCAGCCCGCCGCGCCAGTGCCCCAGAAAGGCCGCAGCACAGCGGAACAGCGACTTCGACAGCCCGCCGTGCGTGGCGAACTGGCCCATCAGCATGAACAGCGGGATCACCGCCAGGTCGTAGTTCGACAGCCGGGCATACGCCAGGTGGTTCAGCGTGAACAGCAGCGCGTTCGGGTCGCCCCCGTTCATCGCCAGGAAGCCCGCCGCACCGCCGACGAACATGCCCACGCCCACGTGGATGCGCATCGCGAGCAGCACCAGCAGGCCGGCGAAGATCCACAGTCCGATCGCCATCCCGCTCATGCCACACCTCCGAGTGCTGCGCGCAGCGACACCATGCAGCGGTACAGCGCCGCCAGCGCCAGCAGCACGAAACTCGGCACCAGCAGCAGCACCGGCCACCACAGCGGCACCAGCAGCAGCGTCGAGACTTCCATGTTTTCCTTCGTTTCCACCGTGTAGAGCCCCGTGCGCCAGGTCAGCAGCACCGCGACCACCAGCAGCAGCGCGTGCGCCAGCGTGTCCAGTGCCGCACGGCCGCGCGCGCTCATCCACGTCGTCAGCGCATCGACCTTGATGTGGTTGTCGTCCATCTCGCACAGCGGCAGGAAGGTGGCTGACGCGATCGCCGCGCCCATCTGCAGCAGTTCCATGTCGCCCTGGATCGGTGTGGAAAACAGCTTGCGTCCGACGATCGAGACGATGGACATGGCCACGATCGCGCAGAACAGCATCCCGCCGGCCAGGCCCCACCAGGTCACGACCCGGTGCAGCACACCGGCGAGCCCGCCGGCAGGGGATGCGGCGGGCCGCGCATCGTCGGGCATCAGTTCAGCCATGAATCAATCGTCTCGGGTTCGTCACTTGGTCAGGTACTTCGCGCCGATGGCATGCACCTCGGCGGCGAGCTTCTTGCCGTCGAGGCCCTTGGCGTCGGCCTGCTTGATCCAGTCGGCCTCGACCGTGGCACCGGCGGCCTTCATCACCGCGTAGTCCTGCGGCTTGATCACCAGCACTTTGTTGCCCTGGGCGGTCATCTTCTGGCGGGCCTCGTCGTTGCCCTGGTCCCACACGCGCCCGGCCAGGTCGGACAGCGCCGCGCCGCTGTGCTTGTCGATCACCGCCTTCAGGTCGGCGGGCAGGCCGTCGTACTTCGCCTTGTTCATCAGGATCGCCATCGGCGTCTGCGTGAAGCCGGGCTGGTTCGACAGGCCTTCCATGTGGTATTTCGTGACCTCGTCGATCTTGGTCGTCGGCAGGATCTCCCACGGCGCCATCGCCCCGTCGATCACGCCCTTGGAGATCGCCTCGGTGATGGCCGCGACCGGCAGGTTCACCGGCGTGCCGCCCAGCGCGCCGATCAGCAGCGCGGCGAAGCGCGACGGGCTGCGCAGCTTCAGCCCCTTGAAGCCGTCGGCGGTCAGCACCGGCTTGCTGGCCGTGCTGATCACGACGTTGCTGGCGCTGAAGACGGCCAGCACCTTGAAGTCCTTGTAGTCGTCCTGGGCGTGCTTCTGGTAGTACTCCCACATCGCCCGCGAGCCGCTCAGCCCGCCGGGCGGCAGCGAGAACGGCAGCTCCAGCGCCTCGGTGCGCGGGAAGCGCCCGGTGGCAAAGCTGGGCGAGGTCCACACGATGTCGGCCACGCCGTTCTTCACCTGGTCGGGCAGCTGGGCGGGCGTGCCGCCGAGCTGCAGCGACGGGAAGATCTGGCAGGCCAGCCGCCCGCCGGAATCCTTGGCGATGGCCGCACACCACGGCTCGGCGATGTGGCGCTGGAAGTTGCCGGTGGACGGCAGGAAGTGCGAGAACTTCAGCGTCACGGTCTGGGCCGAAGCGTGGCTGGCGCTGAGCGACAGAGCGGCAGCGACCAGCAGGCCCGCCAGGCGGTTCAGGGGCAATGGCATCGTGCGTTCCTTGTCAGGTCACTTGCCGAGGTACTTCGCGCCGATGGCGTGCACGTCGGCGGCGAGCTTCTTGCCGTCGAGGCCACGGGCGTCGGCCTGCTTGATCCAGTCGGCCTCGACGCTGGCAGCAGCCTTCTTCATCGCGTTGTAGTCCTCGGGCTTGATGACCAGCACCTTGTTGCCCTGGGCGGTCATCTTCTTGCGGGCGTCGTTGTTGCCGTCGTCCCAGGTCTTGCCGGTCAGCTCGACCAGCGCCATGCCGCTGTTCTTGTCGATCACCGCCTTCAGGTCGGGGCTCAGGCTGTCGTACTTGGCCTTGTTCATCAGGATGGCCATCGGCGTCTGCGTGAAGCCGGGCTGGTTGGCCGCGCCTTCCATGTGGTACTTGGTGACCTCGTCGATCTTGGTCGCCGGCAGCACCTCCCACGGCGCCATCGCCCCGTCGATCACGCCCTTGGAGATGCCCTCGGTGACCTGCGCGATCGGCATGTTGACCGGCGTGCCACCGAGCGCGGTCAGGAACAGCGCGGCGAAGCGCGACGGGCTGCGCATCTTCACGCCCTTGAAGCCGTCCACCGTCAGGATCGGCTTGGCCGCAGTGCTCATCACCACGTTGCTGGCGCTGAAGATGGCCAGGACGTGGAAGTCCTTGAAGTCGGCCTGGCCGTTCTTCTGGTAGTACTCCCACATCGCCTTCGAGCCGGTCATGCCGCCCGGCGGCAGCGAGAACGGCAGCTCCAGTGCCTCGGTGACCGGGAAGCGGCCGGTCGAGTAGCTCGGCGAGGTCCAGACCACGTCGGCCACGCCGTTCTTCACCTGATCGACCAGCTGCGGCGGCGTGCCGCCGAGCTGCAGCGCCGGGTAGAGCTGGCACTTGAGCTTGCCGCCCGAGTCCTTGGCGATGGCCGCGCACCATGGCTCGGCCACGTTCTTGTGGAAGTTCGAGTTCGGCGCGAGGAAGTGCGAGAACTTGATGGTGACCTCCTGCGCGTGCAGCGCGGTGGCGCTCAGCACCAGGGGCAGTGCCGCCAGCAGCGGGCGGAAAACAGAGCGGAAGGTCGGGGTGGACATGGTGCTTGGCCTTGTTTTGTTGCTTGCGCAACGATATGGATCAAAGGTTGTGTTCACAACTATCGCTAACCCTAGCGATGTCACTGCCGGTAGGTCGGATCGACGCGGTCGATCAGCCGTTGCAGCGCGGCGAAGGCGTCCTGTCCGGCACCGAAGCAGGGATCGAAGTTCAGCGAATCCCGCACGCAGCCCTCCAGCACCGGCACCGGGATCGGCCGCAGCGCGCCGAGTCCCTGCGACGCGATCTGCACCTCGCAGGCGCGCTGCACCAGCCACAGCAGCGAAAACGCCTGCGCCAGCGTGTGCCCGATCACCACTGGCCCGTGGTTGCGCAGCAGCAGTACCGGCTTGTCTGCGGCGCTGGCGAGGATGCGCTGGCCCTCGTCCAGGCGCACGGTGATGCCCTCGAAATCGTGGTAGGCCACCTTGCCCCAGAGCTGGGCGGCGTAGAAGTTGGTGAACGACAGCCCCTCTTCGAGGCAGCACACCGCCAGCGTCGGCGTCGTGTGGACATGCATGACGCAGTGCGCGTCGGGCAGCGTGGCGTGGACAGCGCCATGGAAGGTGAACCCGGCCGGGTTGATCGGCCAGTCGCTGTGGCCGACGATGCGCCCTTCGCGATCGACCTTGACCAGGTTCGACGCGGTGACTTCGCGGTAGTGCAGCCCGAACGGGTTGAGCAGCAGATGCCCCTCCTCGCCCGGCACGCGCAGGGAGATGTGGTTGTAGATCAGCTCCGACCAGCCGAGGTGGTCGAAGATCCGGTACGCGGCGGCGAGCTGCACCCGCGCGTCCCACTCCTCGGGTGCACAGCGGGCGGGTCGGACAAAGGCAGCGGTCATGCAGAAACCTCTACATTGCTAACATGTGAGCAATGTAGAGGCCCGCCATGCCCCAGTCAATCGGGGGCTATCCCGGACGTGCAGCGTCGAGATCCGCGGCCGCGTCGTCGATCATCTGCAGCACGGCCGGGGCGTCGTCCAGCCGCACCATCGCCAGCAGCGCGAAGCGTGCCAGGAACAGCGGTGCCACTGGTTCACCCAGCCGCGTCATGGTGTGGCACAGGCGGGTGTAGGCCTCGTCGAGTTCAGCATCGGTCATGGTCAGCGGCTTTCTTCAGCAGGAGCGGCAAGTGGCGGACGGAGGGTGCAGGCGATGGCGGAGGCGATCTCGTCCACCACGCCCGTGCGCCAGCGGCCAAGCACGTGGCCGTCCGGCCGCACCAGGTAGACCGTGTCGAGGCTGGCGCCATACATCGGAAACAACCGGCCCGTCACGTCGTCGGCCAGCGTGATCGCCACGACCGCGAGCGGCACGCCGCGCGCCGCCAGCGTTCCGGCCAGGTTCGCCAGCGCCGCCGCGAGCGGCCCGGCACCATCGGTGCCGAAATGCAGCGCGGTGAACCCCGGGCCCAGCAAGTCGGTGACATGGGTGCGGACCGCGCCTGCGTCGATCCGCCGCCGCACCGGGCATTCCGGCAGCACAGCGCCCGGCACCGGCCCGGCCGAGAACTCGGCCGAGCGCACCGCGGCGGCGTTCAGCGGCGAGTCGGTGTAGGTGATCGCCGAGGTCTGGCGCGGATTGATGAGCGAGCGCACCACCGGATGGCGTTCCGCCAAGCCCAGCACCGCCGTGCGCATCAGCGCGAACGCGAACGACGGCGGCGCCATGAACTCGGTGCTCTTGGTGCCGTAGCGCAGGTTCTCGTGCGCCGCGGCCACGCGCTCGTCGCTGTAGCTGTCGAGCAGCGCCGCGTCCGCCCGCCCCTGCACCACCCAGGCCAGCTTCCACGCCAGGTTGTCCGCGTCGTCGATGCCCGAGTTCGCGCCGCGCACGCCGAAGATCGGCACCAGGTGCGCCGCGTCGCCCGCGAACAGCACGCGGCCGTGGCGGTAGCGCTCCAGCGTCAGCGCGTTGGCCTTGTAGACCGTGGTCCAGATCGGCTGCCAGGCCCCCGTCTCGCCCATCATCGCCAGCAGGCTCTCGACCCGCGGCAGCACGTTCTCGGGCTGGATCGCGGCCTCCGGGTCCTCGCCGTCGCGCAACTGGTAGTCGATGCGCCAGACCTTGTCGGGCTGCTTGTGGACCAGCACGGTCGAGCCCGGGTTGCACGGCGGATCGAAGTAGGCGAGCCGCTCGGTCGGCCGCGCGCTGTCGAGCAGGATGTCCACGATGACGTAGCGGCCCTCGTAGGACGTGCCCCGCAGTGGCAGCCCGAGCGCCTCGCGCAGCGTGCTGCGTCCGCCATCGGCCGCGACCACCCAATCGGCTTCCAGCGTGTCCGGGCCGTCGGGCGTGTCCAGGGCCAGCGTCACGCCGTCCGCACGCGCGTCGACCGCGGTGACGCGGGTCTGCCAGCGGATCTCGATCCGGTCCGACAGCGCTTCGGCCCGGTCCAGCAGAATCTGCTCGATGTGGTACTGCGCCAGGTTCACCATCGGCGGCAGCTTCTGGTTGGCATCCTGCGGCATCGTGAACCGCAGCACCTCGGTGTCGCGGTAGAAGCTGCGCCCGCCGGCCCACGGCAGGCCAGTCGCCAGGAACCCGTCGAGCGCACCCAGCCGCTGCAGGATTTCCAGACTGCGCCGCGAGATGCAGATCGCGCGACTGCCGAAGCACACGCCATCGTCCGCCTCGATCAGCACCACCGGCACACCGTGCTGCGCCAGCCCGATCGCGGTGCAGTAGCCGACCGGCCCACCGCCGACCACCACCACCGGCCGGCGCGACGGGGTGTCGACCGTGCGCACCGGGCGGCGACCGACATGGCGACGGGCCTCGAACGGATAGGGGGCGAACGCACGGGACATCGGGGCTCCTTGAATTGGTTGCGTGTGCAACAGTATCGCCACCACCGGATCCGCCGAACACCGTGGAATCCCTTGGTTGCACGCACAACCAAAGTGCCGCCGCATTCGGCCGTTCACCGCCGTCGCGCGCTCCTAGAATCACCGCCCATGCACATCCACATCCTCGGCATCTGCGGCACCTTCATGGGCGGTGTCGCTGCGCTGGCCCGCGAAGCCGGCCACCGCGTCACCGGCTGCGACGCCAATGTCTACCCGCCGATGAGCGACCAGCTCCGCGCCCTCGGCATCGACCTCATCGAGGGTTTCTCGCCCGACCAGCTCGCGCTGAAACCCGATCTCTACGTCGTCGGCAACGTCGTCAGCCGTGGCAATGCGCTGATGGAGGCCATCCTCGACGCCGGCCTGCCCTACACGAGCGGCCCGCAGTGGCTGGCCGAGAACGTGCTGCAGGGCCGGCATGTCCTGGCCGTCGCGGGCACGCACGGCAAGACCACGACGACCTCGATGCTGGCGTGGATCCTCGAACACGCCGGACTCGAACCCGGTTTCCTGGTCGGTGGCGTGCCGCAGAACTTCGGCGTCTCGGCCCGGCTTGGCCGCGTCGCCCCCGGATCGCCGTTTGTCATCGAGGCCGACGAGTACGACACCGCCTTCTTCGACAAGCGCAGCAAGTTCGTCCACTACCGCCCGCGCACCGCCATCCTGAACAACCTCGAATACGACCACGCCGATATCTTCCCGGACCTGGCCGCCATCGAGACGCAGTTCCACCACCTCGTGCGCACCGTGCCATCGCAGGGGCGGCTGGTCGTCAACATCCGCGAGGATGCGCTGAAGACCGTGCTCGCGCGCGGCTGCTGGAGCACGGTGCAGCACTTCGGCGCGCGCAAGGAAGAACCTGGTGCGCTGCGCAGCCGCGGCGAGCCGCACGCCTTCGACGTGCTGCGCGGCAGCATGAAGGTAGGGCGCGTCGAGTGGGCCTTGCTGGGCGAGCACAACCAGCTCAACGCGCTGGCCGCCATCGGTGCGGCCGAGCACCTCGGCATCAGCCCAGTGCGGGCGGGCGAGGCGCTGGGCCGCTTCGAGAACGTGCGCCGGCGCATGGAGCTGCGCGGCGAAGCCGGCGGCGTGAAGGTCTACGACGACTTCGCCCACCACCCGACGGCAATCCGCACCACGGTCGACGGCCTGCGCCGGCGCATCGGCGACACGGCGCGCATCCTGGCGGTGTTCGAGCCGCGCTCCAACACGATGAAGCTCGGCGCGATGAAGTCGCAGCTGCCGTGGGCGCTGGAAGAGGCGGATCTGTCGTTCTGCCACAGCGCCGGCCTGACGTGGGATGCCCGCGAGGCGCTGTCGCCGATGGGCAAGCAGGCGCGGGTCTGCGACACGGTTCCCGAGCTGGTCGACGCGGTCGTGCGGCTGTCGCGGCCGGGGGATCAGGTGCTGTGCATGAGCAACGGCGGCTTTGGCGGCGTGCACGCGAAGCTGCTGGAGGCGCTGGCGAAGAAGGCGTGACCCCGGCATGACGCCCCCCACCCTGCCCCGCACGACGCACCTGCTCTACCTGCACGGTTTCCGCTCCTCGCCGCAGTCGATGAAGGCGCAGAAGATGGCCGCCTGGGTCGCCGCGCACCGGCCGGACCTGATCTGGTGGTGCCCGCAACTGCCGCCCTCGCCCGCCGAGGCCCTGGCGCTGATCGAAGCCGGCATCCGCGACTGGCCCGCCGACACCCGCGCCGTGGTGGGCAGCTCGCTGGGCGGCTTCTACGCCACCGTGGTCGCCGAGGCCCACGGCTGCCGCGCGGTGCTGATCAACCCGGCCGTCGAGCCGGCACGCGATCTGGCCAAGTACATCGGCGAGCTGACGTCGTGGCACGACCCGGCGGACCGCTTCTACTTCCGCGCGGAGTTCGTGGACGAATTGCGCGCGATGGCGCCGGGGCCGCTGCATGCGCCATCCCGCTATCAAGTCTGGGTCGCCAAGGGCGACGACGTGCTGGACTGGCGCGAGATGTCGGCCCGCTACGCAGCGACCGCACTGCACTTGCTCGATGGCGGCGACCACGCGCTCAGCGATTTCGACGACCACCTGCCGGCCATGCGCCGGTTCCTGGCACTGGACTGACCCCGACAACGAGAGAGACGCTCCATGCGACTGAAGAACAAGGTTTCGATCATCACCGGCGCCGCCCAGGGCATCGGCCTGGCCACCGCGCTGAAGTTCGCCCGAGAGGGTGCGGTCGTCATCGTCTGCGACATGCAGCCCGGGGCGGTGGATGCGGCCGTCGCGCAGTGCCGCGAAGCCGGCGCGCAGGCGGCGGGCTTCGCGGTCAACGTCACCGACCGAGCCGCGGTCGACGCGATGGTCGCCGCCGTGAAGGCGCAGTTCGGCCGCATCGACGTGCTGGTCAACAACGCCGGCATCACCCGCGACGCACGGCTGCAGAAGATGACCATCGAGCAGTTCGACGCGGTGATCGACGTGAACCTGCGCGCCGTCTTCCACTGCGCGCAGGCGGTGACGGACACGATGGTCGAACAAGGTTCGGGCGTGATCCTCAACGCCAGTTCGGTCGTCGGCATCTACGGCAACTTCGGCCAGACCAACTACGCCGCTGCCAAGTTCGGCGTCATCGGCTTCACCAAGACCTGGAGCCGCGAACTCGGGCCGAAGGGCATCCGCGTCAACGCGGTGGCGCCGGGCTTCATCGAGACGCCGATCCTCGCGACGATTCCCGACAAGGTGCTCGACGGCATGCGCGCCGAGGTGCCGCTGCGCCGCCTCGGCACGCCGGAGGAGATCGCCAACGTCTACGCCTTCCTGGCGAGCGACGAGGCAAGTTACGTCAATGGCGCCGTCCTGGAAGTGGCGGGCGGGCTGACGGTCTGAGCCGCCGGCCCGCCCTTGCGGATCAGTACCCGGCCGGGTAGACCGCCGCCGTGGTCATCACGATCGGCGCACCGACCTTGGCCGGCACCTGGCTGACCTGGCTCATCGGGAACAGCAGCCTGGCGGACGGCGTGTAGCCGTAGGCCGCCACCTGCGCACTGGCCGCGGCCGAGTACGTCACGCCCCACAGGTCGAACATCGGGCGCATGTCGCGGCCGATGATGAACGCGCTGGCGATCAGCAGGAAGTCGTTGCCGTTCATCGCCGACGGATACGCCGCCGCGTAGGTGCCGAAGCCGAACTTCGCCGCCGAGGCCGACCAGGTGGCCTGGCTGGCATCGAGGTTGCGGTCCAGCAGATAGGCCAGGCTCATCAGCGCCCAGCCGTCGCCGAGGTTGGCGTTGTAGTAGCGCGCATGCTCGACCAGCTGCCGGTAGAACATCACCCGCTCCGAGTTGTTGGCGGCGTAGGCGGTGTTCGACCAGATGCTGTTGTAGGCGGAGGTCGTCGGCGTTGCGGTGCCCAGCGCGGCCTTGAGGAAGTTGAATGCGGTCAGGCCCGTGCCGGCCCGGTCGACCAGCGGCGCAGCCACACCCGCCGGCGACAGGTTGAACTGCATGCGCTTGTGGACCGGGAAGATGTTGTTCGACACCTCGCCCGACTGGCCGGCGTAGATGTTGAGCCGGCTGCGCTGCAGGTTGTGGCCGATCTCGTGGGTCTCGCCCCAGCCCAGCGGCGTGAAGGCCCAGTCCTGGTCGTACGGGTTGCCGCTGCAGCCATCGCCGCAGGCTGCATGCACGTCGCTGATGACATGCTGCATGACGTCGCGGCGGTGCTGCGTGCCCGTGCAGTCCCAGCCTTTGAGCGCGCAGAAGCTGGTCACGGCCGGTGCCAGCACGTACTGGCCGGCGGTCACCGAGTTGAAGCCGGCGAGTTCGTAGGTGTCCTTGATCGTGTAGGTCCAGGTGTCGCCCACCAGCTTCGACAGGTTGCCACCGTAGCTGGCCATGCTCGACTTGAAGTTGGCCAGCGTCGAGTGCAGCGTCAGCGTGTCGGTGGTGATGCCGACCCAGTTGGTCGGTGTCGTGCCGAGTTCGGTGTTGAAGGCCGTGACCTGGGTGGCGTCATTGGCGTTGCGCAGCACGGGGTGGGTCGTCACGCCGGTGACCTGCACGGCCACCGCAGGCACCGTGCCGGTCACCGCATCGACGTGCAGGAACAGCGGGCCACCATAGGGGCTGGTGAGGGTGACCGACTGGCCGGCCTTCAGCTCCGAGCGCGGGGCGGTCAGCTGCGTAGGGCGGTCGAGGCCGGTCGGCTGGTTGAACACCCAGGTCGTGTCGCGCAGCATGTTGAGGCCGAGCTTCACCACGCCAGTGCCGGTGTCCGTGCGGGTCAGCGTGACGGTGCGGCCCGGCATCACGTACAGGCCGGTCATGTAGTCGCGCGTGCCGGTCAGCGGCGGTGTCACCGTGACCGTGCGGGTCAGCGCGGCGGTCGAGGCCGGGATCAGGCTGGAAAAATTGCCGAGATTCTGCGCGACCGCCGCATACGGCCGGTGAAGATAGGCCGCCATGTCGGAGAAGTAGGCGCGGTAGAAGGCCGCCCCGCTGGTGGCCTTGTTCAGCGGGTAGCTCACTGTCTGGCGGTACTTGTCGCCCAGCAGCACCAGCATCTTTTCCAGCGTGTAGCCGGTGCGCGAGAAGATGGCCGTGCCGCTGCCATCCAGCGCGCGCAGCGCAGTGCGGATCGCCTCGCCTGGGGTGCCGAACTGCGACATGTACGTCGTGTCCGCCGAGCAGTCGATCCGGCCAGAGGTGGTGCAGCCGCCCCAGGTGGACGTGAAGGTTCCCAGGTCCAGCCGGTTCACCAGCGCCTGCACGTTCGCCAGGTTGTTCGGCATGGCCGGCAGAGTCGCCGGGTTGAAGCCCTTGAGTCCGTTCTGCGACCAGTAGTTGTTGACCTGTCCCAGTCCGAAGTAGTCGAGCATCCGGCCGGCCAGGTCGTTGGTGTCGCGGTAGTGGTGCAGGTAGAGCACCGGGATGCCGCGGCTCTGGGCGTTGAGCACCGCCTGCATGACCGTGGCGCCGTTGTAGGCGTTCGGGCCTTGCTCGCGGCCGATGACGAGCAGATCGACCCCCTGCAGGCAGGCATCGAGCTGGTCGCCGTCGCAGCGGTTGTCGGCCTGGGTGGCCGCACCGGTGGTCACGCCGTTGATGGCGACGCCAGGGTACTTGGCGACGAACCAGGCGCGGGTCTTGGTCTCGTGCGGGAACCAGTAGGTCTCGGTGCCGGGCAGGTGGGCGGTGACGATCTTCAGGTTGGTGAACGTGGTGCGCCTGGTCAGCCACGCCACCGTGTTCATCATCAGCTTGTCCATCGACGCATTGCCGGGCACGCCGAAGGGGTTGCCGCCGAAGGCCGCGTAGCGGGCGTTGCCGGCCGCGTTGGTGCCGGCGACCGCCAGTGTGGTGCTGGTCCCCGCACCACCGCTCGCATAGCTCCAGTTGGTGGCCAGGATGGCCTGGTTCTGGATGCTGTCGAGCAGCGTGAACCAGGACGAATCGTGCGACGGATCCCAGTCGAGGCTGGTCAGGCTGGTCGCGTTGGCGGTGCCATCGGCGTTCAGGCCGAACAGGGACTGCTTGAGGCTGGCGTAGCTGGTCTGCTGGCCGCTCAGCAGCGTCTTGGTGGCCGCCATGACGGTGGCCAGCGTGACGCCGGAGGAATTGCCGGTGGTCAGCGCGGTCGTCATCGGGTCCGTGGCCACCGCCAGTGCGCGCGCACCCGAGGGGCTCCCGGCAGCGGAGTCGGCTTGTGCGGTGGGGGTGTCCGCACCACCACCGCAGGCCGCCAGCAGTGCCGCACCGCTGGCCGTGGCGAGCCAGCCGATCCGACGGAGGGCGCAGGGATGCGCCGGATTCTTCTTCTGCGTCTGCATGGTTGTCCTTGTTCGAGACCGGGATGGAGGCCTCCGATTATCGAAAAATCGCCAAATCTTTCCTAGCAATAATTCTCACAACTTCTTCACACCACACGGCGACACCTGACGACCAGGAACCGACATCCGCCTGCAGCGCCATCGGCGACAATCCCCCGCCTATGAATGCCCTCTTCGAAGACGCCGGAAAATTCCTCGCCGGGCGCGTGATGTCGGAAGCCGAAAGCTCGATGCAGATCGAGCTGGACTCCGGCAAGCGTGTCAAGGTCAAGGCCGCCAACGTGCTGCTCAAGTTCGACAAGCCCTCGCCCGCCGAGCTGATCGCCGAGGGCCAGCGGCTGGCCGAGGAGATCGAGCTGGAGCTGGCCTGGGAATTCGCACCGGAGGACGAGTTCGCCTTCGCCGATCTGGCACGCGACTACTTCGACACCAAGGCCGGAGCCACGCACCAGGCGGCCGCCCTGTTCAAGCTGTTCCACGCACCGCACTACTTCCGCCGCATGGGCCGCGGCATGTTCCGCAAGGCGCCCGAGGACATCGTCAAGGCGGCCCTGCTCGCCATCGAGCGCAAGGCGCAGGTCGCCGCGCAGATCGGGACCTGGACGGCCGAGCTGATCGCCGGACAGTGCCCGGAGCCGGTGCGCAACGAGCTGTACAGGATCCTGTTCAAGCCGGACAAGAACGGGCCGGAATACAAGGCCGTGGTCGAAGCCGCCAAGCGGGCGCAGCGCGCGCCGCTTGACCTGCTGCTGACCTGCAAGGCCATCGACAGCCCCTACCAGTTCCACTGGCGGCGCTTCCTGTTCGAGACCTTTCCCAAGGGCACGAACTTCCCCGCCGCACTCGCCGCGCCGGCCATCAAGGACGAGCTGCCGCTGGCGCCTGTGCGGGCCTTCTCGGTGGACGACTCGGCCACGACCGAGATCGACGACGCACTGTCGGTGCAGGGCCTGGGCACGGGCACCGTCGTCTTCGGCGTCCACATCGCCGCGCCCGCGCTGGCGATCGCGCCGGACTCGCCCATCGACAAGGTGGCACGCGACCGCCTGTCCACCGTCTACATGCCGGGCTGGAAGCTGACCATGCTGCCGGACGACGTGGTGCAGGCCTACACGCTGCAGGAAGGGCGGGACTGCCCGGCCGTGTCGCTCTACGTGACGATGGACGAGGCCACACTCGAAGTGAAGTCCAGCGAGACGAAGCTGGAGCGGGTGCCGATCGCCGCCAACCTGCGCCACGACAAGCTCGACGCCGTGGTCACCGAAGCCGCACTGACGGGCGCAGCGCCGGCGGACTTCCCCTTCGCGGCGGAGTTGTCGTTCGGCTTCCGGCTGGCGAAGCACCTCAAGGCGCAGCGCGAAGTCGTGCGCGGCAAGCCGGAGAACTTCAACCGGCCGGACTACAACTTCAAGCTCGTCGATGCGGCGGGCCAGTCGCCGGTGGAGCCGCCGAGCGGCCACGAGACGGTCCAGATCAGCGAACGCCGCCGCGGCGCCCCGCTCGACACCATCGTCGCCGAGGCCATGATCCTGGCCAACAACACTTGGGGCGGCTGGCTGGCCGAGCTGGGCGTGCCGGGCATCTACCGCAGCCAGGCGAGCATGGCGCCGGGCGTCAAGGTCCGCATGAGCACCCGCGCACAGCCGCACGCCGGCATGGGCGTCGCGCACTACACCTGGGCCACCTCGCCGCTGCGGCGCTATGTGGACCTGGTGAACCAGTGGCAGATCATCGCCTGCGCCCGCCACGGCCGCACCGCCGCGCTGGTCGCGCCGTTCAAGCCCAAGGACATGATGCTGATGGCGATCATCTCCGGCTTCGACGCGGCGTACTCGGCCTACAACGGCTTCCAGAACGCCATCGAGCGCTTCTGGACCCTGCGCTGGCTGACCCAGAACGGCGTGACCGAACTCGACTGCGCGGTGATGAAGGACGGTCTGGTGCGCGCCGACACGCTGCCGCTGGTGCTGCGCGCCGCCGGTGCGGACGCCATGCCACGTGGTGCCCGGGTCCGCGTGCGGCTGGGTGAGCCGGATCTGCTGACACTCGAAGTCGGCGGCAGCGTGATCACCCGGCTCGATGACCCGACCCGCAGCGACGACGACGCCGTGCTCGAAGACGACGCCGAGGAAGGCGCCGAGACCACAGCGACCGGCCTGGCCTTGGCCATCGACGTGCACGACGCCGACAGCCCCACCGACCCGGCCGCGCCAGTACCATCGGCCTCCTGATCCTCGTCCGACCCGCCGATCCACGATGCAGCGTCTCAAGCAACTCTCGACCCTCCAGACCGCCCTGCTCCTGTCGGTCGGCCTGCACGCGGCGGTGCTGATGGTGCGTGTCGTGGATCCGCAGGCCTTCGACCGGATCCTGCAGGACACGCCGCTGGAAGTGGTGCTCGTCAACGGCAGCACCGCCGAGAAGCCGACCAAGGCGCAGGTCATCGCCCAGCGCAACCTGGCCGGCGGTGGCGACGCGGCGGCGGGCACGGCCACCTCGCCGCTGCCGCCCTCGCCCGCCGACCAGGCCGGCAACGCCATCGACGACGCCACGCGCCAGATCGAGCAGATGCAGGCCCAGCAGACGCAGCTGCTCACGCAGATCAAGCGCGAGCTGGCCAGGCTCAACACGCCCGAGCCGGTGCAGGCGGCGAACAAGACGCCGTCCGAGGCCCACGCCGAGGAGGAGCGCCGCCGCCAGCTCATCGACCAGCTCGCGCAGATCGAGAAGCGCATCAACGACGAGAACGCCCGCCCGCGCCGGCGCTATGTCAGCCCTGCGGCGCGCGAAGGGGTGCACGCGGTCTACTACGACTCGCTGCGCCGCCGCATCGAGGACATCGGCACCCGCAACTTCCCCGAGGCCGAAGGCGCCAAGCTCTACGGCGAACTCAGCATGCTGATGGAGGTCGACAGCCTCGGCCGCGTCGTCGAGGCCGAGGTGATCAAGACCTCGGGCAACCGCGCGCTCGACCGCAAGGCGCAGTCCATCGTGCGCGGTGCGGCGCCGTACGGCCATTTCACGCCCGCGATGCGCGGCCAGTTCGACCGGCTGGTGTTCGTGTCGCGCTTCCGCTTCACGCGGGACCAGGGTGTGCAAGCCTCGGTCGAGGACGCCACCCCCAAGGACACCCCGGCACGCTGATCCAGCCGTGTTCCCCCGCATCCGCTCAACTTCACCCGCACCCGCCATGGACCGCTACGCCGTGATCGGCCACCCCGTGGAGCACAGCCGCTCCCCTGACATCCAGGCCCGCTTCGCCGCCCAGACCGGCCAGTCGATCGACTACACCCGGCTGCTCAGCCCGCTCGACGGTTTCACCACGACGGTGCGCCAGTTCGCCGAGGGCGGCGCCCACGGCTGCAACGTCACCGTGCCCTTCAAGTTCGAAGCGTGGCAGCTCGCCACGCGCCGCACACCACGCGCCCAGCGCGCCGAGGCGGCCAACACGCTGCGCTTCGACGCCGAGGGCTGGTGGTGCGACAACACCGACGGCATCGGGCTGGTGCGTGACATCACGGTCAATGCCGGTGTCGCGCTGGCGGGTCGGCGTGTGCTGCTGATCGGCGCTGGCGGCGCGGCGGCGGGGGTACTCGGGCCGCTGATCGAGGCTGGACCGGCCGCTCTGGTGGTCGCCAACCGCACCGCGGACAAGGCGCAGGCGCTGGTTGACCGCCACACCGATCTGGCGCATGGCCATGGCGTCGTGCTGAGCGCCGCACCGCTGGACGCGCCGGGCACCGCCTTCGACATCGTCATCAACGGCACGGCCAGCAGCCTCGCCGGCGCGGGCGTGCCAGTGCCAGCCAGCGTGCTGCGGGCAGGCGGACTGGCGGTGGACATGATGTACGGCGCCGGTGCACGCGCCTTCCTGGACTGGGCCGCGCAGCATGGCGCCACTGGTCGCGACGGGCTCGGCATGCTGGTCGAACAGGCGGCCGAAGCCTTCTTCGCCTGGCGCGGTGCGCGACCGGACACCGCGCCGGTGCTGGCCGCTCTGCGCGCACAGGTGGACGGCGTCCGCTGACCCACCGGTGATGGCCACCATGTCCCGGACCCGGATCTGGCGCAGCCACCTCTGGCGGCTGCTGGTGCTGCTGCTGCTGAGCGCGGTGGCGCTGCAGCTCTACTTCCTGCTGCGCATCGCGCTGATGGCGGTGGTCGATCCGCAGTCCACCCCGTTCCAGCGCAGCGAGATCTGGCGCCTGGCGACCGAGCAGGGCCGCGTCCTGTGGAGCCAGCAGTGGCGCGACCGCGACCAGATCGGCCCGCACCTGCAGCGCGCCGTGATCGCCAGCGAGGACGCCGGCTTCAGCGACCACAGCGGCGTCGAGTGGGACGCACTGGAAAAGGCCTGGGAGCGCAACCAGCGCGCCGAAGCCTCGGCCGTGAAACGCAACGAACTGATCGACCGCCGCGAGCAGCAGGCCGCCAGCCGCGGCAAGCCGCTGGCCACACCGCTGCGCAAGGTCGAGGCCAAGGTGGTCGGCGGCTCCACCATCAGCCAGCAGCTCGCCAAGAACCTGTTCCTGTCCGGCGAGCGCACCGCCGCACGCAAGGGCCAGGAGTTCCTGATCACCTTCATGCTCGAAGGCCTGCTGAGCAAGCCACGCATCCTGGAGATCTACCTCAACAACGTCGAGTGGGGCGAAGGGATCTTCGGTGCGCAGGCCGCTGCCACGCATTACTTCCACGTCGAGGCGGCCCGGCTCGCTCCGGCACAGGCGGCGCGACTGGCCGTGATGCTGCCCGCACCCAAGCGCTTCGAGCAGCGGCCCGGCTCACCCTACCTCGTCAGCCGCGCGGCGACGATCACCGCACGCATGGGAGCGGTTGCACTGCCATGAGTCCCCTGACCGAAGAAATCGCTGCCACCGCCGCCCGGCTGGTGGTCGAGGAAGGCCTGGAATACGGGCCCGCCAAGCGCCGTGCTGCGCGCGATCTGGGCCGCGGGGCGTCACGCAGCGTCCACATGCCGGACAACGACGCCGTGGAGGACGCCGTGCGCGAATACCTCTCGGTGTTCTGCGCCGACACGCAGCCGGCCGAGCTGACCGCGCTGCGCGGCGTGGCCGCGCGGTGGATGGAGCGGCTGGCCGAGTTTCGCCCCCACCTGACCGGCGCCGTCTGGCGCGGCACCGCCACACGGCTGTCCGCTGTCCACCTGCAGCTCTACTGCGACGACTGCAAGTCGGCCGAACTGGCGCTGATCAACCAGGGCGTGGACTACGACGTGGGCAGCGTGCACGGACCGCGCCACCAGCCGGTCGATGTGCTGAGCCTGTCGCAGCGCTGCGACGCGCTGGGCGAGCCGGTGACGGTGTTTCTCACCATCCTGGACCATGACGACTTGCGCGGCGCCCTCAAGGCCGATGCCCAGGGCCGCACGCAGCGCGGCGATCTGGCTGGCCTGCGCCGCCTGATGACCACAGAGGACACACCATGAACCGCAGAAGCTGGATGGGATTGAGTGCGGGAGTGGCCGTGGTGGCCGGAGGCGCCGGCTGGCTGGCCAGACAACGCAACACCCCACCACCGGTTCACCAGGCGGCCGCCGCCGCCCCAGTCGCCTCGGGCGGCGCGGAGGATCTGTGGTCTCTGCGCTTCGACCGGCCCGAAGGCGGCACGCTGGCGTTGGCCAGCCTGCGCGGGCGGCCACTGCTGATCAATTTCTGGGCGACCTGGTGCCCGCCCTGCGTCAAGGAAATGCCGCTGCTCGACACCTTCGCCCGCGCCCAGGCGGCGCGCGGTGCGGCAGGCTGGCAAGTCATTGGCCTGGCCGTGGACAGCCCCACGCCCGTGCGGGAGTTCCTGGTGAAGACGCCCGTGGGGTTTCCGATCGGGCTGGCCGGCTTCGGCGGCACCGAACTGGCGCGCCAGATGGGCAACGCGACCGGGGGATTACCCTATACCGTCGTGCTGGGCACGGACGGTCAGGTGCGCCACCGCAAGCTGGGCGAGACCAATCTGAGAGAACTGCAAGAGTGGGCCAGCATGGCAGACACCGGCACCACAGGATGAACGGTTTGGTTCTTGCATGGACCTCGGCCCGTGGCATCATCGCGGACCTCGCCGACCGGGTCTCAATTTGTGAAGACCGTCATCGAATGGAACTGAAAAGCGCGTAAAGTCTGGGGTTTGGCTGACAAACCCGCAGCAACACGGCCCATCTGACGCGAGTCCTGCACGCGAACCGACGCGACAGGGCCGCCGCCGGCCAGCGGGATACGCATCCGACTGCCCCGCTCACTGCAACCCGAGTATCACGGAGCCCCCATGGACCTTCGCAAGCTGAAGACCCTGATCGATCTGGTATCGGAATCCAACGTCTCCGAGCTGGAGATCACCGAAGCCGACGGCAAGGTGCGCATCGTCAAGCAAAGTACGGCCCCCGCCATGGTGATGGCCGCGCACTATCCCGGCCAGATCATGGCCCAGCCGGCACCCGCCGCCCCGGTGGCCGCCGCAGCGCCGGCCGCCCCGGTGGCCGAAGTCATCACTGGCCATGTCGTCAAGTCGCCGATGGTCGGCACCTTCTACCGCGCGTCCAACCCCGGCGCCAAGGCGCTGGCCGACGTGGGCACGGCCATCAAGAAGGGCCAGTCGGTGTGCATCATCGAAGCCATGAAGATCATGAACGAGATCGAGTCGGACGTGGACGGCACGGTCACCAAGGTGTTCGTCGAGAACGGTCAGGCCGTCGAGTACGGACAGCCGCTGTTCATCATCGAATAAGGCCCGCGCCATCATGTTCAAGAAGATCCTGATCGCCAACCGCGGCGAGATCGCGCTGCGCATCCAGCGGGCGTGCCGCGAGATGGGCATCCAGGCGGTGGTGGTGTATTCCGAAGCGGACCGCGACGCCAAGTACGTCAAGCTCGCCGACGAAGCCGTCTGCATCGGCCCCGCTCCGTCGCAGAAGAGCTATCTGCACATGCCTGCGATCATCTCGGCTGCCGAGGTGACCGACGCCGAGGCGATCCACCCCGGCTACGGCTTCCTGTCCGAGAACGCCGACTTCGCCGAGCGCGTCGAGAAGAGCGGCTTCGCCTTCATCGGCCCGCGCCCGGAGTCGATCCGCCTGATGGGCGACAAGGTGTCGGCCAAGGACGCGATGGTCAAGGCCGGCGTGCCGACCGTGCCGGGCTCGGCGGGTGCGCTGCCCGACGATCCGAAGGAAATCATCCGCATGGGCCGCGAAACCGGCTATCCGGTGATCATCAAGGCAGCGGGTGGCGGTGGTGGTCGGGGCATGCGCGTGGTGCATTCCGAGGCGACGCTGCTGCACGCCGTGGAGACGACCAAGGCGGAGGCCGGTGCAGCCTTCAACAACCCGGCCGTCTACATGGAGAAGTTTCTCCAGAATCCGCGCCACATCGAGATCCAGATCCTCGCCGACCAGCACGGGCACGCCGTGTGGCTGGGCGAGCGCGACTGCTCGATGCAGCGCCGCCACCAGAAGATCATCGAGGAAGCGCCGGCACCGGGCATCCCGCGCAAGGTGATCGAGAAGATCGGCGAACGCTGCGCCGCCGCCTGCCGCAAGATCAACTACCGTGGCGCCGGCACCTTCGAGTTCCTGTACGAGAACGGCGAGTTCTTCTTCATCGAGATGAACACCCGCGTGCAGGTCGAGCACCCGGTGACGGAACTCGTGACCGGCATCGACATCGTGCAGCAGCAGATCCGCATCGCCGCCGGCGAGGAACTGCCCTTCACGCAGAAGCAGATCACCCAGCGCGGCCACGCCGTCGAGTGCCGCATCAACGCCGAGGATCCGTTCAAGTTCACGCCGTCACCGGGCCGCATCACGATGTGGCATCCACCGGGCGGACCGGGCGTGCGCGTCGACTCGCATGCCTACAGCAACTACTTCGTGCCGTCGAACTACGACTCGATGATCGGCAAGATCATCGTCCACGCCGACACGCGCGACCAGGCGCTGGCCCGCATGCGCAGCGCGCTGAGCGAGATGCTGGTCGAGGGCATCCAGACCAACATCCCGCTGCACCGGCAACTGATGGCCGACGCTGCCTTCATGGAAGGCGGCACCAGCATCCATTACCTGGAAGGCTGGCTGGCCGCACGGAAGACGCTGGGATGATCGAGCTGACCTTGCTCTGTCAGGCCGACCAGGTCGATGCCGTGTCCGACGCGCTGATGGAAGAGCTGGACGCGCTGGCCGTCACCGTCGAGGACGCGGACGCCGACACGCCCGACGAGGCGCCCATCTTCGGCGAGCCGGGCATGCCCGCGACGCTGTCGGCCAGCATCGGTGGCTGGCAGCGTTCGGTCGTCAAGGCCCTGTTCAACGACGAGGACGCTGCCACCGACGCCTGCACCCTGCTGCTGGCCCAGGACGGCGAGGACGGCGACAGCGCCTTCACCGATCTGCACGTCCAGGGCCTGTACCCGGTCGCCGATCAGGACTGGGTGCGGCTGACGCAGTCGCAGTTCGAGCCGGTGCTGATCACATCCGAGTTCTGGATCGTGCCGTCCTGGCACAAGCCGCCGGAAGGCGCCACGCGCGTGATGCGGCTGGATCCGGGCCTGGCGTTCGGCACAGGCACGCATCCAACGACCCGCATGTGCCTGCGCTGGATCGCCCGCCACGCCGATCTGGCAAACCCGTGGCCGCGTGTGCTCGACTACGGCTGCGGTTCGGGCATCCTGGCCATCGGCGCCGGATTGCACGGCGCACGTGACATCGATGCAGTGGACATCGACTTCGCCGCCGTTGAATCGAGCCGGGCCAATGCCGCCGCCAACGGCGTGGCCTTGCGGCGGATCGGCCTGCCCGATCTGGCCGAGGGGCAGTACCCGGTGGTGCTCGCCAACATCCTGGCCGCACCGCTGAAACTGCTGGCTCCGCTGCTGAGCGGCCATGTCGCACCGGGCGGTTCGCTGGTGATGGCAGGCCTGCTGGAACGCCAGATCGAGGAATTGCAGGCCGCGTATGCGCCCTGGCTCGCGCTGGAAGTGGCAGATCGTGAAGATGGCTGGGTCCTGCTGACGGCGCGCCGCCCCTGAAACCGGGTGTCAATGGCATGATTCCGGCATGAGTCTGGCCACTTCCTGTCCCTCCTGCGGCACCGTGTTCCGGGTGGTGCAGGACCAACTGAAGATCTCCGAGGGCTGGGTCCGCTGCGGGCATTGCCAGGAGGTGTTCAACGCGCTGGAGGGGCTGTTCGATCTCGCCCGGCGCGACACCAACACCAGGAGCGGCTCGCCCGATCTCGCCACGCCGGCCACGACCAACCCGACCGACCCAGCCTGGCTGGAAACCCGGCCCGCCATGTTCTCGGATGGCAAGGTCCTGCGCGAGCGACAGGATGCGCTGCAGAACCGCGCGCCCCTTCCGGCTCCACCTCCATCGCGGAACGTGCCCGCCACGCGGGTCGAGATCAGCACCCGCCGGGCGGCCACCTGGGATCCATCGGTCCAGGAGCCGGAGCGTGGCATGGCGCCCACCCAGCCCGATCCGGGTGCATGGCGCACGACGAGTGCCGACACGACATTGCCATCGGACATGCCGGATCTCGAGCCGCTCTCTGCAGGCGACGAGACCACCTATCCTTCCACGACGCTCGAATTCCGCTCCGAAGCCTTCAGCGCATTCGCGGCAGCGCGTCTGCAGCGCGATGGACGGCCGGACGTCGATCTCGCGCTGGACTGGCCCTCGGCTCCGATGCCGCTGCCGCCGGCAGAGATGCTGCCCGCGCGCGATACAGACGGGCCGCCGGACGCGCCTGCAGAGCAGCCATCGCCGTCCGAGCCAGTAGTGGCTGCCATCACGGCCGAGCCAGCACTGGACGACCCTGCGACTGCGCACGCGCTGGAACCAGCGGCGACTGCGCAGCCAAGCCAGGTCCTTCAGCCCACCGACGACCTGGAAAAGACGCTGGACCTGAGCGCAGCGCCCATGTCCAGCCATGCCATGCCTGTCGAAGAGCCTACTTCGCTGGAGGCGACGACCGAGGTGGATGAAGCCGCATCCAAGGCGGCCGCCTCAGCCAGAGGCAAGAAAACCGTGGCTGACAGCGAGGCCGCCGCACTGCCGGATTTCGTGCGCCGTGCTGACAACCAGGCCCGCTGGCACCGCCCGATCGTGCGCGCCGCAGTGGGCATGGTCGCGCTGCTGCTGGGCGGCGTGCTGGTGACGCAGGTCGGCTACCACTGGCATGACCTGATTGCTGCCCGCTGGCCGGTGACCGAACCGCTGCTGACACGCGCCTGTGAGCCGTGGCACTGTCAGTTGCAGCCCCCGCGGCAGCTGGAAGCGCTGGTCGTGGACAGTACCGCCCTCAGCCGTCCACCCAACAGCGACAGCTATCTGCTGGGGGTGACATTGCACAACCGGGCCGGCCACGCCATTGCTGCACCGCACATCGAACTGAGCCTGACGGACATGTCCGGCACCGTGGTGGTCCGCCGGGTACTGACGCCGACAGAGTTCCGGCAGTCCAGCCTGCTGGCGGCCTCCAGCGATGCCAGCTGGAATCTGGAATTCACCAGCGCCAACCAGCAGATCGCCGGCTACACGCTGGCTGCGTTTTATCCCTGAGCCTGGGCCAGCAGTGTCGCTGCGTCGCTGACCTCGAACTTGCCTGGGCCTTCCACGTTGAGCGTCTTCACGACGCCGTTGTCCACCAGCATCGAGTAACGCTGCGAGCGCACGCCGAAACCCTTGGCGGTCAGATCCAGCACCAGACCGGTGGCCTGCGTGAACAGCGCCCCCCCGTCGCCCATCATGCGGACCTTGCCGGCCGCAGCGTTGTCGCGGCCCCAGGCCCCCATGACGAAGGCATCGTTGACCGACACGCACCAGATTTCATCCACGCCCGCGGCCTTGAAGGCGTCGGCCTGGGCGATGTAGCCCGGCAGATGCTGCGCGGAGCAGGTCGGGGTGTAGGCGCCCGGCAGCGCAAAGACAGCAATCTTCTTGCCCGCGGTTTCCTTCGCCACATCGAAGGCGTTCGGACCGATCGAGCAGCCGTTGCCCTCGATGTCGACGTATTCGAACAGGGTGCCCGCGGGCAGTTGGTCGCCAATCTTCAGCATGGGAAAGTTCTCCTTCAAGGTGAGCGCAGAATGAAAAAAACCGGCCGCCAGTATCCCAGCGTGCCGGTTTTCGCGTCATCCGAGGTCAGCAAGACCCCGGAAACTGTCGCGTATCAGGTCGTTTTCAGACCAGACGTGCCTTTTCGATCAGGCGCGTCACAACCCAGTTCTTGGTCTTGGACAGCGGGCGGCTTTCCGAGATCTCGACCAGATCACCCAGCTTGAACTGGTTGGTCTCGTCGTGGGCGTGGTACTTGCGCGAACGCGCCACGATCTTGCCGTACAGCTCGTGCTTGGCGCGACGCTCGACCAGGACGGTGACCGTCTTGGCGCGCTTGTCGCTGACCACGCGACCGACCAGCGTGCGGGTGTTCTTCTGGGCCGGAACAGCAGCGGCTTGGACTTGGGCTTCGCTCATTGGGCGGCTCCCTTCTTCTTCTCGGTCAGGATGGTCCTGGCACGAGCGATGTCACGACGCGTCTTGCGCAGCATCGTGTGGTTGGTCAGTTGCTGCGTCGCCTTTTGCATGCGCAGACCGAAATGGGCCTTCAGCAGATCGCTGATTTCCTTTTCGAGCGCAGCGACGTCCTTGGCGCGGAGTTCAGATGCTTTCATTGCTTGTTCTCCTCGGCTCAGGTGCCGAACTGACGCAGCACGAAGGTCGTGCGCAGCGGCAGCTTGGCGGCAGCCAGCGTGAAGGCTTCACGGGCCAGCGCTTCAGGCACGCCATTGAGTTCATAGAGCACCTTGCCCGGCTGGATTTCAGCCACGTAGTACTCCGGATTGCCCTTGCCGTTACCCATGCGCACTTCGGCCGGCTTCTGCGAGATCGGCTTGTCCGGGAAGATGCGGATGAAGACACGGCCACCGCGCTTGATGTGGCGCGAGATGGCACGACGAGCGGCTTCGATCTGGCGAGCGGTGATGCGGCCACGCTCCGTGGCCTTCAGACCGAACTCACCGAACGACACCAGAGCGCCACGGGTGGCGACGCCGGTGTTGCGGCCCTTTTGTTCCTTACGGAACTTGCGACGCGACGGTTGCAACATTCCTTATTCTCCTTTGGGGGCGGCCGGTGCAGCAGCACGGACCACGCGCTTGACGCCCGCTTCGCCCGCCGGTGCGCCAGCAGCGGCACCCGGACGGCGGTCGTTGTTGCCACGCGGCGCGCCACGGCGCTGTTCGCCCGGACGGTCGCTGCGCGGGCCACGGCGGCGGCGGTCGTCTTCCGGACGCTCTTCGCGCAAGGCAGCCGGTGCTTCGCCATTGGCCAGGCGGTCGCCCTTGTAGACCCACACCTTGACACCGATGATGCCGTAGGTGGTCTTGGCTTCCGAGAAGCCGTAGTCGATGTCGGCGCGCAGCGTATGAAGCGGCACGCGACCTTCGCGGTACCACTCGGTGCGCGCGATTTCGATGCCGTTCAGACGACCGGCCGACATGATCTTGATGCCCAGGGCGCCCAGACGCATCGCGTTCTGCATCGCGCGCTTCATCGCGCGGCGGAACATGATGCGCTTCTCGAGCTGCTGGGTGATCGATTCGGAGATCAGCTGCGCATCGACTTCCGGCTTGCGCACTTCCTCGATGTTCACGGCGACAGGCACCTTGAGCATCTTGGCGAGTTGCAGCTTGAGGTTCTCGATGTCCTCGCCCTTCTTGCCGATCACCACGCCCGGACGTGCCGAGAAA
This sequence comes from Sphaerotilus sp., assembly GCF_041083715.1. Classification (GTDB taxonomy): domain Bacteria; phylum Pseudomonadota; class Gammaproteobacteria; order Burkholderiales; family Burkholderiaceae_C; genus Sphaerotilus. Next base: position 24,843 of record NZ_JBFPGY010000068.1, read on the forward strand.
ATGGTGATGCGGGCGTTCTTGGCGGGGCGCTCGATCAGGACGCGCGAGACGGCGGCGCTCTTGAGCTTCTTCTTCAGAAACTCGCGAACTTCGATGTCTTCAGCCAGCATGGCCGCGAACTGACGGTTGCCGGCGTACCAGCGCGACGACCAGTTGCGCGTGACCGGCAGGCGGAAACCGATCGGATGGATTTTCTGTCCCATGGATTTCTTCCTGCCTTAGTTGCCAACGGTCACGTAGATGTGCGCGGTGGGCTTGCTGATGCGGTTGCCGCGGCCTTTGGCCCGTGCGGAAAAACGCTTCAGCGTGGCACCTTGCTCCACGTAGATCGAGGTGACGCGGAGTTCGTCGATGTCAGCGCCGTCGTTGTGCTCGGCGTTGGCGATCGCGCTCTCCAGCGCCTTCTTGATGATGCCGGCGGCCTTCTTCTGCGTGAAGGCCAGGATGTCGAGGGCCTGACCGACCTTCTTGCCGCGAATCAGGTCAGCCACCAGACGACCTTTGTCGCAGGACAGGCGGACGCCGCGGACGATTGCTTGAGTTTCCATCGTCGCCGCTCCTTAGCGCTTGGCTTTCTTGTCCGCCGGGTGACCCTTGAACGTACGGGTCAGCGCGAACTCGCCCAGCTTGTGGCCGACCATCTGGTCGGTCACGTACACGGGCACATGCTGCTTGCCGTTGTGCACGGCGATCGTGACACCGATGAACTCGGGCAGGATCGTCGAACGGCGCGACCAGGTCTTGATGGGCTTCTTGTCCTTGATAGCGACAGCCTTCTCGACCTTGTTCAGCAGGTGGTGGTCAACAAACGGACCTTTTTTCAGTGAACGAGACATGAGCTACTACCCCTTATTTCTTGCGACGCGACACGATCATGTTCTGCGTGCGCTTGTTGTTGCGGGTGCGGTAGCCCTTCGTCAGGGTGTTCCACGGCGAAACAGGCGCCTGGCCCTCGCCGGTGCGGCCTTCGCCACCACCGTGCGGGTGGTCCACCGGGTTCATGGCGGTGCCGCGAACCGTCGGACGGATGCCCTTCCAACGCATCGCACCGGCCTTGCCGTACTGGCGCAGGTTGTGCTCTTCGTTGGAGACTGCGCCGATCGTCGCGCGGCAGTCGATGTGGATCTTGCGCACTTCACCCGAGCGCAGACGCACCTGGGCGTAGACGCCTTCACGCGCCATCAGCGTCACCGAGGTGCCGGCCGAACGGGCGATCTGGGCGCCCTTGCCAGGCATCATCTCGACGCAGTGGATCGTGGAGCCCACGGGGATGTTGCGGATCGGCAGCGTGTTGCCGGCCTTGATCGGCGACTCGGCGCCGCTCAGGACCGTCTGACCCGCTTCCAGACCACGGGGAGCAATGATGTACGAACGCTCGCCGTCGGCGTAGCACAGCAGGGCGATGTGCGCCGTGCGGTTGGGGTCGTACTCGATGCGCTCGACCTTGGCGGGGATGCCGTCCTTGTTGCGCACGAAATCGACCACGCGGTAGTGGTGCTTGTGACCACCGCCCTTGTGGCGAACCGTGATGTGACCGTTGTTGTTACGGCCGGAGTTCTGCTTCTGGGGTTCCAGAAGCGAAGCTTCCGGAGCGCCCTTGTGCAGGTGCTTGTGAACAACCTTGACGACGCCACGGCGGCCAGGCGAAGTCGGTTTGACCTTGACGACAGCCATTACGCGGCCTCCCCGGAGAAGTTGAGTTCCTGCCCGGCCTTCAGCGACACATACGCCTTGCGCACGTGGTCACGGCGACCGATGCGACCACCGAAGCGCTTGGTCTTGCCCTTCTGGTTGACGACCTGCACCGAGTCCACTTCGACCTTGAACATCAGTTCGACGGCGGCCTTGATCTCGGGCTTGGTGGCATCCTGCAGCACCTTGAACAGCACTTGGTTGTTCTTTTCGGCGATGGCCGTGGCCTTCTCGGAGATGATCGGCGCGACGAGCACCTGGGCCAGACGGCCTTCCGAGAAATTGCGATTGATGGGAGCGCGGCTCATGCGAACATCTCCTGGAGCTTGTCGATCGCACCCTTGGTGACGACGACCTTCTTGTAGAAGACCAGCGACAGGGGATCGGCGAAACGCGGCTCGACAACCAGCACGTTCGGCAGGTTGCGCGAAGCCAGGAACAGGTTCTCGTCGATCTGGTCAGCGATGACCATGACGTGATCCAGGTTCATGGCCTTGAGCTTGGCGGCCAGCAGCTTGGTCTTGGGGGCTTCGACCGACAGCGTGTCGACCACCACCAGACGGCCTTCGCGGGCCAGCTGCGAGAAGATGGCGGCCATGCCGGCGCGGTACATCTTCTTGTTGATCTTGTGCGAGAAGTTTTCTTCCGGCAGGTTCGGGAAAATCCGACCGCCCCCGCGCCACAGCGGCGACGAGGTCATACCGGCGCGAGCGCGGCCGGTGCCCTTCTGGCGGAAAGGCTTCTTGGTCGAGTGGTGAACCTGCTCACGGTCCTTCTGGGCGCGGGTGCCTTGGCGGCCATTGGCCTGGTAGGCAACGACGACCTGATGGATCAGGGATTCGTTGTAGTCACGGGCGAACACGGCGTCCGAAGCATCGACCTTGGCGGACGCTTGGCCTTGTTCATTCAGGAGCTCGAGCTGCATCAGTTGGCCCCTTTCTTGAGCTTGACCTTCACGGCGGGACGCACGGTGACAAAGCCACCCTTCGAACCCGGGACGGCACCCTTCACCAGCAGCAGCTGGCGGGCTTCGTCAACGCGCACGATGTCCAGGTTCTGGGTCGTGACGGTTTCGTCGCCCATGTGACCGGTCATCTTCTTGCCCGGGAACACGCGGCCCGGGTCCTGCGCCATGGAGATCGAGCCCGGCACGTTGTGCGAACGGCTGTTGCCGTGCGACGCGCGCTGCGAGCTGAAGTTGTGGCGCTTGATGGTGCCAGCGAAGCCCTTGCCGATCGAGGTGCCTTGCACGTCGACGGTCTGGCCAGCAGCGAACATCGTGACCGGCAGGGTGGCGCCAGCCTTGTATTCCGCGGCCACATCGGCGGTCACGCGGAACTCTTGCAGCAGCTCACCAGCTTCGACACCGGCCTTGGCCAGATGTCCAGCTTCCGGCTTGTTCACGCGGGAGGCCTTGCGGGCGCCGAACGTGATCTGCAGTGCGGTATAGCCATCCGTTTCCACGGTTTTGACCTGGGCAACGCGGTTGTTGGACACGTCCAGCACGGTCACGGGCACGGTATCACCGTCGTCCGTGAAGATGCGCATCATGCCCACCTTGCGGCCCAGCAATCCGAGGCGATTGCTAAGACTCATGGTTCTTCTCCAATAACCCGACAGCGATTGGCCGGGCTGACTATGTGGTTGCCGATTCGCCCGCGCCGCCCACCCGAAGGACAGGAGGCCAGAACGATCCGGAACGACGAAAATGGGCGCAATTTTAATTGCAGCCCGAAAAGCTCGCGATTATCACACAGCAGTGCCGCTTGACGCAAGAACTACTGTGCGGCAAGACGACAGCGCCCGCCTGGGCGGTTCAGTCGGACCAGCGCAGGATCGACTCGTCTCGCCAGTACGCGACCTCTCCGCAGTAGCCTTCCCAGACGCAGCCGATGCAGCCGCTGTCGCAGCAGTTGGTCGGCTCGGGCGGAGGATCGGACAGGGCCACGCCCAGCGTCCGTGCGCGATCAAGTACCGCCCGTACCAGCGCCTGGGCTTCGCTGCGCTCGGTCGGGGTCCACTGCTGGAGGACATCGTCTGGAATCATCCCGCCATTGTCCGATACCGACCGCCGCCCCACCCTGGATGCGGCGCAGCCACCCTCCTGCAAGGGGATGGTGCGCGTCCGAAGCCGCCTGGATACTGGCCTGAAGACGCGCCACCGGTGCGCTGCAGACCAGACAGAGGCAGACATGGCACGACAAGGACACCGCGGCTACGCACTGATCGAGCAGATCGCCGCCCTCCTCGCGATCGGCACCGCCTCGGCGATCGCGCTGCCACAGCTGACCGACTTGCAGGCACAGGCGGATGGCGTCGTGCTGCAGCATCTGGCCAGTGCCGCCGACATGGCCATGCTGCTGAACCAGGGCGGCTGCCTGGTGACCGACCAGCAGGTGGAACCAGATCGTTGCCGGCCCGTGCACGATTGCACCGATCTCGGCACCCTGCTGCATGGCGGTCTCCCGAATGGCTACGAAGTACAGGCACGACCACTGCCACGCGGAACCGAAGGCGACTGCCACCTCGTGCACCCAGCCAGTGGTCGCCTGGCCAGCTTCACCGGCCTGGGCACCGGACACTGAGCTGCACCGACCTTCTCAGCCCGCCTCGGCCTGCGCCCGCCGACGCCGCTCGCGGCTGTTCGCCAGATGGGTGCGCATCGCGGCACGCGCACCATCCGGGTCCTGGCTGGCGATGGCATCGAAGATGCTCTCGTGCTCGGCGTTGACGCGGCGCAGGTAGCGCAGGCGCTCCGGGTCGAGCGCCTCGGACTGCTCCAGCCGCGCCCGCGGAATGATCATGCTGCCCAGCGCCGTCATCAGGTCGGCGAAGTGGTGGTTGCGGGTCGCACGCGCGATCTCCAGGTGGAACTGGAAGTCCGCGCCGATCGCATCCTGACCGCCCTCCACCGCCTGCACGACCGTGTCGAGTGCAGCACGCATGGCGTTCAGGTCGTCGTCCGTGCGCCGCTGCGCGGCCAGCGCGGCCGACTCGGTCTCGACACCGATGCGCAGCTCCAGCACCGCGATCACGTCGCGCAGCGTGGCCATCTGCTCCGGCGCGATGCGGAAGCCGGGCGCGTCGCCCAGCCCCAGCACGAAGGTGCCGATGCCGTGGCGCGTCTCGACCAGGCCGGCAGCCTGCAGCCGCGAGATCGCCTCGCGCACGACGGTGCGGCTGACCGAGAACTCGACCATGATGGCCGACTCGGTCGGCAGCTTGTCGCCGGGGACGAACTGGCCGTTGCGGATCCGGTCGCCCAGGGATTCGACCAGTTCAAGCGCCAGAGTGCGCGGGCGGCGGCGGACAGAAGTCGACATGGGCATGAAGGGGGAAGCAGGCGGAAGCCGTGTCACTGTACCAAGTCCTTGCCTCAGATCCGGGCCGCACGCCGGGCGGTCGAACCTCGGGCGATGACCCGCGAGGCCAGGGTCTCGTGCCCGCTGGCCGGCACCTCGGCATCGCCGCGGATGCGCGCGATGAGGCGCTGCATCGCGGTTTCGCCAGTCAGTTCGCTGGCGGTATCGACGGTGGTCAGCGCCGGGCTGGCGTAGCGGCCGTAGATGATGTTGTCGAAGCCGGCAATCGAGACATCGTCCGGCACCCGCAATCCGAGCACCTGCGCCTGCCCCAGCAGGCCGAGCGCCACCAGATCGTTGTAGGTCACCACCGCGTCCGGCGGCTCGGCGCAGAGCAGAACCGACGAGGCAATCCGTTCACCCTCGTCCGCCACCGCCGCATCGACATCGAACAGCCGCAGCACGCTGCCGCTGCCTTCGAAGGCGTCCTGCAGACCCTTCCAGCGCTCGGCGCTCCAGCGCGCGCCGCTGAAGCCGACGTAGCTGATGCGTCGATGCCCGAGGTCGCGCAAATGTCGACCCAGCATCAGCGCCGAGGTCCGGCTGTCCACGCCGACGCTGTAACAACCCGGATCCGGCTGCTGGCCGCCGTAGTAGATCACCGGCAGGCCGGAGTGCTTCAGCCAGTCGATGGCCGGCTCGGACAGCCGTGCACTGACGATGATGCCGTCCACCCGGCGACTGAGCGCCTGCAGCATGGCCAGCTCCGGGGTGCAGCCCTCGGCCGTGTCGGTGAACAGCAGGTTCAGCCCCGCCCGCGCCGCCACCCGGGACGCCCCCTTCACGAGGCTGGTGAAGTGCGGATTGCAGATGTCGAGGATGACGATGCCGACGTTGCCGGTCTGGCCGGTGATCATGCCGCGGGCCATCGGGTTGGAGCTGTAGCCCAGCTCGCGGACGGCGATCGTGACCCGCTCCTCGACCTCGCGCGTGAAACGCTGGCCACCGTTGATGAACTTGGACACCGTCGCGGTGGACACGCCGGCCGCCAGGGCAACGTCGCGGATGGTGGCCGCCTTGCGGCGGCGGGTGGAGGTGTCGTCTGTCATGGCGGTCAGAGTGTAATGCCTTGCAAAGTTAAACGTTTACCTGCGTATCCCACCATATAACCCGAATCGGGCTAACACCTAGAAAGAGAATCTTGACCCACCTTGCAAGTTAAACGTTTAATTTGCCTTGCCGATGCCCTTCACTCCAGAGGAGACACCCATGCCCCAGACCACCCCCACGCGCCGCCTGCTCGCCGCCCTGCTGACCACGACCGCGCTGTCGTGTGCGCAGGCCGCCGACTTCCGCTCGGCCGATGTCCATGCCAAGGACTACCCGACCACGCTGGCCGTGAAGTTCATGGGCGAGCAGCTGTCCAAGGCCACCAATGGCAAGGACCGCATCAAGGTGTTCACCGACAGCGCACTGGGGTCGGAGAAGGACACGGTCGAACAGGTGAAGATCGGCGCCCTCGACATGGTGCGGGTCAACACGGCCGCCTTCCACGGCATCGTGCCGGAGTCGATGATCCCGTCGATGCCCTTCCTGTTCCGGGACATGGACCACTTCCGCAAGACCATGTACGGCCCGCAGGGCGACAAGATCCTGGCCTCGTTCGAGAAGGCCGGCTTCATCGGCCTGGCGCTGTACGAGAGCGGCGCCCGCTCCTTCTATGCCAAGAAACCCATCCGCAGCGCAGCCGACATGAAGGGCCTGAAGGTGCGGGTGCAGCCGTCGGACCTGTGGGTCAGCCTCATCAACGCACTGGGCGCATCTCCAGCCCCGATGCCGTTCGCCGAGGTCTACACCGGCCTCAAGACCGGTCTGGTCGACGCCGCCGAAAACAACCTGCCCTCCTACGACGAAAACAAGCACTACGAGTCGGCACCGGTCTTCTCCGAGACCATGCACGTGATGTCGCCCGAGGTGGTGGTGTTCTCGAAAAAGCGCTGGGACACGCTCACGCCGGAGGAGCAGTCCGCCCTGCGCAAGGCCGCCAAGGAGTCGGTGCCCTACTACCAGAAGCTGTGGGAAGCCAAGGAGCATGACGCCCGCGCCGTGGTCCTCAAGAGCGGCGCCAAGATCATCCCGACCAGCGAGATCGACAAGCAGAGCTTCGTGAACGCGGAAAAGCCGGTCTGGGACAAGTTCACCGTGAATCCGGACATCAAGGCCCTGGTGCAGGACATCGTCAACACCAAGTGACATGAACATGACGTGGAACAGGAGCACTCCGCCATGAACTGGCTTTACGGATTGAGCGCGTGGTTGTCCCGCGCGGTGCTGGTGCTGGCGGGCATCTGCCTGGCGCTGCTCGGCGTGATCGTCCTCTACGGTGTGGTGCTGCGCTACGTCTTCAACAATGCACCGCCCTATGTCGAGCAGATCGCCTTGCTGCTGGTGATCTGCGTGGCCATGTTCGGCGCTGCGGCCGGCGTCCACGCGGCTGGCCACATCGGGCTGGACTCGGTGGTCAAGCTGCTGCCGCCCGCCGGCCAGCGCTTCTGCGCCCTGCTGGTGGAGGTGCTGAACCTGGTCTTCGCTGCGGTACTGACCTGGGGCAGCTGGCTCATGGCCCATTCGACCGCCCATGACGTGATTCCCACCCTGGGCATCTCCGAAGCCAGCCGTTACGTGCCCGTCATCACGGCGGGCATCCTGATTGCCATCTTCTCCCTGACACGGCTGCTCGGGCTGCTGTCTCAACCTCAACAGCAGGCGTGATCATGGAACTGGCTGTGCTTTGCCTGAGCTTCTTGCTCTGTCTTGTCCTGGGTGTGCCGGTCGCCTTCGCGATCGGACTGAGTTGTCTGGCAACCTTCGCCGTCGAAGGTCTGCCGATCGCCACGGCGATGCAGATGATGGTCTCGGGCATGAACGTGTTCTCGTTCCTGGCGATCCCGTTCTTCATCTTCTCGGGCGAGCTGATGCTGCATGGCGGCATCGCCGACAAGATCATGAACTTCGCCCGCAGCCTGGTCGGCCACTGGAAGGGCGGCCTCGGACTGGCCAATGTCATGGCCAGCACGCTGTTCGGCGGCGTGTCAGGCTCGCCGGTGGCGGACACCTCGGCCATGGGCGGCGTGATGATCCCGATCATGAAGCGCGAGGGCTACAGCGCCGCCTACGCGGTCAACGTGACGACCCACGCGTCGCTCACCGGCGCGCTGATGCCGACGTCGCACAACATGATCATCTACGCCTTCGCCGCCCAGGCGGCGGCAGGCGTCATCGGCGGTCATGTCATCAAGGGCGTCTCGATCGGCGACCTGATGTTCGCCGGCCTGGTCCCGGTGTTCTGGATCATGGTCTGCATGCTGGGCGCGGCCTACTGGCAAGCGGTGAAGTTCGGCTTCCCCAAGCGCGCCGATGGCACCTCGATGGTCGAGCGCTTCCCCGGCTGGACGGCCGTGCTGCACCACTTCATCGCGTCGGTGCCCGGACTGATGGTGATCGCCGTGATCCTGGCCTGCGTGATGCTGGGCATCACCACCGCGACCGAGGCGGCGGCCATCGCGGTGGCGTACTCGCTGTGCCTGACCGGGCTGATCTACCGCACCATGACCCTCGACAAGCTGGTCAAGGCGCTGGCCAAGGCGGCGAAGACCACGGGCGTGATCCTGCTGCTGATCGGCGTGTCGAACATGCTGCGCTGGCAGATGGCCTATCTGGAGATCCCGGAAACGATCGAGGCCGCCCTGCTGCAGGCGACCAAGGAACCCTGGCTGATGCTGCTGTACATCAACATCATCCAGATCTTCCTGGGCATCTTCCTCGACATGGCGGCCCACATCCTGATCACCACGCCGCTGTTCCTGCCGCTGGCGATCCAGATGGGCGTCGGGCCGGTGCAGTTCGGCATGATGCTGCTGCTCAACTGCGCCCTCGGCCTGGTGCACCCGCCTGTAGGCACGGTGCAGTTCGTCGGCTGCGCGATCGGCAACATCTCGATCGGCGAGGCCACCAAGACCGCCTGGCCCTACTACCTGGCCATCTGGATCGCGATCAACCTCGTGACCTACGTCCCCGCCTTCTCGACCTGGCTGCCCTCGCTGATCACCGGACACCCGGTGCTCTGACACCCAAGGACACACACGATGCTGCCTCGCCCCGCTTCTTCGATCCGCTTCCCTCGGCTGCTGCTGACCGGCGCCGCCGGCAACCTCGGCCGGGAACTGCGCCCGCGCCTGAAAGCCTACTGCGACACCCTGCGCGTCAGCCACCGCAGCGACGCGATCGACCCTGCCGGCCCGGGCGAGGAACTCGCGGTCGCCGACCTCGCCGACAAGGCCGCCGTGGCCGCGATGCTCGACGGCGTGGACGCGGTCGTCCACCTCGGCGGCGTCTCCACCGAGCAGACCTGGGAGAGCATCCTCGACGGCAACATCGTCGGCATGGTCCACCTCTACGAAGCCGCCCGCCACGCCGGCACGAAGCGCATCGTCTTCGCCAGCTCCAACCACGTCACCGGCTTCTACCGCCAGGACGAGATCGTCAGCCCGCGCGACCCGGTGCGCCCGGACGGCTTCTACGGCCTGTCCAAGTGCTTCGGCGAGAACCTCGCGCAGCTCTACTGGGACCGCTTCGGCATCGAGACGGTGAGCGTGCGCATCGGCTCGTCGTTCGCCGCGCCCAAGGACCGGCGCATGCTCGCCACCTGGATGAGCTTCGACGACACCGAGCGGCTGATCGTCGCCGCGCTGACTGCCCCGGTGGTCGGCCACAGCATCGTCTACGGCATGAGCGACAACGCCACGACCTGGTGGGACAACACCTCGGCGCGCCACATCGGCTACCGGCCGCAGGACAGCTCGGACGTGTTCCGCGCAGAGGTCGAGGCACGCCAGCAGACACTCGACCGCGACGACCCCGCCGTGCACTACCAGGGCGGTGCCTTCGTGCGCACCGGTCCGTTTTTCACGCAGGAATGACACGATGGACACCCAGCCGCTGACGCTGTCGATGCGCTACCCCGACCCGGCGGTCGAGGTGCTGCATCCGGACTTCCTGAAACTGCGGCTCTACAGCGCCAGCGTCGAGCGGCTGGCCACCGGGCTGCGCTGGGCCGAAGGGCCAGTGTGGTTCGGCGACGGGCGCTACCTGCTGGTGTCGGACATCCCGAACGACCGCATCCTGCGCTGGGACGACTGCTCGGGCACGGTGAGCGTGTTCCGCCAGCCGTCGAACAACGCCAACGGCCACGCCCGCGACACGCAGGGGCGGCTCATCACCTGCGAGCACCTGACCCGCCGCGTGACGCGCACCGAGCACGATGGACGCGTCACCGTGCTGGCCGACCGTTTCGAGGGCGCCCGGCTGAATTCGCCCAACGACCTCACGCTGTGCCGCCGCGACGGCGCAGTCTGGTTCACCGACCCGGACTTCGGCCTGCACGGCCACTGGGAGGGCGAACCCGGCACGCCGGAGCGACCGCATGGCGTCTACCGGGTCGACGCGACGACAGGGCGGCTCGACTGCATGCTCGACGACCTCGCCGGTCCGAACGGCCTGGCCTTCTCGCCGGACGAGTCGGTGCTCTACGTGATCGAGAGCCGCGCGGCGCCCCACCGGCTGATCTGGGCCTACGACCACGCCGCCGACGGCTCGCTGTCGAACAAGCGCCTGCACATCGATGCCGACGGGCCCGGCGCACTCGACGGCATGGCCTGCGACGTGGCGGGCAACCTCTGGTGTGGCTTCGGCACCAACGGCGCGCCCGGCACCGACGCTGCCGCGCTGGACGGCGTGCGGGTCTACAACCCGGCCGGCCAACCGATCGGCCACATCCACCTGCCCGAGCGCTGCGCGAATGTCTGCTTCGGCGGCACCAAGGGCAACCGGCTGTTCATGGCGGCCAGCCACTCGGTCTACGCGCTGTACGTCAACACGACCGGCGCGGTGCGCTGAACACCCCCGCCCGGTGCCTTCATTCAAGGGCGCTGGCCCACCTCGACCACCTCGCGGGTCCAGGCCCGGCTCTGCTCGCTCAGGCTCAGACCGAGACCGGGACGCCTGGGCACCAGCATCCGGCCGTCCCGGATCTCGATGCGCTCGTTGAACAGCGGCTCCAGCCACTCGAAGTGCTCCACCCACGGCTCGCGCGGGTAGGCGGCAGCCAGATGGACATGCAGCTCCATCGCGAAGTGCGGTGCCAGCATCAACCCGGCGTGGTCGGCCAGCGTGGCGATCTTGAGGAAGGGGGTGATGCCGCCGACCCGCGGTGCATCGGGCATCAGGTAGTCGGCGGCACGGTGGCGGATCAGGTCGCCATGCTCGGCCGCGCTGGTGAGCATCTCGCCGGTCGCGATCGGCGTGTCGAACTGGGCCGCCAGCGCCGCGTGGCCCTCGTGGTCGTAGGCGTCGAGCGGCTCCTCGATCCAGACCAGGTTGAATGGCTCGAACAGGCGGCACATGCGCTGCGCGGTCGGGCGGTCCCACTGCTGGTTGGCGTCCACCATCAGGGGCACGCCATCCCCCAGGTGCCGGCGCACGGCCGAGACACGCTGCACATCCAGCGCGCAGTCGGGCTGGCCGACCTTGAGCTTGATGCCGCCGATGCCACGCGCGATCGACGCCGAGGCGTTCACCAGCAGCTGCTCCAGCGGCGTGTGCAGGAAGCCGCCCGAGGTGTTGTAGCAGCGGACCGACTCCCGGTGCGTGCCCAGCAGCTTGGCCAGCGACAGCCCGGCACGGCGCGCCTTCAGATCCCACAACGCCACATCGAATGCGCCGATCGCCTGCGTCGCCATGCCGCTGCGCCCGACCGAGGCCCCCGCCCAGCACAGCTTGTCCCACAGCCGGGCGATGTCGCTCGGGTCTTCGCCGATCAGTGCCGGGGCGATTTCACGGGCGTGGGCGAACTGGCCGGGGCCACCTGCCCGCTTGGAGTAGCTGAAGCCGAGGCCCTGGTGGCCGCTGGTGGTCTCGATCTCGGCGAACAGGATCGCGATCTCGGTCATCGGCTTCTGCCGGCCAGTCAGCACCTTGGCGTCGCTGATGGGCGTGGCCAGTGGCAGCGTGCAGGCAGACACCTTCACCCAGGCGATGCGGTCATCGGTGGCCGCGGAACGGTTCGTGTGCATGGCGATCGGATCCTGAGATTCAGACCGGCCGGCCCGGCCGCTCGACCAGCCACGCCGGCGCATCCTGCAGACAGACCGGTCGCAGGAAACGCGCCATCGCGGCATCACCCACCGACGTGCTTTCCGGGCGGGTGCTGCTGGGCCACGGACCGCCATGCTGTTGTGCCGCCGTGACGGCCACGCCGGTCGGCACACCCGCGAACAGCACACGCCCGGCGATCGCCATCGCACCGCGCACCAGTGCGCGGGTCTGGCCGGTGTCCGCATCCATGCCCCACAGCGTCACGGTCAGCGTACCGCCAACGGCCTGCAGCACCTGCAGCGCCTGCACGAGATTGGCGGCCCGGACCACCAGGCTGCCAGGGCCGAACACTTCTTCGCGCAAGGCCGCGCGGTCGATGAACGCTTGCGCCGAGACCTGCGCCAGCACCGGACGCGGAGGCTGGCCAGCGGCGCTGGTGTCCTGCACCAGCAGGTCGGCGCCGGCCTGCGCCCAATGCGCGACACCGGCTTCGAACGCCCCGCGCATCGCGGTGGTCAGCATCGCATGTGGCTGCTGCGGACGCAGTGCCTCGGCCAGTTGCGTGACGAAGCCGTCGTTGACCGCCTGCACGTCCAGCCCGGATTGCGGCGCGTCGATCAGCACGATGACACCGGGGTTGGTGCAGAACTGACCGCAGCCCAGCGTGATGGAGCCGGCCAGCGTCGCCGCCAGCGCGGCGCCATCCGTGGCGAGCCTGGCAGGCAATGCGATGACAGGGTTGGTCGAGCCGAGTTCGCCGAAGAACGGGACGGGCCGGGGCCGCGCCGCCGCTTCGGCCGCCAGCGCCGCACCGCCCTGGGTCGAGCCAGTGAAGGCGCCGGCGGCGATCGCCGGATGGCGGATCAGCCGCACGCCGATGTCGCGTCCACCGCCCTGCACCAGCCCGATCAGGCCGGCGGGCAGGTTCAGCGCCGCCAGCACGCCCTGGACCAGCCCGAATACCCGGTTCGACAGCAGCAGGTGGCCCGAGTGCGCCTTGACGACCACCGGACAGCCCGCCGCGAGTGCCGATGCCGTGTCGCCACCGAGGACCGAGAACGCAAACGGGAAGTTGCTCGCCGAGAACATCGCCACCGGGCCGAGTGGCACCGACCAGCGCTGCATCGCCGGATGCCCGGCGGGCGGCGCGCCGGCCACGGCCGGATCGTCCACGAACGCAAACGGCGCACCGCGCTCGGCCAGGTCGGCGAAGCGGCGGAGCTGGAAGGCCGTGCGGTCGAGTTCGCCATTCAGACGCACCGGACCGAGCGCGGTTTCGCGGTCGGCCAGCGCGACGAGTTCAGCACGGTCGGTTTCCAGCGCGACAGCCAGGGCGCGCAGCAACGCGGCACGCTCCGGCCCGGCAGCGCCCTGCCACAGCGGGAACGCCGCGGCCGCCGCGTCGCAGGCGGCATCGACGGCAGCGGGTGTGCTGGAGGGCACGTGTTCCAGTGCCTCGCCGGTTCGGGCATTGAAGGAGGTGAGCATCGTCGTCATGGCAGGCTTCCAGATTCAGGATTCAGGATTCAGGATTCAAAAGACAGTGGCGCTCAGCGCACCATGCAGGGCCGCTTCGGGTCGAAGGTCCAGCCCGGGAGCAGATACTGCATCGCCATCGCGTCGTCCCGCGCGCCAAGACCGTGCTGCAGGTAGAGCTGGTGCGCCTTCTCCACTTCGACCATGTCCAGCTCGACGCCCAGGCCCGGCTTGTCCGGCACCTGCACATGGCCCCCGACGATCTGCAGCGGTTCCTTCGTCAGGCGCTGGCCGTCCTGCCAGATCCAGTGCGTGTCGATGGCGGTGACCTTGCCGGGGGCCGCCGCGCCGACGTGGGTGAACATCGCCAGCGACACGTCGAAGTGGTTGTTCGAGTGCGAGCCCCAGGTCAGACCCCAGTCACGGCAGGTCTGCGCCACGCGCACCGAGCCGGCCATGGTCCAGAAGTGCGGGTCGGCCAGCGGAATGTCCACGCTCTGCAGCGACAGCGCATGGCTCAACTGGCGCCAGTCGGTGGCAACCATGTTGGTGGCGGTGGGCAGGCCGGTGGCGCGGCGGAACTCGGCCATCACCTCGCGGCCGGAGAAGCCGTCTTCGGCGCCGCACGGGTCTTCCGCGTAGGCGACGATGCCGCGCATGCGCTGGCCGAGCCGGACCGCATCCTTCAGCAGCCAGCCGCCGTTCGGGTCCAGCGTCACGCGGGCGTCGGGGAAGCGTTCGTGCAGCGCGGTGACGGCATCGACCTCGGCATCGCCCGCCAGCACGCCGCCCTTGAGCTTGAAGTCGTTGAAGCCGTAGCGCGCGCGCGCCGCCTCGGCCAGCCGCACGACCGACTCGGGCGTCATCGCCTGTTCATGGCGCAGGCGGAACCAGTCGTTGTCCGCTGCCGGCGCACTGCTGTACGGCAGATCGGTCTGCGCCTTGTCGCCGACGAAGAACAGGTAGCCCAGCATCTCCACCGATGCCCGCTGCTGGCCCTCGCCGAGCAGCGCCGCCACCGGCACGCCCAGGTGCTGGCCGAGCAGGTCGAGCAGCGCCGACTCGATGGCCGTCACCGCGTGGATGGTGGTGCGCAGGTCGAAGGTCTGCAGGCCGCGCCCGCCGCTGTCGCGGTCGGCGAAACGCTGCTGCACTTGCTGCAACAACCGCTGCTGCGAACCGAGTGGCTGGCCGACGATCAGTTCGCGGGCATCTTCCAGCGTCTGACGGATCTTCTCGCCACCGGGTACCTCGCCCACGCCGGTGCGCCCAGCGCTGTCGGTGAGGATCAGCAGGTTGCGCGTGAAGAACGGGCCGTGCGCGCCGCTGAGGTTCAGCAGCATGCTGTCGCGGCCGGCGACCGGGATCACGCGCAGCGCGGTGATGCGGGGAGTGGAGGACGTGGTCATGGCGGGTGCTCCAGGTTCAGTCGGCGGTGATCTTGCCGACCTCGATGACCTTCTTCCAGCGGGCGAACTCGGTCGCCTGGAAGGCCGTGAACTGCTCGGGAGTATTGCCGACGATCTCGAAACCGACGTCAAGCAGCTTGGTCTTGACCGCGGGGTCGTTCAGCGCCGCCACCAGCGCACCATGCAGCCTGGCCTTGATGTCGGCGGGCAGTCCCTTGGGCGCGGCCACGGCCTGCCACGAATAGACCGTCGCGCCCTTGATGCCCAGCTCTTCCATCGTCGGCACGTCCGGCAGCAGCGGCGAGCGCTTGGCACTGGTGATCGCCAGCGCCCGCAGCTTGCCCGCCTTGATGTTGGCCAGGCCGGTGTTGATGTTCATGAACGAGGCATCGACCTGGCCACCAAGCAGGTCCGACATCGCCGGTGCGCCGCCCTTGTACGGGATGTGCAGGCCGCTGGTGCCGGTCGTCTGCCAGAACAGCTCGACCGTCAGGTGGTCGCTCGTGCCGTTGCCGGCCGAAGCGAAGCTCATCTTCCCGGGGTTGGCCTTGTGGAAAGCCAGCACGTCGGCCATCGACTTGTGCGGCGAATTCGCCGGCACGGCGAGCACATTGGGCGCCTGCACCGCGACCGTGATGTAGTCGAAATCCTTCAGCGGGTCATAGCCGACGTTCTTGAGCAGGTGCGGGCCGATCACGAAGGGACCGAGTGACGAGACGAAGACTGTGTAGCCATCGGGCGCAGCACGCTTGGCCACCGCCGCCCCCATGGTGCCTCCGGCACCGGCCTTGTTGTCCACGATGAAGGTGGCACCAAGCTTTTCCTGCAGCTTCGGTGCGACGGTGCGGGCGATGACGTCGGTCGATCCGCCGGCCGGAAATGGCACCAGCAGGGTCACGGGCTTGCTGGGCCAGGCTTGTGCCTGGGCGCACGTGATGGCGGTCAGCCCCAGGAGCACGGCGGTGAGCAGCTTTTTCATGCGAGATGTCCGGGGGCGGTGCAGGGTGGCGTGGCGCGGATTCATTGCGCGCCAAGCTTCGAGATCAGCTGGCCGAGGCGGTTGACTTCCGCCGGAAGCAGGTCCGACAGCGGCGGGCGCACCGGGCCGGCACTGTGTCCGACCAGCGTGGCTCCCGCCTTCACGATGGACACGGCGTAGCCTTCACCCTCGTTGCGCAGCGCGATGTAGGGCAGGAAGAAGTCGCGCACCAGGCGATCGCAGGTGGCGGTGTCACCGGCGGCGTGGGCGTTGTAGAACTCCATCGCTGTCTTCGGGATGAAGTTGAAGACCGCCGACGAATAGACCGGACAGCCCATCGCCTTGTAGGCACCGGCGAAGACTTCTGCCGTCGGCAACCCACCCAGGTAGGCGAAGCGATCCCCCAGCGTCTGGCGGATGGCGACGAATTTCTCGATGTCGCCGACACCGTCCTTGAAGCCGATCAGGTTCGGGCAGCGGTCCGCCAGCACCAGCAGGCTCGCCGGTGTCAGGCGGCAGGCACCGCGGTTGTAGACGATGACGCCGAACTGCACGCTCTTGCACACGGCCTCGACGTGGGCGATCAGGCCGGCCTGGCTGCCCTCGGTCAGGTAGTGCGGCAGCAGCAGGATGCCCTGGGCACCGAGGCGCTCGGCCTCCTGCGCGTACTGGATCGCCAGCGTCGTGCCACCTCCAGCGCCGGCGATGATCGGTGTGCGACCGCGGCAGGTGTCCAGCGCGACCTGGATCACCTCGCTGTATTCGGCCGGTGCCAGCGAGAAGAACTCGCCCGTGCCACCCGCAGCGAACAGCGCCGAGGCACCGTAGGGCTGCAACCACTCCAGCCGGTCGGCGTAGGGCTTCGGAGCAAAGCGAAGTTCGCGGTCGAAGTCGGTCAGCGGAAACGACAGCAGGCCGGTTTGCAGCACGCTCTTGAGGTCTTGGGGCGACATGGTCAGACTCCATCAGATGTTGTTGTATGTCATCGTATAACTAACTCGACAACAATGCGACAGGGAGAACTACGTATCGCGCCCTCTTGTGGCGGCTGCCAAAGATGGCGACACTTGTGTTGTACGATCACCAGCAGGATAGACATGAACGCGCCCGTGCCCCGCCCTCCCTTGACCATCCGCATGCACTCGGACGACCATGTCGCCATCGTCGCCAACGACGGCGGCCTGCCGGCCGGGACGGTGCTGCCTGATGGCGTTCCTGGCGCTGGACTGGTGCTGCACGACAAGGTACCGCAAGGGCACAAGGTGGCGCTGGTGGACATCCTGCAGGGCGGCGTGGTGCGGCGCTACAACGTGCCGATCGGCTACGCGCTCCAGGACATTCCCGCTGGCGCGTGGGTCCATGAGCGGCGGCTGCAGATGCCCGCCGCCCGCGCGCTGCAAGGCCTGCCGATGGCAACCGTGCCATCGCCCGCACGCCAGCCGCTGACCGGCCATACCTTCGAGGGCTACCGCAACGCCGACGGCTCGGTCGGCACCCGCAACATCCTGGCCATCACGACGACGGTGCAGTGCGTGGCCGGGGTCGTCGCGCAGGCGGTGGCGCGCATCAAGGCCGAGCTGCTGCCGCTCTACCCCCGCGTGGACGACGTGATCGGGCTGGAGCACACGTATGGCTGCGGTGTGGCGATCGACGCACCGGATGCGGTGATCCCGATCCGCACGCTGAAGAACATCTCGCTCAACCCGAACTTCGGCGGCGAAGTGATGGTCGTGAGCCTGGGCTGCGAGAAGCTGCAACCCGATCGCCTGCTGCCCCCGGGCTCCTTCCCGATCACCGATGCGCGCGACACCACCCTGGGCCCGGAGACGGTGTGCCTGCAGGACGACCACCACATCGGCTTCATGTCGATGCTCGACGACATCCTCCGCAGCGCCAAGCCGCACCTGGAGCGCCTGAATGCGCGTCGCCGCGAGACGGTCCCGGCCAGCGAGCTGGTGGTCGGCGTGCAGTGCGGAGGCTCGGATGCGTTCTCCGGCGTGACTGCCAACCCAGCGGTCGGCTACTGTGCCGACCTGCTGGTGCGTGCCGGGGCAACGGTGATGTTCAGCGAAAACACCGAAGTGCGCGACGGCGTGGACCAGCTCACTGCACGCGCCGCCACGCCCGAGATCGCCGAGGCCATCGTGCGGGAACTCGATTGGTACGACCGCTATCTGGACCGCGGACGCGTCGATCGCTCGGCCAACACGACCCCCGGCAACAAGGCCGGCGGCCTGTCCAACATCACCGAAAAGGCAATGGGCTCGATCATCAAGAGCGGCTCGTCCGCGATTTCGCATGTGCTGTCTCCGGGTGAGAAACTGCGACCGGATCAGCGTGGGCTGGTCTACGCGGCCACACCCGCCAGCGACTTCATCTGCGGCACGCTGCAGCTTGCCGCAGGCATGAACCTGCACGTCTTCACCACCGGGCGCGGCACGCCTTACGGCCTGGCCGAGTGCCCGGTGATCAAGGTGGCCACCCGCTCGGACCTGGCCCGCCGCTGGCACGACCTGATGGACGTGAACGCCGGCCGCATCGCCGATGGCGAAGAGTCGATCGAGGAGGCGGGCTGGGCGATGTTCCGGCTGATGCTCGAAGTCGCCAGCGGCCGCAAGACCTGGGCCGAGCACTGGAAGCTG
>NZ_JBFPGY010000069.1:0-3762 GCF_041083715.1 Sphaerotilus sp.
ACGACCAGCGGTGAACTCTGGCTCAGTCGCGACGAAGGTGCCGGGTGGGCGCCGCTGATGCGGCACCTGCCGGAACTCTACGCGCTCGACGTCGTCGATCTGCGGTGAGCCGGCGGTGCGGGTGCTGGTTCCGTCGGCCTTGCAGTCCTACACGGGCGCTGCGCTGGTCGAGGCCGCTGGCGACACGCTGGGTGCCGTGCTGGACGGGCTGGAGCAGCGGTTCCCGGGACTGCGCTTCCGCATCGTCGACGAGCAGGAGCGCATCCGCCCGCATCTGCGGGCCTTCGTGAACGGTCACCCGCTGTTCGACCTGTCGGCGCTACTGCCGCCGACCGAGCAGATCAGCCTCGTGCTGGCGCTGAGTGGCGGGTGAGGCGGAGACGCTGCCGCCGGGTCATTTCACGAAGGTATTGAGCTGGATGATCGGCAGCAGCACGGCCAGCACGATCACCATCACCATCGCGCCCATGACCACGATCAGCAGTGGCTCCAGGATGGTGGCCATCTGCATCGCGCGGCGCTGGACCTCGGCGCCGAGCTGGGTAGCGGCGCGCTGCAGCATCACCGGCAGCTCGCCGGTCTGCTCGCCCAGGCGGGCGAACATCGACAGCAGGCCGGGGAAGCGCTTCTTCGACGACAGCGCCGAGGCCAGCGGTGCGCCTTCGCGCACCTGCACCAGCGCGGCCAGCGCATCGGCGCGCATGGCGCGGTTGGACAGCGTCTCGGCCGCCGCCTGCAGCGCTTTCAGGATCGGCACGCCCGAGCCCGCCAGCATCGCCAGCGTGCCGGCGAAACGCGCCGCGTTGTAGCTGCGCGCCAGCCGGCCGACGATGGGCAGCGTCAGCACCAGACCGTCGAGCCGTTCGCGGGTCGCCTCGTTGCGCCGGGCCACCACGAGCAGCCCGCCTGCACCGATCAGCGCCAGCAGCAGTGCCCAGCCCCAGTGGCGCAGGAAGGCGCTCAGCGCCAGCATCGCGCTGGTCAGGAAGGGCAGCGCCTTCTTGCTGCCGGCGAAGACCTGTGCCACCTGCGGCACCACATAGGTGACCAGGAAGATGACGATCACGATGGCCACCACCGACACGATGGCCGGGTACAGCGTCGCGCCCACCAGCCGTGACTTCAGCGCCTGGCGCTCCTCCAGGTCGTCGGCCAGCTTTTCCAGCACGCGGCCGAGCTGCCCGCTCTGCTCGCCGGCCGCGACCACGGCGCGGTAGACATCGTCGAATTCGCGCGGTGCGTTGCCGAGGGCGCTGGCGAAGGGCGAACCACCATTCACTTCGGCGCGCAGGTGGGCGAGCAACTCGCGCTGGCGCGGATCCTCGGCCTCGTCTGCGAGCGCGGTCAGCGCACGTTCCAGCGGCAGGCCGGCGCCGACCAGCCCGGCGAGCTGGCGGGTCCAGATCGCCAGCGTCGTGGCCGAGAACACCCGCCGCCGCATCATCGATCCGCCCGCCGCCGCCGTGGCCGTCGCTTCCGATTCGACCAGCTGCACATCCAGCGGCACCAGCGCCCGCGCCCGCAGCTGCGAGCGCACCGCCTTGGCGTTGTCACCGTCCAGCAGCCCGGTCTGGGTCTTGCCGGCGGCGTCGAGGGCTTCGAATCGGTAGGCGGGCATGGGGTTCCGGTGCGGATCAGTCGCGCGTGACGCGCATCAGTTCTTCCAGCGACGTGATGCCGGTGGCGACCAGCCGCTCGCCGTCCTCGCGCATCGAGCGCAGGCCGCCGGCACGGGCCGCGGCGATCAGCTCCGATTCGCTGGCACGGCCGTGGATCAGGCTGCGCACCGTGTCGTCCACCACCATCAGCTCGTACACCCCCGTGCGGCCCTTGTAGCCGCTGTGGCCGCAGGCGTCACAGCCGACCGGGTGCCAGCGGCCGTCGTCTCCCTGGCGCTTGCAGGCAGTGCACAGCTTGCGGACCAGCCGCTGCGCGAGCACCCCGAGCAGCGACGAACTCAGCAGGAAGGGTTCGATCCCCATGTCGGTCAGCCGCGTCACGGCGCTGGGTGCGTCGTTGGTGTGCAGCGTGGCGAGCACGAGGTGACCGGTCAGCGAGGCCTGCACGGCGATCTGCGCCGTCTCGTGGTCGCGGATCTCGCCGATCATGATGACGTCCGGGTCCTGCCGCAGGATGGCGCGCAGCGCCTTGGCGAAGGTCAGGTCGATCTTGGCGTTGACCTGGGTCTGGCCGATGCCGGCGAGTTCGTACTCGACCGGGTCTTCCACGGTCAGCACGTTGGTGGTGCTGGTCTCGACCTGGCCGAGTGCGGCGTAGAGCGTGGTGGTCTTGCCCGAGCCGGTCGGGCCGGTCACCAGCACGATGCCGTGCGGCTGCTGGATGCGGCTGGAGAAGCGCGTGTAGGTGTCGCCCTGCATGCCCAGGCCGGGCAGCGAGAACTTCGCCTCGCCCTTGTCGAGCAGGCGCAGCACGGCCCGCTCGCCATGCACGCCCGGCAGCGTCGACACCCGCACGTCGATCGCGCGGCCACCGATGCGCAGCGAGATGCGCCCGTCCTGCGGCAGCCGCTTCTCGGCGATGTCCAGCTCGGCCATGATCTTCAGCCGACTGATCAGGGCCGCGTGCAGGGCCTTGTTGGGCTGCACCACCTCGCGCAGCGTGCCGTCCACGCGGAAGCGCACGGCGGACGAGCGCTCGTACGGTTCGATGTGGATGTCGCTCGCGCCGTCCTTGGCGGCCTGCGTCAGCAGCGCGTTGAGCATGCGGATGATGGGCGCGTCGTTGGCCGCTTCGAGCAGGTCCTCCACGGCGGGCAGGTCCTGCATCATCCGGCTCAGATCGACGGCGCTCTCCACCTCGCCGACCACCGCCGCGGCGCTGGACTCGCCGCCGGCATAGGCCTGCGCGATGCGCTGGGCGAGGCGCTCGGGGGCTTCGCGCTCGATGGCGTCGATGGCGTGCAGGCGCAGCACCTCGGCCAGCGCGGCGCGCGGTGCCTCGGCGTCGGCCCAGAGGACGAGGCGGTCGCCATCGTCTTCGAGCAGCAGGCGCTGGGCCTTGGCCCAGGCGTAGGGCAGGGGGTGGCGCACGGTCAGCGGCTCGGCGAGGAAGCAGACGTGGAGGGGGATGGAGACGACGGTGTCGCACGCTCGCCGCGGCGTTGCTCGGGCAGCACCGGCGACTCGTTGATGCCGAGCACCGACGAGGGCTTGGGCTGGCCGTCCTGCTGGCGGGCGCGGATCATGTCGTAGCGGTCCAGGGTCAGCGCGTTGGCGTCGTCCTGCGTGCGCATCACGACCGGGCGCAGGAAGACCAGCAGGTTGGTCTTGATGCGCTTGCGGTTCTGTGCCTTGAACAGGTTGCCCACCAGCGGCAGGCTGGCCAGGCCCGGCACGCGGTCTTCGCCGTCGGCGTACTCGTCCTTGAGCAGGCCGCCCAGCACCATGATCTGGCCGTCGTCCACCACCACCGACGTCTCGATCGAACTCTTCTCGGTCGACGGGCCGGCGCTGGACGAGGTCGTGCCGGCGATGACGCTGGAGTTCTCCTGGTAGATCTGCATGCGCACCGTGCCGCTTTCGCCGATCTGCGGCTTGATGCGCAGGGTCAGGCCGACGTCCTTGCGTTCGATGGTCTGGAACGGGTTGGTCGAGCCGGTGCCGGTGCCGGTGTTGGTGAAGCTGCCGGTGATGAAGGGCACGTTCTGGCCGATGACGATCTTGGCTTCCTCGTTGTCGAGCGCGACCAGGTTCGGGGTGGACAGGATGTTGGCGCCGGTGCTGCTTTCGAGGAACCGCGCCA
>NZ_JBFPGY010000070.1:0-12230 GCF_041083715.1 Sphaerotilus sp.
GACCCAGCGCTCGCCGGGGCGCGTGCCCGGTTCCGCCAGCGGCGTGACCTCGATCAGGATGCCGCCGAGCTTGCGGTCGTCGCCGCGCAGCCACAGGTCGTTGGGCCACTTCAGGCCGATGTGCTCGCCCAGCGCTTCGGCCAATGCGAGGCCGACCGCCAGCGACAGCCCGCTCCAGTTGGCCGGGGCCAGCTTCAGCCCGAGCGAGAAGGTCAGCGCCTGGCCCGGCTGCGACCACCAGGGGCGGCCCAGGCGGCCCCGGCCGGCACTCTGGCGCTCGGCGACGAGCAGGCAGGGGGCATCCAGGCCCTGGCGGCCGCGGTCGAGCAGCAGTGTGTTGGTGGAGCCAGTCTCGGCCAGTACCTCGACGCTCAGGCCGGGGGCCTGCGGTTCCAGGTCTTGCCAGAGCGTTTCGGCGTCCCAGTGCAGCATGGTGGTGGTCGTGGTGGGGGGGGAGCGAAGGGGCGCCGGTTCAGCGCTTGGGGCCGAGCATCGTACCCCGGCAGTCTGGTGCACCGCAGCGACACGCGTAAGCTTTCTTCAGTTTCGCGGTGTAGCGTTCATCGATCACCAACCGGTAGTCGAAGAACAACTCCTCGCCGGGAACGATGTCGCGCAGCGCCTTGATGAAGATGCGACCGCCATCGTCTTCGGTCTCGCAGTTGGGCGCGCAGGCGTGGTTGATCCAGCGCGCCGCATTGCCACGGACGCCGCCATCGATCACATGCGTGTCATCGACGTGAAAGTAGAAGGTATGGTTCGGGTCGGACGGATCGTGCGGGTGGCGGCGCAGTGCTTCGTCCCATGGGATGACTTCGCCCTTGTATTCGATGATGATCTCGCCCGCCCGCAGCGGTACCTGCGCATAGACCCCCTTGCCATGGACGCCGGACCGCCGCACCTGCAGGCGGCGTTGTCCCGGTGACCGTGGAGGGGGCGGCGCGGTCGAATCTGGCAGCGGAGCAGACATGGCGGTGCGAGATTGGTTAGATTGGGGTGTGGGCGTGTGCGTGCCCGTGTGTGTGCGTGTACGCGTATAGCCGTGGATTGTAGGGAGCACCCTGACGCAGGGTCGGGTGCGCGTGTCAGTGCAAGCAGCGTTCTGCAGAGTTCGAACATCATGAGCAAATCTCTCGTCATCGCCGAGAAGCCTTCCGTCGCACAGGACATCGTTCGCGCGCTGACCCCGGTGTGCGGCAAGTTCGAGAAGCACGACGACCACTTCGAGAACGACCGCTACGTGGTCACCTCCGCCGTCGGCCACCTGGTGGAGATCAAGGCGCCGGAGGAATTCGATGTCAAGCGGGGCAAGTGGAGCTTCGCCAACCTGCCGGTGGTGCCGCCGCATTTCGACCTGGCGCCCATCGACAAGGCCAAGAGCCGCCTGAGCGCAGTCGTCAAGCTGGTCAAGCGCAAGGACATCACCGACCTCGTCAACGCCTGTGACGCGGGCCGCGAGGGCGAGCTGATCTTCCGGCTGATCGAGCAGTACGCGCTCGGCAGCAAGGTCGGCACCAAGCCCGTGCAGCGCCTGTGGCTGCAGAGCATGACGCCGCAGGCCATCCGCGACGGCTTCGGCAAGCTGCGCAGCGAGGCCGACATGCGCGGCCTGGCCGACGCCGCCCGCAGCCGCAGCGAGGCCGACTGGCTGATCGGCATCAACGGCACCCGCGCCATGACCGCGTTCAACTCGCGCGACGGCGGCTTCTTCCTGACCACGGTCGGGCGGGTGCAGACGCCCACGCTGTCGATCATGGTCGAGCGCGAGGAAAAGATCCGCAAGCACGTTGCCCGCGATTACTGGGAAGTTCGCGCCGATTTCGGGGCCGATGCCGGCGTCTACGAGGGCAAGTGGTTCGACCCGAAGTTCAGGAAGGACGACGACGCCGAGCGCCGCAGCGACCGCCTGTGGAACGCCGATGAAGCGAAAGCCATCGCCGACGCCGTGCGCGGCCAGTCCGGCACCGTGCGCGAGGAGGCCAAGCCGAGCACGCAGGCCAGCCCGCTGCTCTACGACCTGACCACGCTGCAGCGCGAGGCCAACTCGCGCTTCGGCTTCTCGGCCAAGACCACGCTGTCGATCGCGCAGGCGCTGTACGAGAAGCACAAGGTCCTGACCTACCCGCGGACCGACGCACGTGCGCTGCCCGAAGACTATGTCGACGTGGCGAAGCAGACGCTGGACATGATCGCCAGCGAAGACCTGCCCGGCCCGCTGCAGGACCTGGCCACCCACGCCCGCAAGGCGTTGAAGGCAGGCTATGTCAAGCCGACGAAGCGCATCTTCGACAACAGCAAGATCTCGGACCACTTCGCCATCATCCCGACGCTGCAGGCGCCGAAGAGCCTGAGCGAGATCGAGGCCAAGCTCTACGACCTGGTGGTCAAGCGCTTCATCGCGGTGTTCTATCCGTCGGCCGAGTTCATGGTCACCACCCGCATCACGCAGGTGACGGCCGCCGGGCGCGACCACCAGTTCCAGACCAACGGCAAGGTGCTGGTGAATCCGGGCTGGCTGGCGGTCTACGGCAAGGAAGCGGCGGGCGAGGACGCCAATCTCGTGGCCGTCAAGCCGGGCGAGGTCGTCACCGCCGACGCGCTGAAGATCGCCGCGCTGCGCACCAAACCGCCGGCGCGCTACAACGAATCGACGCTGCTCAGCGCGATGGAAGGCGCCGGCAAGCTCATCGACGACGAGGAGTTCAAGGCGGCGATGCAGGAGAAGGGCCTGGGCACGCCGGCCACGCGCGCGGCCATCATCGAAGGCTTGATCCTGGAGAAGTACATCCTGCGCGACGGCCGGGATCTGGTGCCGACCGCCAAGGCCTTCCAGCTCATGACGCTGCTGCGCGGGCTGGCGGTGGAAGACCTGACCAAGCCGGAGCTGACCGGCCAGTGGGAGCACCAGCTCAACCAGATGGAGAAGGGCCAGCTCAGCCGCGCCGACTTCATGCAGGGCATCGCCGACATGGCCCGGCGCATCGTCGTCAAGGCCAAGGAATACGACCGCGACACCATTCCCGGCGACTACGCGACGCTGGCGGCACCCTGCCCGAACTGCGGCGGCGTGGTCAAGGAGAACTACCGCCGCTTCGCCTGCACCGGCGCGGACGGCCACGGCGCCGGCTGCGGCTTCTCGATCGGCAAGATCCCCGGCGGACGCAGCTTCGAGCTGCACGAGGCCGAGGCCTTCCTGACCGACCACCGCATCGGGCCGCTGGAAGGCTTCCGCTCCAAGGCGGGCTGGCCCTTCACCGCCGAGCTGAAGCTGGTGCGCGACGAAGAGGCCGGCAACTGGAAGCTCGAATTCGATTTCGGCGACGACGCCAGGAAAGAAGCCGAAGAAGCCGAGGCGGTCGATTTCACGGGGCAGTCGGCGCTCGGTCGTTGCCCGAAATGCGGCAGCGCGGTCCACGAACATGGCACGAACTACGTCTGCGAGCATGCGGTCGGCACCACGGCGACCTGTGATTTCAAGACCGGCAAGATCATCTTGCAGCAGACCGTCTCACCCGAGCAGATGACGCTGCTGCTGGCCACCGGCAAGACCGCGTTGCTCGACGGCTTCGTCTCGAACAAGACCAAGCGCAAGTTCAAGGCCTTCCTCGTCTACGACAAGAAGGAAGGCAAGGTGGTGTTCGAGTTCGAGCCGCGTGCCGCCAAGGTGCCGGCGAAGAAGGCCGCCGCGAAGAAGACACCCGCCTGAGCTGCGGCGATCGCGTACAGCGACCGACCTGTCCTGCGCCTAAGCTCGGGCCATGTCGGTCGATCTCTTTCTGAAGCTGTTCACGCTGTTCGTCGTCGTGGGCATCGGCTATGGCGCGGCGCGTGCCGGGCTGACGGGCGGTGCCGTGGGGCTGCGCACGCTGTCGAACATCGGGTTCCTGGTGTTCGTGCCGGGGTTGCTGTTCCGTACCACCGCGACGGTGCGTCTGGCCGCGCTGCCGTGGCGGCTGCTGGCGGCGTTCTTCGTGCCGCTGCTGCTGTGGGCGCTGGGTGTGTGGGTCTGGCAGCGGCTGCACGGCGTGGCCGGAACGGACGATCCGGCAGCGCCTGCCACGCGTGCGGTGACGCTGAGCTTCGGCAATTCGGTGCAGGTCGGGCTGCCGTTCGCTGCGGCGCTGTTCGGCGAGGAGGGCTTGCGGCTGCACGTGGCGCTGGTCAGCCTGCATGCCATCCTGCTGCTCAGTCCCTTCACCGTGCTGGCCGAGGCCGCCCGCGCCCGCGCTGCCGCGCGCCATACCGGGGCCTGGGCGATCGGGCAGACGCTGCTGACCATTGCCCGCCAGACCTTGATCCACCCGGTGGTGCTGCCGGTGCTGCTTGGCATGGCGTGGAACCTGGGTGGGCTGGCGCTGCCGCAGTGGACCGACAGCGTGCTGCAGATGCTGGGACAGGGTGCGGTGCCGCTGTCCCTGGTGCTGATCGGCGTGTCGCTGGACCAGTACGGGCTGGGGCCGCGCTGGTCGGTGCCGGCGCGGATGGCTGCGCTCAAGCTCCTGCTGCTGCCGGCGCTGGTGGCGGTGTCCGGGGTGCTGGTGTTCCACCTCGATGGCCTGCCGCTGTCGGTGCTGGTGATGGCGGCGGCGCTGCCGGTCGGCAGCAATGCGCTGCTGTTCGCGCAGCGCTACCGCGTGCTCGAAGGCGAGGCGAGTGCGGTGATCGTGCTGTCCACGGCGGGATTCGCGCTGACGGCGCCGCTGTGGCTGAGTGCGCTGGCGTGGTGGCGCATGGCGGGTCGGTGAGGCTAGCGGAGCCGATCCAGGGGTGTGGCGAGCCCCCGGTACCGCAGCGGCACGGGCTCGATCGCGGAGGCGCGCAGCAGGTTCAGGAAGGGTTCCTGCGCCATCACCTCGAACGGCAGGCTGGCCTGCATCGCCAGCAGCGAGGGGTCGCTGGTCACCAGCACATGCGCCTTGCCGGCCATGCCCAGCTTCACGAACGCCAGACCGGCCGGTTCGAGCTTGCCGGGCGTTGCTGCGAGCGGCACCCGCACCTTGAGCACATAGGGCAGGTACTCACCGAGCATCTGCTGTTGCTCTGCCACCGAGAACGCCAGCGGTGCCTGGCCCAGCTGGCGGGTCAGGTCCACCAGCGTGTCGTGGCAGACCATCGGCCGACAGAAGCCGTTGCGCCAGGCCCGCCGCAGCCGCGTGGCCATCGGCCCGCCAAACACCAGCGCCGAGAGCACGACCGTGTTGTCGAGCACGACGCGGGGCGGGGGGCGTCCCTCCTGATCGAGCGCGGCCGTGCCGACAGCGGGCAGCGGCAGGGGGCTGGCAGAACGGGTGCGGGGAAGCGTGGGCATGCGGTGCACATGATCACCTCGCGGCGGCGGGGCAGGAACCCCCGCCGCCCCTCCAGCCAGGGGGCTTGTGCGAACATGCCTCGGCATTGCTGCACTTCAGTGCAGATCAGATCAGATCAGGTCAGGTCATACACATGGATCACATGGAATCTTCCCTTCGTCATCAGGATCAGGCGTGGCCGGACAGTGTCCGCCGTGTGCGCGATGTGCTGGCCGATCGGGGCCATCCCCACGCGCCGCGCATGCTCGGCGTGCCCGCCCGCACGGCGCAGGAAGCCGCCGACGCCTTGGGCGTGCAACTCGGTCAGATCGCCAAGAGCGTCGTCTTCCGGCGGCGTGCCGACGCGGTGGCCGTGCTGGTCGTGACCTCCGGCGATCTGCGCGTGGACGAACGCCAGGTCGCTGCGCTGGTCGGACCGATCGGGCGGGCGGATGCCGACTTCGTCAAGGCCCGCACCGGGTTCTCGATCGGCGGTGTCTCGCCGGTCGGCCATGTCACGCCACCGGTCGTGCTGATCGACCGCGCCCTGTTCCGGTTCGGGCTGATCTGGGCGGCTGCAGGGCATCCCAACGCGGTATTCCAGCTCGCGCCAGCGGAGCTGCCCGCACTGACCGGCGGTGCGCCGGTCGCCGATGTCACGCAGCCTGCACCCGCTCCGGTGGCGCGGCCAGCCAGTCCCTGCGTCAATGTCTGCCGCATGGATGCGCGCACGGGCTGGTGCGAGGGCTGTCTGCGCACGATCGCCGAGATCACGGCCTGGTCCAGGCTGTCGGCGGCCGAACGCGAGCCGATCTGGGCGGCATTGCCGGCCCGGCTGTCTGCCTCGAAAATTGACATTCATCATGATCAGGACTAACCCTGAATGCGTGAGTAATTCCGAATTTTTTCTGCATCGTGAAATAGAAGCTGCGGGTTGGTCTCGACTGCGTCAGTTTTTGTTGGTTATCCGTCAGGAAACCGTCAGAACCCGGTTCGACAGTGAATGCCTGCGCCGTGGTCGCGGCGCTGCTTTCTGGTCGAGGAGACAAACACATGTCCAGCATTCCCGTGAACGCTCGGGCCGCCGATGCACCGATGACGGCAGAGGAGAAGAAGGTCATCTTCGCCTCGTCGCTCGGCACCGTTTTCGAGTGGTACGACTTCTACCTGTACGGATCGCTCGCCGCGATCATCGCCAAGCAGTTCTTCAGCGGACTGGATCCGTCGGCTGCCTTCATCTTTGCGCTGCTGGCGTTTGCCGCGGGCTTCATCGTGCGCCCGTTCGGTGCGCTGGTGTTCGGGCGTCTCGGCGACATGATCGGCCGGAAATACACCTTCCTGGTCACCATCCTGATCATGGGCCTGTCCACCTTCATCGTCGGTGTGCTGCCCAACTACGCGTCCATCGGCGTGGCTGCTCCGGTGATCCTGATCTCGCTGCGCATGCTGCAGGGCCTGGCGCTCGGCGGTGAATACGGCGGTGCCGCCACGTACGTGGCCGAACACGCGCCGCACGGCCGCCGCGGTGCCTACACCGCCTGGATCCAGACCACCGCGACGCTGGGCCTGTTCCTGTCGCTGATGGTGATTCTGGGCACCCGCTCGGCCATCGGCGAGGAGGCCTTCGCCGACTGGGGCTGGCGCGTTCCGTTCGTCGTGTCGATCCTGTTGCTGGCTGTCAGCGTCTGGATCCGCCTGTCGATGAACGAGTCGCCTGCCTTCAAGAAGATGAAGGAAGAGGGCAAGACCTCCAAGGCGCCGCTGTCGGAGTCCTTCGGGCAGTGGAAGAACCTGAAGGTCGTGCTGCTGGCGCTGTTCGGCCTCGTCGCCGGCCAGGCCGTGGTCTGGTACACGGGCCAGTTCTACGCGCTGTTCTTCCTGACCAGCGTGCTGAAGGTCGACGGTCCCACCGCCAACATCCTGGTCGCCGCGTCGCTGGTGATCGGCACGCCGTTCTTCGTGGTCTTCGGCACGCTGTCGGACAAGATCGGCCGCAAGCCGATCATCATGGCGGGCCTGCTGCTGGCCATCCTGACCTTCTTCCCCCTGTTCAAGGCCCTGACCGAAGCGGCCAACCCGGACCTGGCCAAGGCGCAGGCCACCGCCCAGATCTCCGTCAAGGCGGACCCGGCGACCTGCTCGTTCCAGGGCAGCCCGGTGGCGCGTGAAGTCGACTTCACCAATCCCTGCGACATCGCCAAGCGTGCACTGGCCCAGAACTCGGCCAGCTACACGAACGAAGTGGTGGCTGTCGGCACGGTGACGACGATCAAGATCGGCGACAAGGAAATCGTGCCTCCGACCGGCGTGCTGATGGCTGGTGGGTACAAGTTCGACGACGCCAGCGGCAAGGCCATCGCGGCGTTCAAGAAGGACGTCGCTGCCGCATTGAAGGAGGCCGGCTACCCTGCCAAGGCGGATCCCGCGAAGATCGACAAGGTCAAGATCATCATGATCCTGGCGGTGCTGGTGATCTATGTGACCATGGTCTACGGGCCGATCGCCGCGATGCTGGTGGAGCTGTTCCCGACCCGCATCCGCTATACCTCGATGTCCTTGCCGTACCACATCGGCAACGGCTGGTTCGGTGGCCTGATGCCGACGATCGCCTTCGCGATGGTCGCCCAGAACGGCAACATGTACTACGGCCTCTGGTACCCCATCACGATCGCCGCCATCACCCTGGTGATCGGCATGCTGTTCGTGAAGGAAACCAAGGACACCGACATCTACGCCAACGACTGACCGGCCTGGTGAACGCCCGCTGCGGGTGGGTTCGGAGCGTGGTCAGGCTTCGATCAACCCCCAGCGCAGTGCCAGCAGCGTCAGCTCCGCCTGGTTGGCCGCTTCGAGCTTCTGCTTGACGTGGTAGAGGTGGGTGCCGACGGTGCTGGCCGAGAGGTTCAGATCGCCCGCGATGTCCTGCACCGAGCGGCCGCGGGCGAGCTGCACGAAGACCTCGAATTCGCGCGAGGACAGCCGGTCTGCCGGATTCTCGCTGCCGTCGATCGCCGCCAGCGCGAGCTGGCGGGCGATGTCCGCATCCAGCCAGCGCCGCCCCGCCGCCACCGCGCGGATGGCTTCCGGCAGGTTTTCCGGCGCGCTGCGCTTGGACAGAAATCCCATCGCCCCAGCATCGAGCGCCCGCCGCGCATGGGCGCTGTCGTCGTGGGCGGACAGCATCAGCAGCTTCAGCGTGCCGTCCCGTGCCCGCAGCCGCCGCAGCGTCTCCAGCCCGCCCATGCCGGGCATCGAGATGTCGAGCACCACCACGTCCGGCGCCGTGCTGGCCACGTTCAGCAGCGCCTGCTCGCCGCTGTCGGCTTCGCCGGCCACCACCAGGTCGGGGCACTCGCCCAGCAGCATCCGGAACCCCATGCGCACCAGCGCATGGTCATCGACCAGCATCACGCGGATCATGTCGTCTCTCCTTGTGGTTTGGCCGCGGTGCTGGTGTCCGTGTCATGGACCAGGGGCAGCCAGGCCTGCACGCGCGTGCCGCCTTCCGGTCGCCGCTGCACGCTCAGCCGCCCGCCCAGCGTGGCGGCCCGTTCGCGCAGGCCACGCAGTCCATAGTGCCCGCGGCGTGACCAGTCGTCAGGCAGGCCGCGGCCATCGTCGTCGACGGTGAGCTGCAGCGAGGTGGGATCGGCTTCGGCGCAGATCCGTACCCGGGTGCCGCCGCTGTGGCGCAGTGCGTTGGTCAATGCTTCCTGCGCGACGCGGTAGGCTGCGCGCGCCGGCTCGACCGGCAATGACTGGCTCTGCACCAGTCCGTGCAGGTTCAGCTCCAGCGTCATGTCGCCGTAGCGGCTGCGCGAGGCGTCGACCAGCTCGGTCAGGGCGTCCGCCAGCCCCAGATCGTCCAGTGCCGGTGGCGCCAGCCGCGGGATCAGGCCGTGCATGGCCTCGTAGAGCCGTGCCGCCTCGTCGGCGATCATGCCGGTGGCCTGGGCGCTGGTGGCGTCGCGGTCGCCGAGCCGGGTCTGCACCGTGCGTGCCAGCGAGCGGATGGCCGTGACCGACTGGGCAAATTCGTCGTGCAGCTCGCGGGCGATGGCGCGCCGCTCGGCCTCGGTGTGCACCTCCAGCCGGCGTGCGAATTCGCGGCTCTCCAGCAGCGTGCGCTCGGCTTCGAAGGCGCGCATCCGGGCCTCGATCTCGGCCTCGATGGCCTCGGCGAGCTGGTTGACGGCCTGTCCGATCACCGCTGCCTCGTGGCCAGGCAGTGCCGGCAGGCGTGCGGCGTAGTCGCCTTGCTGGAGCCGCGCAAGGCCTTCGACAATGGTCGGCAGCGGTTTGAGCGCCCGTCCGACCCCCCAGAACACCGCCAGGTTCAGCAGCAGCAGCACGGCCGCGCCCGTGCCGCCCAGCACCACGAACTCGTCCCAGCCATCCAGGATGGCGCGCGAGGGCTCCGCCTCCACCGTCAGCCGACCGCCCGGCATCTGGATCACCTGGCGCTGCAGTGGTGGCGAGACCAGCGTGGTGTACCAGTCGGGTGCGTAGCGGCCCTGCTTGTAGGTGGCCGGTGGCGAGGTGAACAGCACGTGGCCGTCGTCGGACTCGAAGCGGATGTCGTTGGCACGGACCCGGCCGAGCTGTTCCAGGAAGCGCACCAGCGCCTGCGGCCCGGCGCTGGTGTAGATCCAGCCCACACGCTGCAGCAGCTGCGAGGCCACGCGGTTGCCTGCGGTGATTTCCTCGCGCACGCTGCGGCGGGTGGCGTCGATCTGCAGCGCGATCACCGCCACGACGAACAGACCGATCAGCGCAGCGACGATCAGGTGGATCTGCAGGCGCAGGCTCGGGCTGCGGGGAGCGGGTACGGGCGAGGACATGGGCCGGATTGTCGGCGGCCCGCCCAGGTGCGCAAGGCGGTGCACTGTATCTTCGGTATCCGTCGGGACCATGCGGGGTGCTTTCATGAAAATCATGAGGCGTGAATCATGGGTGTGGCGACGACGGCGCGCCGGCCTGTCGCGACACTGGAGACTTCCAACCCCCACCCTGAAGGAGTTCCACGATGACCTGGCAAACCCCCACCGCCTGCGACTTCCGTTTCGGCTTCGAGATCACGATGTACGTCGCGGCCCGCTGATGATGAAACTGCGGGTGCTGGGCTCGGCCGCCGGCGGTGGCTTTCCGCAGTGGAACTGCAACTGCGCGCAATGCACGGCGGTCCGTGCGGGTTCACCGAGCCACCGCGCCCGCACCCAGTCGTCCATCGCCGTCGGCGGCCCGGACGACTGGCTGCTGGTCAACGCATCCCCGGACATCCTGACGCAACTCCAGCGCAGCCCTGCGCTGCAGCCCGCACGCGCCGTGCGTGACACGGGCATCGCGGGCGTGCTGCTCTGCGACGGGCAGGTCGACCACAGCACCGGCCTGTACATGCTGCGTGAACGCGGTGTGCCGCTGCCGCTGTGGACCACGCGCCCTGCGTTCGACGACCTGAGCGTCGGCAATCCGATCCTGCGCGTGCTGTCGCACTACTGCGGCGTGGCCTGGAACGAACTGCCGATCGACGGCACCGTGTTCACCATCCCCGGCGTTTCCGGCCTGCGCCTCACCGCGCTGCCGCTCGACAGCAAACCTGCGCCGTACTCCCCACACCGCGAATCACCCGTGCCCGGTGACAACATCGGCCTCGTGTTCGAGAACGTGGCGACCGGTCGTCGTGTGTTCTACGCCCCTGGTCTCGGCGAGATCAGCCCCGCCGTCTGGGAGGCGATGTCCACCGCCGACGTGGTGATGGTCGACGGCACCTTCTGGACCGACGACGAGATGATCCGCCTCGGGTTCTCGACCAAGACCGCACGCGACATCGGCCACCTGCCGCAGTCCGGCGCGGGCGGCATGCTGGAGTGGCTCGGCCGCCTGCCGGCGACGACGCGCAAGCTGCTCATCCACATCAACAACACCAACCCGCTCCTCGACGAAGCCTCGCCCGAGCGGCGCGCCGTCGAGGCGGCGGGCGTCGAAGTCAGCTTCGACGGGCTGGAGATCTCGTTTTGACCCCGTTCAACGCCCCGGCCGTGTTCCGCCCGCGTGATGCGGATGCTCCCGCCTGGGACGCCGCCACCTTCGAGGCCCACCTGCGCGAGCAGGGCAGGAGCTACCACATCCACCACCCCTTCAACGTCATGCTCAACACGGGCCAGGCGACGCCGGAGCAGATCCGCGGCTGGGTGGCGAACCGCTTCTACTACCAGATCGCGATTCCGGTGAAGGACGCGGCGGTGCTGTCGAACTGCCCGGACCGCGCCGTGCGGCGCGAGTGGATCCAGCGCATCCTCGACCACGATGGCTTCGAGTTCCGCGCGCCCGATGGCTCGGTGGTGCGCGACGAAGGCGGCATCGAGGCCTGGATCGGGCTGGGCCTGGCGGTCGGCCTGACACGCGAGGAAATCACCGACCTGCGCCACGTCGTGCCGGCGGTGCGTTTCGCGGTCGACGCCTATGTGAACTTCGCGCGCCACGCACCGTGGCAGGAGGCGGTCTGCTCCTCGCTGACCGAGCTGTTCGCCCCGGAGATCCACAAGCAGCGGCTGGCGACCTGGCCCGAACACTACGCCTGGATCGACGCCGAGGGTCTGGCGTACTTCCGCAACCGCGTCAGCCAGGCGCGGCGCGACGTGGAGCAGGGGCTGGCGGTCACGCTCGGCCACTTCCGCACCCGTGACCAGCAGGAGCGGGCGCTGGAGATCCTGCGCTTCAAGCTCGACATCCTCTGGTCGATGAACGACGCGATGGCGCAGCGCTACGGGGTGAACCCGTGAGCGGCGATGCCGGCACGATGCCCCGCGTGGCCCGCGGCTTCCGGCTGCAGTGGGAAGAGGCACAGGGCTGCCACGTCCTGCTCTATCCCGAGGGCATGGTGAAACTCAACCGCAGCGCGGGCGAGATCCTGACCCGCTGCACCGGCGCGGCCACCATCGC
>NZ_JBFPGY010000071.1:0-12217 GCF_041083715.1 Sphaerotilus sp.
GCCGGGTTGAACGCCAGCGCCGGCCCGGCATCCTGCACATCCTTGGGAAACAGCATCACCACGGTCGAGCCGAGCAGGAAACGCCCCATTTCCTCGCCCTGCTGCAGCCGGATGTCCTGGTCGGCGTAGGTCCAGTCGCGCAGGTGCCCCGGCCGCGGCGGGTTCACCAGCCCGTGCCACACCGTCGCCATGCTGCCCACGATGGTGGCGCCGACCAGCACCAGCACGAACGGCCCCCGCAGCCCCTCGAACACGCACACCACCCGCTCGTTGCGCGCGAACAGGCCCGGCACGCCGCGTGCCGTCGTCGGGTTCACCGAGAACAGCTCGCCGGGCACGTGGACCATCCGCAGCAGGCGGCCGTCGCACGGCATGTGGATGCGGTGGTAGTCGCGCGGGCTGAGGTAGAGCGTGGCGAAGAGGCCATCGTCGAACTGCCTGGCCAGCTGCGCGTCACCGCCGACCAGCGTGGTGGTCGAGTAGCGGTGGCCCTTGGCCTGGAAGATCTGGTCGCGCTCGATGCGGCCGAACTGGCTGATCGCGCCGTCCACCGGGCAGATCAGCTCGGCTCGGGCCAGCGGGCGGGCGCCGGGTTTCAGCGCACGGGTGAAGAAGTCGTTGAAGCTCTTGTAGCTGGCGATGTCCGGGTTCAGCGCCTCGGCCATGTTCACGCTGTAGCGGCGCACGAAGCGGCGAATGATGCCGGTCGTGATGGCGCCGCGCTCCTTGCCCGCCACCCAGCCGGCGAACGTGGTCAGGGCCTGCTTGGGGAGGAGGTACTGGGGCAGGACGGCAAGGCGGTCGGACATGGGGCGGGAGGGGGCTGGCGTGAGGGCGGGCCATTGTAACGACGGCCCGCAGCCTGAAAATGCGCCGGTTTGCCGCTCAAGCTGGCGGGGCAGTCGATGGTGGTGCTCAGCGAGGCGGGTCGACTGCCGGAAACGAAGCTCAGAGCTTCTTGCCCACTTCCACGCCGGAGGCTGCAGGCGTCGGCGGCACCGGCTGGTTTTCCTTGTCGTTCTGGCGGTCGAACACCAGCGTCTGGCCGAAGACCAGTTGCACCCACGAGGGGTAGGTGTACGCTTGGCCGGTGTTGTGGTCGATGACGGCGCCAATGCCACCGCCAAGGATGATGTTGCCGAACATGCCGCCGTTGACGCGCGAAATCGCCTTGGCGATGGCGTCGGATCTTGTCGGGTGCTTGCAGGTGATTTCCAGGTCCGCGTTGGAGCGCCGGACATTGGCGATGTCACCGGACTTGACCGTGGTGGCCGCCTTGTCGTTCGTCAGCGTGCAGTCGGCGCCCGCCACGAGGTCGCCCGCTTCGGTCTTGGTTTCGACCTTGATCGGGTGGGTTTTGTCGTTGACCACGGAGGCGCAGCCGGTCAGGAGCAGTGCTGCGGAAAACAATGCGAGTCTGGTGATCATGGTGTTACTGCCTTGAGGATTATTGAAATTGGTCTGGATTGAATCGATGCCGGTTTGCTGAATCCATGAAAAATCCGGCACATCGATCAGTCTAGACAAAACAAGGGGGAGTCTCAAACCGTGCCGGGCGCAACCAGGCCAAATGGAAAACCGGCGTGAATTACGCCACAGCAAGGAGGTTAATATTCACTGATTATTGACCATCAGGCTGGGCGCAAGCTGGTGGTCAGAATTTAGGTGCTGCGGGCCGAGCAGGGCCAGGGTGGCGTCGGAGATTTTATCGGGGTCGCAGGGCCTACGTATGCGCTTCTTAATATCTGCCGACTTGCTGCGCATATGGGCTAGCCAGAACCATGAAGCCCACGACGTTCAGCGCAACAGTGGCCCAAAAAACTGAGCGGAACGCTTGCTTTGCAGACTTGTGCCGAAGCATTTGCTGGGCGAGCAGCGCCCCAGGCCAGCCGCAGAAGAGTGCCAACATGTGAAGCGTTTGCTCGGGGGTTCGCCAAGCCCCCTTTTGGGCGGCTGATTTGTCCGAGGCGTAGGCAAGAAACGTGATGGCACTGACGCCCAGATAGGCCCACGGCAGCCAGCGCGGCGGGTGCCCCAAGACATAGCCAAGCAGCAAAATGAGGCCGAAGACAGGGATGACAAACAGCGTGGCTTTGCCCCGTTGCGCAGCGCTGTTCTGACGAGCTGGTGGCGGAGGCGTTCGCTTGATGCCGACCAAACCGGCGTTGATCGCTCGCGGCTTGCCTTGCTGACCCTGTTCGACTTCAAAGCTGACCCGTTGACCGGGTTGTGGTCGCTCGCGCAGTCCGCTGAACGCCTTGATGTGCACGAAAATTTCCTGCCCGCCTTGGGTGGGCTCGATGAAGCCGAATCCGCGTTCATCGTTCCAGGATTTGATTGTTCCGTCGAGTCGCATAGCTATAAGTTACATAACGAGTTGCTTAACAAATTAAAAGGCGGAAATTCGAATAATTAACGCTCCTGTTGAACGACTAGTTAGTCCTCACGGATTGCCCACGCGAGCATTTGCTCGATGGATTCTACGTTTGGACAGGCCGCGTGTAGGCCACGTGTCTCAAGATCAGCGTTGAAGCGCGCCCATTCTCGCTCTGTTTTCTCAGTAAGCCCGAGGTGGGCTTCAATGTCTCCAAGTGGCCAGAGCCAAACATTCTGAGCGAGAAATTTTTTACCTAAGGCCGCAATAGAAGAATGGGCTGATACCTGCTGAGCTAGCAATACAAACGCCTCAGAAGCTGAGGTGACGCCCTTTTGAGGCAATCCGTTTGAGCCTATTGAAATGCGCCCGGCAGCAGCAAGCGCAGCGAGTTCCAACTTAAGCACGGCGATGTCTGGATCCGTGGCGAGCAGGTACCCATCACGAACTGCATTATTGAAGGCATAGTCCAAGTCAACGACGGCCTTGCAAGGAATATCCATTGCCGCAAGGATCTCGGTGGACTTTTTTGTATCGTTCACGCTGCTCTGCGCCACGAGTGCACAACGCTCTTGCCCAAAGCTACGAGACCAGAGAGACTGAAATATTGCAGGAAGCAGGCGAAGTTCAGTTTTCCCCTCAGTGAGCAGCACTCTGTCGGCGAAGAGAACGTGGCTGGAATTCCCAAGAGTGAAGAGTTGCTCCATTTGATGCATCGAGTGCGGAACTAATGTCTGAATCGCATCTCTGAGTCTTTTTCTGGCGTGAGTGCCTCTCACGGTATCTTTTCGCATCAGTAAAGCGTATTGAGCATCGGAAGCTTGAACCAACTGCGCAGAATGCGTGGAGAATATTACTTGGTATCCACTATTTCCAAGTGATTTCAGCGCAGCACGTACCTGTTCTACGGCAAATGGATGCAAATACAGTTCAGGCTCATCGATCAATAGCAATGTAGTGCCAAGCGCCGGGGATGCGCCCCGCCGAACCTCGGCAAGATGGCGTATGAGTGCCATTTGAACTGAGCGCTGCGTTCCATGGCCGTAAGAGGAAAAATCTCTAGCAGCCGCGGTTCCTTCTTGGAGCCGGAGTGTGCCTCCTTTGATAAGGTCTTCAAGCTCAGGCACAGGGAAATGTAGTTTCGCCCCAATACCGGGGAATAGATCATTAATTTTGGATGTGATCTGATCTTCTATCGACACTAGCTCAGCGAAGCGCATGTCGCCTTCCGAGCTTACCCTTCTAGTTATATCTCGCAAGAAGCCTGAGAGTTCGGCGTGATGTGCAGCCCTGACCGGAGCAATGAACTCAGCAAGAAGCTTTCCGATTGTTGTTGACGTCTTTGCTTTTGAAGCATCTTCGGCGGCGTCCTCCATAGCGCCGATGCGAATTGGCTCTGGTAGCAGAACGCCAAGTGCATTGTCTATCCCGGTCGGATTCGCGTTCCAAGTGGCAGCGGTTGCATTCCACACGGAGAAGGCGATATCGCTTATCTTTGTGGCAGAAGGTGCCTGCACCCGCTTGACTTTCATCGACTCGTCAATAATGTACGGGGCTATCTGCCGTTGTTGCGCAGGAGGCATAGCCCCGATGTGTGCCGGGTTGATGCCGGTAATTGTCGCAGATACCTCAATAGGGAGTGACTGGTCGTGAAAGTCAGCTTTTGACAAAAGCGAACGGCGAAGCAGCCATTGAATCGCAGCAATTGAATTACTCTTTCCAGAGTTATTATAGCCAATGAGGGGAGTATAAGAGCTTAGAGGCAGAGCGCAAGAAACAATTGACTTGAAATTCGTAATTTCGACAGACTGAAGTTGTATTGCCATTGAGACCACCCAGCGTACATTTTAGTGAAGCCTAACACCCATGTTAGCTTCCGCGTTGAACTAATAATTAGATTTATAGCGTCATGTTATTACCAACCCGGTCGACGATATCCAAATCAACCCACAAGGCGCTTTAAGCCCTTGTCGCCATTGCATTTTTTGCTCTGCTTGCCGCATAACTTGCTCCTAAAAAAACTGCTAAACCCTGCAAACACTCAGTCTAGACGCGCACCCCCACAAATGCCCACTACGTCACACAATCCCGCCAGAAATGAAAAAGCGGCGTGAATTTCTCCACGCCGCCGAGGTGAATATTCACCAAGTACCAGCAGTTACCCGCACACCCCCGGTGATTTCAATGTTGCCCAGCCAAGCGGACTCAAGCTCGCCCTTCCTTGCGCCCGAGTCCTTCTGCGATGAACGCCAACACCAGCGTGTTCAACGACACGCCTTCCGCTCTGGCCCGCGACGTGAGTCGGGCATGGACGGTCTTGGGCACGCGGGCCACGAACTTGCCCGACGCAACCCCTCCGCCGTTCGGCGCGGGCACCGGCAAGTCCTTCGCCTTGAGTGCGGCGATCGTGGCCTGCAGCGCGTCCTTGCCGTTTTCGAGCGCTTCCTCGACGGTCTCCCCATCGGCGATGCAATCCGAAAAATCGGGGTAGGTGATCAGGAAGCCGCCGCCTTCTTCCGCCGTGAGCGGACGGACTTCAAAGGGATAGTCGGTGCGCTTGCCCATGGTCATGCTCCTTCAACGAGTTCGACGAACTTCTTGACGTAGATCGGCTTGATCGGACGCCGCGCCGGAACGGGCAATGTCCGACCGTCAGACCGCACGAAGACACAGTGGCTCGACCCTTCATGGCGCCAATCAATGCCGTGCTGGCGCGCCACCGTCTGGAGCTGCGCCAGCGTCCAATCGAGTGGATTGACACGCATGGCCTGCAGAAGCTTCGCGGCTGTATTCATGCCTGGATGATACTGCCGGCAACATCACCAATCAAGGCGAGTGCGGGCTACTGGACCAGCACCAGCCCCACCGGCAGCGACTCCCCGAACAGCGCCTGCTCGTCCGCCGCATCGAGCTGCACCGCCTCGCGCACCATCGCCGACCAGCTCGGCGCCGCGCCGCAGGCGGCCAGCCGCGCCAGCACCTGCGTGCGGCGGTCGGGATCGAGGTCGCGCACGCGGTCGCCGGTCATGCGGGCGAGCTGGGCGGCGGCGAAGGCGGCCATGCGGCGGCGTTTCCAGTCGAGCGCGAGCAGCGTGTCGATCCAGCGCGCCGCGACCTCCGCCGACACGACGCCGTGCGCGCTGCCGTGGAAGGGCTGGCGCGCACCGAGCCGGCCGACGGCCCACAGGCGCAGCTCGTCGCGCTCGGGTGTGGCGTGGGCGATGGCCGCGGCGTCCGGGGTGAAGGGTTGCAGCAGCCAGTCGCCGACCTCCGCCTTGTGCGCGGGCGGGATGCGCTCCAGCGCGGCGCCCAGGCGCACCATGTCGTCGTGCCCACCCTTGACGAGGCCCGGCGGCTTGGCCGGCAGCGGCGCGCCGGGGTGTTCAGCCGCCTGCAGGTTGTAGCCAAAATCGTCGAGCAGCCGCAGTTGCGCCGCCTCGGGCAGACCGCCCGCCACGCGCCGCCACAGCGTCCACCACTGCGCGGCGACCTGCGGATCGGCGCGGTGTTCGGCGCCGGCCTCGAAGATCGTCCAGACCTGCTCCACCCGCCACGCGTCCAGCGGATCACCGAAGCCCGGGCGCAGGCACCAGCCGGCCAGGTTGAGCCACAGCCGCTCGTGGTCGGCGGACCGGCGGCGGCCGCGGGCGCGCTGCCACAGCACGTCGAACAGCCGGCGCGCCAGCGGGCGGGACCAGCGGTCGCGGTGGCCGAGCAGGTGGTCGAGCTGCACGCGCAGGCCCTTGATGTCCTTGGGCGCGAGCTTCTGCGTCTTGGCACCGAAGACACGGTCGATCAGCGCGATCGCCTCGGGCAGCCGCGGCGCGAGCTGGGTGTCGGACTGCACGGCACTCGCCGCCGTGGCGCGCAACTGGAATTCGAGCTGCCAGTGCTGCGCCGGATCCTCGACGCTGGCGCAGCGCACGTCGAGCGTGCCGACTTCAGCGAGCGTGGCTTCGAGCCGGACCCGCAGGTCGCTGCGGCCTGCGTTGGCGTCGGTCGCAGGGATGACCGTGGCGATGAGCGGCAGGGCGTGCAGCACATCGGCGTCGAGCATGCGCACTTCGCCGGCCGCGGGCGGCGCGCCAGTCTCGGTCGTCGAGGTCGCCAGCTGGAAGCGCACGGGCTGGCCCAGGCGCAGCGTGAAGGTGCGCTCGGCCAACGCCAGCGTGCGGCCCGGCTCGCTGCCGCGGGGCAGCAGGCACACGGCGCGAACCGGGGCGGCCCCATCGGCGGTCGCCTCGTCCAGCAGCAGGAACACGCTGCGCGCCGCCCCGCCGCCGATGCGCGGCGCCCGCCCCTGCCGCGCCAGCGCGTGCGCCACCGCACCGCGGGCCACCGCCACGTCCGGGTTGTCGTTGTGCAGCAGGCGCGGCACCTCGCCACCACGCCAGTCGGCCAGCGTCTGCAGCAGCCGCTCGGCCAGTACGTCGGCGCGGAAGACGCCGCCGTTGAGCAGCACCGTGTCCGGCAGCGCGGCGTCCGGCGCCAGGTGCTGCTGCAGGAAACTGGCGAGCTGGCGCGTGATGGCCGCGTCGCTCGCGTACGGCAGGCCGAACTCGACCAGCCCTCCACGCGCTCGCCGCGCCGTCTCGTGCCGCCCGACCCGCGGGAAGAAACCATCGACCAGCAGCGCCCGCACCTCGCCGCGCGACAGGTCCACCGACTGCGCCTTGCCGATCAGCCGCGCGCCGCCGCCGAGCAGCGTCACGGTCACCCGCTCTGGTGCGTCCGCCGCAAGCAACTGCTCCTTGGCAACGCAGCAGCGGGCGATGAGCTGCGACAGCCGCGCGCTCGACAGCGGCGGCGCCGTGCCGCCCGCCGCCTCGGCCAGCCGCCGCTCGACGAGGTGCGCCAGCGCCAGGTCCATGTTGTCGCCACCGAGCATCAGGTGCTGGCCGACGGCGCTGCGGCGCAGGCTCGGCAGGCCACCCGGCTGGTCCGGCCCGCCCACGTCGATCAGCGAGAAGTCGGTCGTCCCGCCACCCACGTCGCACACCAGCACCCGCCGCACGCCGTCCAGCGCCGCGGCCAGCGTCTCGCGGTGGCGGAACAGCCAGTCCTGGAAGGCGGCCTGCGGTTCTTCCACCAGCGTCAGCGTCGGCAGACCCGCCAGCCGCGCGGCCTGCAGCGTCAGCGCCCGCGCCGCCTCGTCGAACGACGCGGGCACGGTGAGCACGACGGTCTGCGCGTAGAGCGGCGCGCCGGGGTGGGCGTGGTTCCAGGCGGTGCGGACGTGGGCAAGGTAGGACGCGCTGGCCTCGACCGGCGAGACCTTGCCGACGCTGTCGTCCGCGCCCCAGGGCAGGATGGGCGCGAGGCGGTCCGCGCTCGGGTGGGAGAGCCAGCTCTTGGCGCTGCTGACGAGGCGACCGGGCACCTGGGCGCCGAGCTGGCGGGCGAAGTGCCCGACGAGGGCCGCGCCGGAGTCGCCGGTGTGGTCCGGCAGTTCCCCGGGCGCCGGGTGGTAGCGCACGGAAGGCAGCAGCGGGCGGGTGGACCACTCACCGGGGCCGGTCCACTGGGGAATGTCGAACAGCGCGATCTCGGTGCCGCCCGGGCGGGCACTGGCCACCACGGTGTGGGTGGTGCCCAGATCGATGCCGACGAGGAAGGCTCCAGGGACGGCCATCAGGCGGCCGAGGACTGGCCGCGCATGTCGAACTCGACCTTCCAGCGCGCGGTGCCGCCGACGGGCACCGCGGCGAGTTCGAGCGTGCCCGCCTCGGTGACGCCCGCGTGCAGCGTCACGGCGACGACCTCACCCGGCGTGCGGCCCTGGGCAGGCAGCGTGGCCTGGATGTCGCCGACGTCGTGCAGCTCGTCCGGCGACCAGACATCGAGCAGCGTGCCGGCCACGTCCTGGCGCCGCACCGACGAGCCGAGGAAGCGGAACTGCACCGGCGCGCCCACCACCAGTCCGAACGGCTGCGTGTCGATGGCGACCTCGCTGCCCTCCTCCATGCCGAATGGCGCGACGCACAGCGCCTGCATCGGCGCCTCGAACCCGGGCACGGCGGGCATCGACGACTCGACTGCGACGTAATACGCCTGCGCTGTGCCACCCCGGATGCGCACGCCGCGGCCGCGGCGGACATGCCCGTAGTACGCCGCACCGCGTGCCACCGCCAGATCGAGGTCGGCGCCGCCGAGCTGGCGCGCCGCCGGGGCGCCGTCCTCGGCGAGCCAGGCATTGAGCGTGTCCAGCGTGCGCTGCACGAGCGGCCCGGCGCGGAAGACACCGCCGTTGAACAGCACCGCCGTCGGGTGCAGGAAGGTGGCGTCCTCGGGTTGCTGCGCGGCGAGGCCGTCCAGATCGGCCAGCGCGCCGACCTGCCGGGCGAGGAAGGCGGCGAGGTGGCGGCTGATCGCGGCGTCCTGCGCGTACGGCAGGCCGAGCTGCGTCAGGCCGATGCGCGGCTTCTGCACCGGGCGGGCCGACGCCGGCACCTGCGGGAAGAAGCCTTCGAGGATGATGGCGCTGACCTCGGCGCGGGTCAGCTCGGTGCGGATCGAGCCACCGATCAGCTTCGAGCCGCGGCTCGGCACGACCAGCGGCTGTGCCGGTGCGTCCGGGTCGGACAGCAGCACTTCCTTGGCCGCGCGGCAGGCGTGGGTCAGCGCGCG
This sequence comes from Sphaerotilus sp., assembly GCF_041083715.1. GTDB lineage: Bacteria > Pseudomonadota > Gammaproteobacteria > Burkholderiales > Burkholderiaceae_C > Sphaerotilus. The sequence goes on from NZ_JBFPGY010000071.1 coordinate 9,002, forward strand.
CATCTGCCACGCGTCCAGCGACTTGCCTTCGGCGGCGAGCTTGCGCGCAACCGTGTGCGCCAGCGCCAGGTCCATGTTGTCGCCGCCGAGCAGGATGTGGTCGCCGACGGCCACGCGGGTGAGTTCGAGGTTGCCCTCGCGCTCCAGCACCGCCATCAGCGAGAAGTCGCTCGTGCCGCCGCCGACGTCCACCACCAGGATCACATCGCCCGGCTTCACCGCCTTGCGCCACGCGCCCTGGCTGGTCTGGATCCAGCTGTAGAGCGCCGACTGCGGCTCTTCCAGCAGGGTGACCGCGCCGTAACCCGCGTCGCGCGCCGCCTCGGCGGTCAGCTCGCGGGCCGCGGGGTCGAAGGAGGCGGGGATCGTGACGGTGACGGTCTGCTCGTTGAACGGCGCCTCGGGATGGGCGTGGTTCCAGGCGTCGCGCAGGTGCGCCAGGTAGCGCCGGGACGCCTCCAGCGGTGACACGCGGGCGATCTCGGCCGGTGCGTCGGCGGGCAGGATCGGGCCGCGGCGGTCGACGCCCGGGTGGCACAGCCAGCTCTTGGCGCTCGACACGAGGCGGATCGGCGTGGTGGTGCCGCGCTGGCGGGCCAGCGTGCCGACCGAACCGCCCTGCTCCTGGCCCCACGGCAGGCTCAGGTCGCCCGCCGCCAGTTCGTCGGCATGCGGCAGGTAGAGGAACGATGGCAGCAGCTCGCGCGACTCGACCGTGCCGGGCGCGGTCACCTGCGGCACGGACAGCACGCCATGGGCGGTCCGGTCGCCGTCGCTGGCCTGCAGATCGACCCAGGCGAGCGCGCAGTGGGTGGTGCCGAGGTCGATGCCGAGGCTGTAACGGGGGTCGCTCACAGCTCCACCTCCGCCTGCGCGACGATGGACGCGTCGTGGTGCTCGGCGCGCTGCGGCAGCCGCACGTCGGTGACACGCCAGCCGCGGTGGCTGAGCGTGCCGGTGAACGGGGCCTGGCCGACGACGTTGCCGGTCAGGCGCACGGCGCTGGCGTCGAAGCCGGCGGGCAGCGTGATGCGGCGCCCCTCTTCCTCGGCACGCACCGGTGCCAGCGTGAAGTGGCCCTGCAGCACCTTGCGGCAGCCTTCGTGGACCAGCCGGGCCGCGGCGCCGACATCGGCGTCGGCGTGGCCGGTCAGGTCTTCCTGCACGAAGTCGATCAGGCGGGCCTCGCGCTGGAACAGACCGAGCAGCTGCAGCGCGGCGTCGGGCGTGGCTTCCTTCAAGGGGATGACCTGGGGCAGCGGGGCCGCGGGGGCGGGGGCCGGCGCCGGTGCTGGTGGCGGGACCGACTCGACCTCGGCGGTCCGGGGTGGTTCGTCGGCCGCGAGGCAACGCTGCGCCAGCTCGCCGCTGAACAGCACACGGCACGCCATCGACAGGCGGCGCAGGAAGGACGGCGGCGGGCTGGAAGAACGGTGGGGACTCGGCATCGGGACACTCGTCAAAAGACAACCGGTGGATTCTATCGATGCGGGATGGATGGACCGAGGGTTTCTCCGAAGGCTGGCTGGGTGAATCAAGGCCACCGTTCAAGTTCTGGCCGCCATGGTCGATGGGAACTGGATCCCTACCGCTTCCCACCCGACGGATCCCCCATGACCAAGACCCAGCGCCTGCACCGCCTCACCCTGACCAGCGCCGCCGTGCTCGCACTCGCCGCCTGCGGAGGTGGAAGCGGCAGCAGCGACACCACCCTGACCGCCAGTCCGGCACCCGCACAGGCACCCGCGCCGGCCGTCGCCGCGGCCGTGACCTTGTCGGGCACGGTCGCCACCGGCGCCGCACTGGCCGGTGCCACGCTCACCGTGACCGACGCCACTGGCGCCGAGGTCGGCCGCATCGACGCCATCGGCAGCGACGGCCAGTACAGCGTGACGCTGAGCGCGGATGCCAAGGCACCGTTCGTGCTCGTCGCCAAGCGCGACGACGTCACGCTGGTCAGCGTGCAGGACCTGCCCGCCAGCGGCACAGTCAACGTGACCCCGATCACCACGCTGGTGGCCTCGCGCCTCAGCCCGTCCGGCGACCCGACGCAACTGGGCCGCGAACTGGCCGAACACACCGCGACGCTGGACACGGCCAGCGTCAACGGCAAGGTCAGCGAGGTGCGCGCGATGCTCAAACCGGTGCTGGACGCCACTGGGACGGCCGGCGACGACCTGCTGCGCGGGCATTTCTCCGCCGACGGCAGCGGCCACGACCGGCTGCTCGACAGTCTGAAGATCACCATCACGCCGGACAGCGCCAGCAGCACCAACATCCAGATCACCGTGCGGCAGAAGGGCAGCGACAGCGCCGAACCAGCGGTGGTCCAGTTCAACAGCGCCGACAAGACCGACACCTCCAGAACACTGCCGAGCGTGCGCAGCGATGCACTGGTCGACACCGGCACCTCGCCGCTGATCGCGGACCTGATGAGCCGGCTCTCGGCCTGCTATGCGCTGCCCGTTTCGGAACGGGTGAACAGCACGGCATCCAACGCCACGGCCGCGAATGTCGTTGCAGCGGCCTGCACCAGCCTGTTCGTCGACGGTCAGCCCGGTGGCTACCTGCACAGCGGCCAGCGTGTGTCGGTGTCCGGGGCGTTCAGCGGTCTGTTCCGCGCTGGCTCGACCGGCGCGGCCTTCAGCCGCGGCACCTACGAGTTCAGCCGGGAGAACGGTGACCTCATCGTCGGCTACACCGTGACCAGCCCGACCACGCAGGCCGTCGACAGCGGCGCACTCGTCGTGCGCAAGGTGGCCGTTGCCGGCAGCAGCCGCAGCGAACTGCGCCTGATCGGCAACCAGTACGTCTACGACGGTGGCGTCTCGGCCTACCACCAGCAGCGCCACTTCATCACGCTGAACCAGTCCGGCCTCGACTACGACAGCATCGGCTACACCGTCAATGTCGGCAATGCCACCGACGCCAATGGCCAGCCGCTGTTCGACCATGTCGTCGTGACCACGCCCAGAAACACGCAACTGCTGCTCAAGCCGCAGGCGGGCAGCTCCTACCTCGGCCTGGTCAAGAACGGCAGCACGACCGGCACCAACTTCGTGCGCCTGCGCAGCGCCTTCGCCGATCCGGCCACCACGGGTCACCCTTCGGCGCGCGACACCGGCCTGTTCTTCGTCGAGACCGATCTGAGCGACGGCGACCTCGCCAACCTGTCGGCCAATACGGTGTGGAAGTTCGACTACTACCTCGCCAGCA
>NZ_JBFPGY010000072.1:0-12200 GCF_041083715.1 Sphaerotilus sp.
CGGATGGTCATCGTCAACCGCATCGACGTGCCCGGCTTCGATGCCGCCGTGCTGCTGGCCCAGATCCAGGCCGCCTTCGGCCGCGAGTGCCTGCCGCTGAACCTGCCCGCCAACGGTGGCCGCGAGGTGGTGGACTGCTGGTTCGCGCCCGAGGCCACGCCGGGGCATGAAGCGGACTGCTCTTCGGTGGCCGCGGCGCACCGGGCGCTGGTCGAGCAGGTGGTCGAGGTCGACAGCGCCTTCGTCGAGCGTTACCTGGAAGAAGGCGATGTCGACGCCTGCGAGCTGCACGCACCGCTGGAGCAGGCGCTGCGCGAAGGCCACCTGATACCGGTCGTGTTCGTCTCGGCCAAGATGGGCACCGGCGTGGCCGCGCTGCTCGACGTGATCGCCAAGCTGCTGCCCGACCCGTCCGAGGGCAACCTGCCGGACTTCTTCAAGGGCGAAGGCGCGGCCGCCCGGCCGATGCATGCCCGGGTCGACCCGGACGCGCATGTGCTGGCGCAGGTGTTCAAGGTGACGATCGACCCGTACGTCGGCAAGCTCGGCATCTTCCGCATCCACCAGGGCACAGTGACGCAGAACAGCCTGCTCTACGTGGGCGACGGGCGCAAGCCGTTCAAGGTCGGGCACCTGTTCCTGCTGCAGGGCAAGACACACACCGAGATCCCGAGCGCCGGGCCGGGTGACATCGTGGCTGTGGCCAAGGTGGACGAGATCGCGTTCGATGCCGTGCTGCACGACGCCGCCGAGGACGACCACATCCACCTGAAGCCGCTGCCCTTCCCGGTGCCGGTGCACGGCCTGGCGCTGAAACCGAAGCGCCACGGCGACGAGCAGCGCCTGTCGGAGGTGCTCGCCAAGCTGGCGGCCGAGGATCCGTGCCTGCGCGTCGAGCAGGTCGCGAGCACCCACGAGACCGTCGTCTACGGCCTGGGCGAGCTGCACCTGCGCGTGCTGCTGGAGCGGCTGCGCGAGGGCTACCGGGTCGAGGTGGAGACCGCGCCGCCCCGCATCGCCTACCGCGAGACCATCACCGCCCCGGCGCAGGCGCAATACCGCCACAAGAAGCAGAGCGGCGGTGCGGGCCAGTTCGGCGAGGTCCATCTGCAGGTCGAGCCGCTGCCGCGGGGCGCAGGCTTCGAGTTCCTGGACGTGGTCAAGGGCGGCGCGATCCCGGGGCAGTTCATCCCCGCGGTGGAAAAGGGCGTGCGGCTGGCGATGGACGCGGGCGTGATCTCCGGGCACCCGGTGGTGGACGTGCGCGTGACGGTGCTGGACGGCAAGCACCACAGCGTGGACAGCAAGGAAATCGCCTTCGTCACCGCGGGCAAGAAGGCCTTCATCCTCGCCATGCGCGAGGCGCAGCCGGTGGTGCTGGAGCCGGTGGTCGATGTGGAGATCTCGGCACCCGAGGCCATGATCGGCGACATCACCGGCGATCTCGCCGCACGGCGCGGCGAGGTGCGCTCGACGACACCGCAGCTGGGCGGGCTGGCCAGCGTGAAGGCACGCGCACCGCTGTCGGAGCTGTCCGGCTACCAGTTGCGGCTGAATGCGCTGACCCGGGGCGAAGGCAGCTACACGCTGGCGCTGTCGCACCATGACGCGGTGCCGCCGGGGGTGCAGGCCGAGATGGTCAAGGGCTGGCAGCTGCGCGACGAGGACTGATGGGCCCGTCAGAAGTACCCAGGCTGGCTGTAGCCGCGCGACACGAGTTCGCCAGACACCGAGACCGACGGCGATGCCGGTGCATCCAGCGTCTGCAGCGTGCCCAGCCCTTCGCCGGCGGCGAGCGTGCCATCGGCGTTGGCATCGAACACGGTGGTGGTGGACGAACAGGCGTTGGTGGGCGCGTAGGTCAGGCGGCTGGCCGTGGCGACGAAGGTGGACGCCAAGCCAGCGAGCGTGGCGGTCTGCGACTGGAACAGCGCAGCGGGCGTGTGCACGGCGCCCGGCCCGGCCCAGTTGCAGACCATGCCGAGCAGGCGGCCGTCGGTCGTGGCCAGCGCGTCGGTGAAGGCGAAGTAGCCCTGCACGGTGCGGCGGTCGGCGGCACTGTCGTAGGTGCTGCGCACCGCCAGCGCGCGGGCGTGGCTGTCGCCGGTGCCGGCCTGCCAGGCGTAGAGGAACTGGCCCGCGCCGGTCGTGCGGTCGTAGCGGCCGCCGAAGCGGTCGAAGTGGCCGCGCCAGCCGGTGGACGCGCCCGCCGCCACGGCACTGCCGGGTGCGCCCGCGGCGAGTGGCACGGCCGGATCGAGTTCGCCGGCGGCGGTGAAGGCCGCGACCTGGCCGGCGTGGTCGGTGTCGGCCAGGTCGGCTGGCGCGCCACAGTACTGGCCGGAGCGGGCCCCGAAGTCGATCTGGTCGCCGTCGCGGCTGTAGCGCACGGTCGTGACGCGCGCGCGCTGGTAGCGGCCGCCAGCCATGCGGTCGCTGCAGCCGAAGGTGGCGTCGGTGCCCAGGTCGAAGCCGGACACGCGCAGCACGCCGCTGTAGGCCGCAGCCGTGGTGCCAGGGCGGTGCTGCAGCACGATCTCGCCGCTGCGGCCGGCCGACGTCCCCGCGTTCCGGCTCACGGCGAGGCGGTAGGTGTAGGTCTTGCCGAACGGGTCGAGCGACACCGTCGCGGCGTGCACGGTCAGGCCCGTCAACGCCGGCAGCGCGGCCAGCACGGTGGAAAACGGCGTGGTCAGGTCCGTGCGGAAGCCGGCTGCAGGCATCGCGAGCAGACCGCCGGAGCTGGCGATGGTCGCGCGCATCGCCGCCACCAGCAGCAGGCCCTGGCGGGTGGCGTGTTTCACGCCGGACGTGCGTTCGTTGAGCTGCGCCACCACGCAAGGCTGGCCACTGGCCGTGTCGGTGGGCAACCACAGGCCGAGATCACCGCCGGGGAGCAGACCGGACTCGGTGCCGCTGCCGTCCTCGTGGTTGGCGTAGAGCAGCTGCGGACCGTAGCAGCCCGCGTTGCCACCCTGCAGGAACAGGTTGCCGAAGCTCAGCAGCCCGGCCAGCGACACGCTGGTGTCCCCGGCCAGCACCGCCTCGATGCGGGCGGCCATGTCGGTCAGCTCGGCCCGGCCAGCCCCCGCCCCCAGCGGCACCGCGAGGGCCCGGGCCGTGGCCGAGGCGGCCGCCGCCGATCCACTGCCCAGCTCGGCCGGCGAAGCCACGACGAGGCCGGTCGGGAAACTCTCGCTGGCGGTGACACCGGCGGCGGACACCGGCGCGGAGGGCAGCAAGGCCAGCACGGCAGACGCCGACTCGCCGCCACCGCCGCCGCCACAGGCGCTCAACAGCAGGCAGACGGCCAGCGCCGACAGGGGACGGCGACGGAAAGCGGGCAAGGACGACGACATGCAGGGACTCCACAGGACCGGGGCCGTTCATCTGAGCAGCCCGCGTCTCCACTGTCGTCTCTCATCCCGAGGACTAAATTCAGAAAAAATGCTCCATCTGCGGTCAATTGCGTGAACGATGCAAATCCCGTGCATCCTTCCACCAGGCACCGACCTTCTGCCGCAGCGTCAGCCGCTCGTCGGAGAGCACGTCCAGGAAATCCGACAGCCGCTTGGACTTGACGATGGTGTAGCCGGTCACCACGATCGACGCCACCAGGGTGCCGACGAAGATCAGGAGGCGCTGCCACATCGGCGATTCGGCTTCGGCGAGCAGGTTCATGCCGAGAAAGCCGGTGGACAGCGTGCCGATCAGCCCGGCGATGGTCACCACCGTCAGCCGCACCACCGTGTTGGCCTGGCGGCGCAGGCTGTCGGTGTCGAGGTAGGTGTTCATCTCGCTGACCCGCTCGCGCACCTCCGGGTAGAGCGTGTTCAGCCCGAGGTGACTGACGCAGAGGTGGTGCAGCGCGCGGGTCTGCACCTGCTCGGAGATCTCGTGGAACCAGTAGCGGTGGGTGAAGCGCAGGAAGGTCTCGAAGTTGCCGCGCACCGCGCGCTTGAAGCGCTTGACCGAGCCGGCGTCGGCGATGCTCAGCGCGTCCAGCGCCACCACCAGCCGGTCCGAGAACATCAGCAGCGCCGCCTTCTGGAAGTGCGCGATCAGGAACAGCAGGAAATGCTGGTGGCGGAACTGCGCCAGCACGCCACGCTCCCGGTCGGTGAAGAACGGTGCGCCGGCACGGCCGACCACCACCAGCGCGTGGCCGCAGCAGAGGTAGCGCGTGTGCGGCGCCGCACCGCCGCCGCACCAGAAGCGGTCGTAGCAGCAGCGTGACTCGAAATCCGCCAGGTGCTGCTCGGCGAAGGGCAGCAGCTCGTCGCGTTCGCCCTGCCCGGACACCAACCCGAGCCGCACGAAGTCGGCGCGGCTGAGCTGCGTCGGGTCATCCACCGCGAGGTAGCCCATCACCGGCATGCGGTGGTATTCGATCTGGCGAAAGCGCAGCAGGCCGACGGCATCCTCCTGGTCCGGCACCAGCGGCTGCAGCAGCCAGCGCCAGTGCGCCGCCAGCCGCGGCGCGCGGTGGCGGGCGACGAAGGAGAGGAAGGCATCGCGGTCGCCCGCGTCCGAGGCGGCCAGCACCTGCCCGTCGGCACCGAGCCATTCGACCGCGGCGGCGCAGTGCAGCCCGCGGCCCTCGCCATCCCAGCCCGGCGGGTAACCGCGGCCGAAGCGGTAGAGCACTTCCTGCGCCACCGCGAGCGGCAGGTCGTCGGCGCAGACCTCGACGTTGAGCATCACCACATCGACGTCGTAGAAGAAGCAGAGGTCGATGTGCTCCACCTGCAGCTCGACCGGCGCGTCGCCTGCCTGCAGCGTCAGGCGCACCCGCCGCACGTCGTCGCGGCGCAGCACCTGCATCGACGAGGCGCCGCCCGTGCGGCTGCGACCACCGCGGGCCGTGCCGTCGCCGTAGAGAAAGCGCTGCACATAGGGCAGGAAGGTGACGAACTCGTTGTAGTGGCGCTCGTGGAAGCCACTGGCCTCGCCGGTGTACTCGTCCACCACCTCGCGCCAGGGCTGGGCGCCACCGGCATCGAGCAGCGACTCCCAGGGGCGGCGCCCGGCGCGGTCGCCCTCGCGGGGCATGAGTTGCAGCGGCCACAGCAGGCTCTGCCGGAAATGTCGAACGGTCGTCATGGTCGGGATTGGAACGCCCGGCCCACGGGCTGACCATGCGGATCGCCCCGATGCCACGGAAGATCGCGCAGGAAATGCGGTGATCGTTCCTTTCTTGCCGCCCGGATGCCGCCTGATACTGCCCGTCACCATGCGCCTGCTCTTTGTCCACCAGAATTTCCCTGGCCAGTACGTTCACCTCGCGCCAGCACTCGTGCAGGCCGGCCACGAGGTCCGCGCGCTGATGCTGGAGCCCACGGCCCGCGATCTGCCCGGTGTCGCCGCCACCCGCTACAAGGTCCCGCGCGGCAGCACCCCCAACATCCATCCCTGGGCCGGCGAGTTCGAGACCAAGATCCTGCGCGGCGAAGGCGCCGCACGGGCCGCCCTGGCGATGCGCCAGCAGGGCTTCACGCCGGACGTCATCTGCGTCCACCCGGGCTGGGGCGAAGCCCTGTTCCTGCGCGACATCTGGCCCGGCGCGCGGCAGCTGCACTTCGTCGAGTGGTACTACGGCTGGGACGGCCACGATGCCACCTTCGACCCCGAGTTCCCGCCATGCAGCATCGACGCGCGCATGCGCATCCGCACCAAGAACACCCACCTCCTGCACGGCTTGATGGACATGGACGCCGGCATCTCTCCGACCGGCTGGCAGCGCTCGACCGTGCCGGAGCTGTTCCGTCCGAAGGTCGAGGTGGTCCACGACGGCGTGGACACACGGCTCATCCAGCCCAATGACGCGGCGGTGTTCGAGTGCACCCTGCCCGGCACGGGAACGCGGCTGCGCCTGACACGCCAGGACCCGGTGATCAGCTTCGTCAACCGCAACTTCGAGCCCAACCGCGGCTACCACGCCTTCCTGCGCGCGCTGCCGGCGCTGCTGGCACGCTGCCCCGCAGCGCAGGTGGTGCTGGTCGGCGGCGACGGTGTCTCCTACGGCGCCAAATCCGAGGATGGCCGCTCCTGGCGCGACCGCTTCCTCGACGAGATCCGCCCGCAGCTCACGCCCGCGCAGCTCGCCCGGCTGCACTTCGTAGGCCGGCTGCCACATGGGCAGCTGATCAAGCTCTACCAGGTCACGCGGGCCCACGTCTACCTGACCTACCCATTTGTGCTGTCCTGGTCGATGCTGGAGGCGATGTCGGCCGGTGCGCTGGTGATCGGCTCGCGCACCGCACCGGTCGAAGAGGTGATCGAGCACGGCCGCAATGGCTGGCTGGTCGACTTCTTCGACCGCGACGGGCTGGCGCGGGCCCTGTGCGATGCACTGCTGGCCCCGCCCGGTGCCCATGACGCCCTGCGCAGCAGCGCGCGCGACACCATCGTCAGCCGCTATGACCTGGAGCGCATCTGCCTGCCCAGACAGATGGCGCTGGTGGAGCAACTCGCGCTGGGCTGAGCGCTCTGGCCACGCGTTCCCCGGCATGCCAGACCTGCACCCGGGCCGTCTCCGCGCCGTCGCACTCGATCACCACCTCACCCGCTCCGCACAGCAGCCAGTCCTCGCCCGCCGCGATGAAATGGTCGCCGGTGTCCCCCGACTGGGTCAGCCAGATGCGGCCGGCATCGACCCGCACCCGGGTATAGCCGTCGTGCGGCCGGGCCAGCGTCAGCACCGCGCCGGGGCGCAAGCTGAGCGGGGACGAGGGGGTGAAGTGCAAGGTGGTGTCCATGGGGTCCACAGTAGGGGGACGCAGCCCATCCCGACAGCCACACCCGCCACCCAACCCAGCCACCACAACCCGGGTTTCAGCGGTCCTGTGTCGGTCGCGTTGACCGGCCTCTGTACTGGTCATCCCACCACGGACCCATACAGAATGGGCCCATGGAACATGCCACCGACACCCTGTACCTGCAGATCGCCGAACGCATCGCCCACCCGATCCGCTCGGGCACGCTGGCCCGCGGCGAGCGCATCCCGTCGGTGCGCGAGCTGGCGCGGCAGCAGGGCGTGTCGCTGTCCACCGTCGTGCAGGCCTACCGCACGCTCGAAGACGCCCGGCTGATCGAGGCCCGGCCGCGCTCGGGTTACTTCGTCGCAGCCCGTGCGCCCCGCCCGCCCGAGCCGGAACCCTCGCGCCCGCCGGCCGACTCGCAGCCGGTCGATGTCAGCTCGCTCGGCGCACAGGTGATGCAGCTCGCCACCGACCCGCGCTTCATCTCCTTCGGCGCCGCCTGCCCGAGCGGCGAGCTGTTCGCGCAGGACCGGGTGCGCCGCGCCGTCAGCCGCGCCGCGCAGCGCCACCGCGCGACGCTGTGCCAGTACCCGATCGGCCCCGGCAACGAGCAGTTGCGCCGCGCCATCGCCCGCTACGCGATGGGGCTGGGCTGCCAGCTCGACGCGCGCGATCTGCTCGTCACCAACGGCTGCCTGGAAGCCATCAGCCTGTGCCTGCGCGCCGTCACGCAGCCGGGCGACGTGGTGGCACTGGAGTCGCCGTCGTACTTCGGCTTCCTGGAAATCCTCGAAAGCATGCACCTGCGCGCGCTGGAGATCCCCACGCATCCGCGCACCGGGCTGTCGCTGGATGCGCTGCAGCTCGCCTTCGACACCCAGCCGGTCAAGGCGGTACTGGCGGTGCCGACGCTCTCCAACCCGATCGGCGCCTCGATGCCGCTGGCCGAACGCAAGCGGCTGGCACAGATGGTGGCCGAGCGCGGCATCCCGCTGATCGAGGACGTGCTCTACAACGACCTCGCCGAGCAGGACGACCGCCGCCGTGCCGTCAAGTCCTTCGACACCACCGGCCACGTGATGGTGTGTGGCTCGTTCTCGAAGACGGTGGCGCCGGGCATCCGGCTGGGCTGGGTCGAGGCGGGGCGCTGGGGCGCGCAGGTGCGGCGCCTGAAAGCCGTCCATTCGGGTGGGCACACGGAGCTGCTGGAGCTGGCGATGGCCGATCTGCTCACCCAGGCCGGCAGCGAATCCGCCTACCGCCAGTTGCGCGCCACCATCGCCGCCCGGGTGGACGAGGCGCGCGGGTTGATCGCCGAGAGCTTTCCGCGCGGCACGCGGGTGACCGACCCGGCGGGCGGCTACATCCTGTGGGTCGAACTGCCGCCGGGGAGCGACTCGCTGGCGCTGCTCCACGCCTGCCTGGCCGAGCACATCTGCTTCGCGCCGGGGACGATATTCAGCGCCACCGACCGCTACCGGCGCTGCCTGCGGCTGGGCGTGGGTGGACGCTGGGACGCCGCGCAGCGGGCGGGACTGCGGCGCATCGGCGAGCTGGCGCGGGCTATGCTCGATTGATGGAGTCCCCCGCCGACCAGGCACCACCACCGCTGACCGTCGCCGTGCGCACGCTGTGCGCGTTCACCGCCAAGGCGGGCGACCTCGACGTGCGCTTCACCCCGGCGCCGACGGCACTCGAAGGCATCGAGGGCCACGCCGTGGTCGCGTCCCGGCGTGGGGCGGGCTACCAGAAGGAGGTCAGCCTGTCCGGTCGCCACGGCGCGCTGCTGGTGCGTGGCCGGGCCGACGGCTTCGACCCCGACAAGGGCCGGCTGGAGGAGATCAAGACCCACCGCGGCGCCGGTGCCCTCGCCCGCCAGCCCGCCAACCACCGGGCGCTGCACTGGGCGCAGGCGATGGTCTACGGCTGGCTGCTGTGCGCGCGCGACGGGCTGGCGCAGCTCGAACTCGCGCTCGTCTACTACGACATCGGCAGCCGCCAGGAGACCGTGTTCACCCAGACGCTCGACGCCGAGGCGCTGCGCCAGCATTTCATCCAGCGCTGTGACGCCTACATCGCCTGGGCGCGGCTCGAACACGCGCACCGCCGCGCCCGCGACGCCGCGCTGGCCATGCTGCGATTTCCGCATTCGGATTTCCGCACCGGCCAGCGCCCGCTCGCCGAAGCCGTCTTCAAGGTCGCCCGCGCCGGCCGCCCGCTGATGGCCCAGGCGCCCACGGGCATCGGCAAGACCATCGGCACGGTGTTCCCGCTGCTGCGGGCGATGCCCGGCCAGCAGATCGACCGCGTGTTCTTCCTCACCGCCAAGACCTCCGGCCGCGCGCTGGCGCTCGACGCGGTGGCGACGCTGCGCCGGGCAAAGCCGGACCTGCCGCTGCGGGCGCTGGAGCTGGTCGCCCGCGAGAAAGCCTGCGAGCACCCGGACAAGGCGTGCCACGGCGATTCGTGCCCGTTGGCCGAGGGCTTCTACGACCGCCTGCCCGCGGCACGCGAAGCGGCGCTGGCCGTGCCGGTCTGGCACCGGGAGGGCGTGCGCGCCGTGGCGCTGGCGCACAGCGTCTGTCCGTATTACCTCGGGCAGGAACTGGCGCACTGGGCCGACCTCGTCATCGGCGACTACAACCACTTCTTCGACCTGAGCGCCATGCTGCATGCGCTGACGCAGATCAACGGCTGGCGTGTCGCCCTGCTGCTCGACGAAGCGCACAACCTCGTGGACCGCGCCCGGCTGATGCACACGGGCGAACTCGACCAGCTCAGCGTGCGTGGCCTGCGCCACACGGTGCCCAAGGGGCTGCAGAAGCCGCTGGACAAGCTCAACCGGGTCTGGAAAGCGCTGAACGCCAGCGAGTCGAACGACGGCGAGGACAACGCCTACCGCGTGCTGCCCATCCTGCCCGACGAGCTGATGACCGCCATCCAGCAGGCCGCCACCGCCGTCATCGACCACCTCGTCGACCACCCGACCACCGTGGACGCGGCGCTGCAGGGCTTCCTGTTCGACGCGCTCCACCTGACGAAGCTGGCCGAGTCCTTCGGGCCGCACTCGCTGTGCGACCTGACGCCGTCGCGGGACGGGCGGACCTCGGTGCTGTGCCTGCGCAATGTCGTGCCGGCGCCCTTCCTCGGGCCGCGCTGGGCAGTGGCGCACACGGCGACGCTGTTCTCGGCGACGCTGCAGCCACCGGCCTTCCACCGCGAGCTGCTCGGCCTGCCGGACCACACCGCGTGGATCGACGTGGAGTCGCCCTTCGAGCGCACGCAGCTCGACATCCACATCGCCCGCGACATCTCGACCCGCTGGCAGCACCGGGATGCCTCGGTCACCCCGATCGTCCAGCGGATCGCTGCGCAGTACGCCGAGCGGCCGGGCAACTACCTCGCCTTCTTCAGCAGCTTCGACTACCTCGACCGCGTGGCCACCGCGTTCGAGGCGGCGCACCTGGAGGTGCCGGTGTGGAAGCAGTCGCGGCGCATGCGCGAGCCGGAGCAGGCGGCGTTCCTGGCCCGGTTCGCGGCGGGCGGGCGCGGCGTGGGGTTCGCGGTGCTGGGCGGCGCGTTCGCGGAAGGCATCGACCTGCCCGGCGACCGGCTGATCGGCGCGTTCATCGCCACCCTCGGCCTGCCGCAGGTCAACCCGGTCAACGAGCAGATCCGCCGCCGCCTCGACACGCTGGTCAGCCGCGACACGGGCAGCGGGTTCGACTGCACCTACCTGTTTCCCGGCGTGCAGAAGGTGGTGCAGGCGGCGGGCCGGGTGATCCGCACGCCGCAGGACCGCGGTGTGGTGCACCTGATCGACGACCGGTTTGCGGGCGTGCAGGTGCAGGGGCTGATGCCGCGCTGGTGGGGGCTGGGTTCAGCCGAGGGCGAGTGAACGCACGGCGTCGGCGATCACCACGCCGAGCCGCGCATGGGCCGCCGCGTCGAGGTGGATGCCCTCCTCGGTGCTGACGGCGATGTGCTCGCCCGCGTCGAGAAAGGCCACGCCGCGCTGCGCCGCCACCGCCTGCATCGCCGCCGCCAGCCTGCGCGCCTTGGCCGCCCCGCCGCTGAACATGTCCGCCAGCACGCCGTGTTCCTCGATCGGCGGCGGGCAGACCAGCAGCACCTGCACCCGCGCCGCGCCCGGCAGCGTGTTCGCGAGGACCATGTCGATCAATGCGTGGGCGCCCTCGGCGATCTGCACCGCGCTGGCGCCGAAGCGGGCCTTGAGGTCGTTGGTGCCGAGCATGAAGACGACCACGTCGAGCGGTCGGTGTGCCTGCAGGCTGGCCGGCAGCGTGCGCAGGGCGTTGCGGTCGGCGCCCTCGACCGGGTCGTCACGGCCGATGGTGCGTCCCGGGAGGCCGTCCTCGATGACGTGCCAGCCTGGGCCGAGCGCGGCCTGCAGCACGCCAGGCCAGCGTTCGGCCCGGCCGAGGCGCCGGGCGTCGTCACGGTGGCGCATGGGGCAGGTGCCGTGGGTGTTGGAATCGCCCAAGCAGAGGAGCGTGCGGGAGGAGGCGGAGGTCATCGCCGCAGTCTGCCATCCCGGGCGCCTCCGCCACCATGGACAATTCCCCCATGCTGCGCTACCACACCCACCCCGTCACCGCCTTCGCCCAGAACTGCTCCATCGTCTGGGACGACGAAACGAAGCAGGCCGCCGTCATCGACCCGGGTGGTGACCTGCCCGCCCTGCTCGCCGAGATCGACCGCCGCGGCCTGAAGCTCGAACAGATCTGGCTCACCCACGCCCACATCGACCACGCCGGCGGCACCGGCCAGCTCGCCCGCGAGCGCGGCCTGCCCATCATCGGCCCGCACCCCGGCGACCAGTTCTGGATCGACGGCCTCGCGCAGCAGAGCCGCATGTTCGGCTTCCCGCCCGCCGAGCCCTTCACGCCGACCCGCTGGCTGCAGGACGGCGACACCGTGACGCTCGGCGCCCACACGCTGAACGTGCGCCACTGCCCCGGCCACACGCCCGGACACGTCGTCTTCCACAGCCCGGAGATGCAGCGCGCCTTCGTCGGCGACGTGCTCTTCGCCGGCAGCATCGGCCGCACCGACTTCCCCGGCGGCCACCACCAGACGCTGATCGACTCCATCACCCAGCGCCTGTGGCCCATGGGCGACGACACCGTCTTCATCCCCGGCCACGGCCCGGAGAGCAGCTTCGGGGAAGAACGCACGACGAACCAGTACGTCGGCGGCACCTGAGCAGACCAACAGGCCGCACGGCAGATTTGGTAACGCCTGTAACCGCGGAAAGGGCAATAGATCACGGCGTGTGCGTGCATGGACAAGACTGGAGTCACGCGACAGCGCGATAACGTCAATGGGTCGATGCTGGTGAGTTCGGGGATTCACAGGGTCGATCAGGAGTACCGCCATGCTGACCATCGCTTCCATCCAGAACCGCGAACACTTCGA
>NZ_JBFPGY010000073.1:0-12148 GCF_041083715.1 Sphaerotilus sp.
CTCTCCAGGTAGCCCTCCAGCGTGAAGCTGCCTTGCGGATCGCGCACGAGGGCCAGTTCCAGCTTCTCGTCGGGCCAGCGCGTGGCGACCTGCTGCAGCGTGCCGTGGCCGAGGTCGAGGCCGAAGACCATGCTGCCGCCATCGGGACGGCGCTCGATCTGCCAGGGCAGTCCGGTCGATGGCGCTGCAGCCAGCGTGGCTGGCGCGGTGCGGCTTCGCAAGGTCTGCCAGACCCAGGGTGCCGCCAGCGCGAGCACAAGGAAGGTCAGCGTGCCGACGAGCAGCAGGGCGACGATGCGTCCGGTGCCCAGCCGATGGGGAGATTCACTGGATGGCATGGCCCATGGCCCGCAGGCGGTTGACGGAGAACTGGGCGGCCTCGCCCTGGTGGTGGACTTGCAGGAACTGGGCATAGTGCTCGGCGGCGCGGCGGCCCTGGCCCATGCCGTCGAGCGCATAGGCCTTCATGAACAGCACGCCCGGATCGCCTGGCAGCACGCGGTCGAATTGCTCCAGCGCGTTGAACGCTGCGCCTGGGTTGTGCAGGGCCAGGTGCAGCGAGGCACCGAGCTTGTGTGCCTGTGCTTCCTGCGGATAGAGGCTGCGGGCTGCGTTGGCGTAGCGCAGGGCCTCGCGCGGCTGGCCCTGCGCCTGCAGGCACTGGGCCATGCGCAGATTGGCGGCGTAGTCGCGTGGTGCCAGCCGGAGTGCCTGGACGAACTGACCCTGCGCTTCGGACAACGCCTGGCGGCCCATGGCGAGTTCGCCGTTCTTGCAGGCCTCGATGGCCGGGCGGAGGCGGCGCAGGCTGGCGGTGCTGTCCATGTAGCGTTCGCGCTGGCGCGGCGCCTTCAGGCTGCCGGCGTAGCGTGTTTCGGCGGCTTCGCGGGCGGTGGCCAGGCGCTCGTTGCTCATGGGGTGGGAGGCGAACATGGTTTCGAGCATACCCGGCTGGGCCTTGTGCTGGCTGACCAGCCGTGCGTGGAGCTGGGTCATGCCGGTGGCGGGGTAGCCGGCGCCGACGAGGTATTCCAGGCCCAGTGCGTCGGCCTGGTGCTCCTGGTCGCGCGAATAGTTGGCCAGCAGCGCGCTGGCGCCGATCTGGCTGCCCAGGCCGAGCAGCGGCGACCAGTTCGCGTCCTGACCCGCCACGGTCAGCGAGGCCATCGCGACCTGGGCCACCATGGCCTGCCCCTGGCGTTGGGCGACATGGCGTGCGTTGACGTGGCCGAGTTCCTGGCCGAGCAGGGCGGCCAGTTCGGATTCGTCCTGCAACTCGACCAGGAGGCCGCGGGTCACGCCGATCGCGCCGCCGGGACAGGTGTAGGCGTTGACGTAGTGGGCATTGAGTGCCCGCACGCTGTAGGGCATGTCGTGGCGCCGGACCTGCTCCTGGAGCGACTGGCTGACGCGGCCCAGGTAGGCGTTCACCTCGGCCTCCTGCACGGCGCCCAGGTCCAGCGAGAACTGGTAGGGCGCCAGCTGGGTGTCGACCTGGCGCT
This sequence comes from Sphaerotilus sp., assembly GCF_041083715.1. Classification (GTDB taxonomy): domain Bacteria; phylum Pseudomonadota; class Gammaproteobacteria; order Burkholderiales; family Burkholderiaceae_C; genus Sphaerotilus. Next base: position 1,503 of record NZ_JBFPGY010000073.1, read on the forward strand.
CCTGCTCCTCGCGCAGGCCGGCCGGGGCAACTTCCCCCGAAGCGGGTGGCGTCGCGCAACCCGGCAGGACCGAGGCGCCGACGCTGGCGCTGAACACCCACAAGGTGTCGCGTCGCGTCAGGCGATTGCGCAGCAGGCGATCGGCGCGGGCGTCGTGCGGGTGGGTCATGGGGGGCTCCAGGGCGTTGAAAATCCGCGGAACACATGGGTACCGAGGCGCAGCGCCGGATTCTAGGCAGAGGGGCGTGTCTTGGCCACAATCTGTGGCATGACTGAACACTTGATGCTTCTGACGGGCGCCTCGCGGGGGCTCGGACTGGCGATGGCCCGCCAGTGGGTGCAGACACCAGGCCGTTTGCTGATCGCGCTGGCACGCCATCCGGATGCGGGACTGGCCGACTGGGCGCAGCAGCATGGCAGCCGCTGCCTGTCCTGGGTGCTGGATCTGGCCGACGCGCCCGCAGCGGCGCGGGTGCTGTCCGACTGGCTCGCCGCGCAGCCCACCGATGTGTTTGCCAGCGCCACGCTCCTCAACAACGCCGGGGTGCTGTCGCCGCTCGGGCCGATCGGTGCGAGCCGTGCGGCCGAACTGTCAAACGCATTGCGGGTGGGCCTGGAAGCGCCGATGCTGCTCACGGCCGCATTCCTGCGTGGCACCGGCGACTGGTCGGCGCGGCGGGCTGGCACGGTGAAGGTGCTCAATGTGTCGTCCGGGCTGGGCCGGCGGGCGATGGCGGGCAGCGCGGCCTACTGCGCCGCCAAGGCCGGCATGGACCACTACACCCGTGCCGTGGCGCTCGAAGAGGCGCAGCACCCGCACCCGGCGCGCATCGTTTCGCTGGCCCCGGGCGTGATCGACACCGACATGCAGGTGCAGTTGCGCGCCGGCGATCCGGCGGTGTTTCCGGACCGGCTGCGCTTCGTGCAACTGAAGGACGCGGGTCTGCTCGACAGCACCGAGGCTGCGGCGACCAAGGTGCTGGCGTGGCTGGACCGGGCGGACTTCGGCGCGCAGCCGGTCGCGGACGTGCGCGAGGGCTGACGGTCCGGTCAGTCCTCGAAGTCGATGCAGCCGTCCACGCTGGCCTTCAGCGAGGCGTAGAACGCGCCCGAGAAGATCATCGCGCCGGGCAGCACGAGCAGCATCGCCGCCTGTCCCAGTCCGAGGGCGGCCATCAGGCCACCGAGCAGCAGCGACAACACGAGATCGGCCAGGATCCAGCAGAGGCCATAGACCACGAAGGCGCCGAGGTTGCGCCAGCTGGCGGTCGCGCTGACGAACAAGGCCTTGCCCAGGCTGGCACCGGTGCGCACGATGATGACCGGGGCATGCCAGATCGTCAGTGCCACCGGCAGCAGCAGCACGGCGCGCAGGACCATGCCTTCCTGCAGCGCGGTGATGGCGTCGAGCGTTGCCTCGGCCGTGGTGTCGTTGTCGCGCATGATGTTCCACGCGCTGGTCATGCCAGGGTCGAGCACATCGGCCAGCAGCAGCATCACGAAGGTCACCGCCGCGTTCAGGCCACCCAGCCGCAGCAGCGTCGGGCGGGCCGCCGAGCGCAGCGGGCCGATCAGGTGGGAAGGCATCGGCCGACCGCCGGCCTGCACGGCCGCAGCCGCATCGACCCAGCCGGCCGTCAGTGCCGGCAGCAGCACGGCCACCAGCAGCGGTCCGATCCAGGGCAGGCCGAGGAACATCGCCAGACCGAAGATCATCATGCCGAACAGGCCAGCCAGTCCGATCGTCTGCTGGCGTGCCAGCTGCACGCCGCTGAGCATCCATTGCAGGCCGTCCCGCGGCGTTGCGACGCGTAATTTCATGGGGTCTTCATCGTGTGAGGTGCTTCAGCGCATCCAGTGCCAGGGATTGGCGATCCGCTCGCGCAGCACGCGCTCGAAGTGCGTCGGGTCGTGCGGCTTGAGCATGCTGGCTTCGCGGGGCAGGTGGAAGTCCCACAGGCGCGAGGTCCAGAAGCGCAACGCGCCGGCCCGCATCATGGCGGGCAGCAGGCGCAACTCGTCCGCGCTCATCGGGCATTCGGTGTCGTAGGCGGCGACCATCGCATGGGCGCGTTCCTCGTCGAGGCGGCCGCTGTCGAGGTCGATGCACCAGTCGTTCAGGCACACCGCGAGGTCGAACAGCCAGGTGTCGACGCCGGCGAAGTAGAAGTCGAAGAAACCGGTCAGCTTCTCGTGGCCGGGCAGGCCGTCGAACATCACGTTGTCCCGGAACAGATCGGCGTGCACCGGGCCGCGTGGCAGCGCTTGGTAGCCGGGGGTGTCCGCGACATGGCGCTGGAAGGTGAGTTCGTCCTCGATCAGGCGGCGGGCGTCGGCGTCCATGTAGGGCATGACCACCGGCACGGTCGCGATCCACCAGTCCAGCCCGCGCAGGTTGGGCTGGTGGCGTGGGTAGTCGCGGCCGGCGAGGTGCATGCGGGCGAGCATCTGGCCGACCTGGTGGCAGTGCCAGATCGACGGCGCGAGCTGGTGGCCGCCCGAGAGCTTGTTGACCAGCGCCGCGGGCTTGCCGCAGACGGTGTGCAGGATCTCGCCGGTCGCATCCGCCTGCGGATCGGGCACCGGGATGCCAGCGGCGGCCAGGTGCTTCATCAGGTGCAGGTAGAACGGCAGCTGCGCGAACGTCAGCCGCTCGAACAGCGTCAGCACCCACTGCTGGTCACGGTCGGTGGTGACGAAGTAGTTGGTGTTCTCGATGCCGGAGGCAATGCCGCGCAGCGCGGTGACCGATCCCAGACCCAGACGTTCGACGAGCGCATGGGCTGCATCGAGGGATACTTCAGTGAAAACAGCCATCGGCAACAGGGCAGCAGTAGGGGCAGGGAAGGCGGCGGGATGAGGGTTGCATTGTAGGTGGCAGGCTGTGGGGGATCACCGACAATCCCGCCATGAACATGCCCGCTGCCGCCTCTCCTGCACCCGCCGACCGCCCCACGCTGCTGCTGGTGGACGGATCGAGCTACCTCTACCGTGCCTTCCACGCGATGCCCGACCTGCGCAACGCCGAAGGTGCGCCGACCGGGGCCATCTACGGGCTGATCAACATGCTGCGCCGCCTGCGCGAGCAGATCCCGTCCGAACACGCGGTCTGCGTCTTCGACGCCAAGGGCCCGACCTTCCGCAACGCGTGGTACGACCAGTACAAGGCGCACCGCCCGCCGATGCCCGACGACCTGCGCCTGCAGATCGAGCCGATCCACGAGGTGGTGCGGCTGCTGGGCTGGCCCGTGCTGGAGGTGCCGGGTGTCGAGGCGGATGACGCGATCGGCACACTGTGCAAGGTGGCGGTCGAGCGCGGACACCGCGTGGTGGTCTCGACCGGCGACAAGGACCTGGCGCAGCTCGTCAACGAACACGTCACGCTCATCAACACGATGACCAACGAGACGCTGGACATCCCTGGCGTGGTCGCCAAGTTCGGCGTGCCTCCGCAGCGGATCATCGACTACCTGACGCTGATCGGCGATGCGGTGGACAACGTGCCCGGCGTCGAGAAGGTCGGCCCGAAGACGGCGGTGAAGTGGCTGGCCGAACACGACTCGCTCGACGGCGTGATGGCGGCGGCAGCGTCGATCAAGGGCGTGGCGGGCGAGAACCTGCGCAAGGCGCTCGACTGGCTGCCGATGGGCCGCCAGCTCATCACCGTGAAGCTCGACTGCGATCTGGCGCCGCACATCGCCGACTGGCCGGTGATGGACACGCTGGCGCTGCGCCCGCTCGACAAGCCGGGGCTGCTGGACTTCTACGTGCGCTACGGTTTCAAGAGCTGGCGCTTCGAGCTGGAGAAGGAGCTGCTGGCGGTCGCCAACGCGGCGGCGCAGGCCGCTGCGCCGAAGCCGATCGGGCACATGGACGACCTGTTCGCCGACCCGCCGCCCGAGGCCGACACCGCGGCTGCGCTGCCCGACACCGGCCGCTACGACACCGTGCTGACCCGCGAGGCGCTGGATGGCTGGCTGGCGACGATCCGCAGCGCCGCGCTGGTGGCGCTCGACACCGAGACCGACTCGCTCGACCCGATGCGCGCCCGCATCGTCGGCCTGAGCTTCGCGGTACGGCCGCAGGAGGCGTGTTACCTCCCGCTGGCGCACGACTACGCCGACGCGCCGGCCCAGTTGCCGCTGGACGAGGTGCTGGCGCTGCTCAAGCCGTGGCTGGAAGATGCCGGTGCGGCCAAGGTCGGCCAGAACATCAAGTACGACACCCACGTCCTCGCCAACCACGGCATCACCGTGCGCGGCTACCGGCACGACACGATGCTCGAAAGCTATGTGCTCGAAGCGCACAAGCCGCACGGGCTGGAGAGCCTCGCCCAGCGCCACCTCGGCCGCAGCGGGCTGAGCTATGAGGACCTGTGCGGCAAGGGCGTGCACCAGATCCCGTTCAGCCAGGTCGATGTGGAGCGCGCCTCGCGCTACTCCGGCGAGGACAGCGAGATGACGCTGCAGGTCCACCAGACGCTGTGGCCCGATCTGACGGCGCCCGACCACGCCGGGATGCGCCACGTCTACGAACACATCGAGATGCCCACGTCCGTTGTGCTGGCGCGCATGGAGCGCCATGGCGTGCTGCTCGACGCGGCCGTGCTGGCGCGGCAAAGCCAGGAGCTGGCCGAGCGCCTCGTCGTGCTCGAAGCCAAGGCGCATGAACTGGCCGGGCAGCCCTTCAACCTCGGCAGCCCGAAGCAGCTCGGCGAGATCCTGTTCGTCAAGCAGGGTCTGCCGGTGAAGAAGAAGACCGCGTCCGGCGCGCCGAGCACCGATGAAGAGGTGCTGCAGGAGCTTGCCGCCGACTACCCGCTGCCGGCCTGCCTGCTGGAATACCGTGGGCTGGCCAAGCTCAAGAGCACCTACACCGACAAGCTGCCGCTGATGGTCAACCCGGTGACCGGCCGCATCCACACCAACTACGCACAGGCGGTGGCCGTGACGGGGCGGCTGGCGAGCAACGAGCCGAACCTGCAGAACATCCCCATCCGCACCGCCGAAGGCCGCCGCGTGCGCGAGGCCTTCATCGCGCCGCCCGGTCACCGGCTGGTGAGCGCCGACTACTCGCAGATCGAGCTGCGCATCATGGCGCACCTGTCGGACGATCCTGCGCTGCTGCGCGCCTTCGCCGAAGGACATGACGTGCACCGCGCGACGGCGTCCGAGGTCTTCGGCGTGCCGCTGGCGGAAGTCAGCAGCGAGCAGCGCCGCTACGCCAAGACGATCAACTTCGGGCTGATCTACGGCATGGGCGCCTTCGGGCTGGCGCAGAGTCTGGGCATCGAGCCCAAGGCGGCGCGCGACTACATCGACCGCTACTTCGCGCGGTACCCCGGCGTGAAGCGCTACATGGACGAGACGCGGGTGCTGGCCGGTGCGCAGGGCTATGTCGAGACGCTGTTCGGCCGGCGCATCTATCTGGTGGACATCCAGGGCGGCAGCGGCCCGCGCAAGGCCGCGGCGGAGCGCCAGGCCATCAACGCGCCGATGCAGGGCACGGCGTCCGACCTGATCAAGCTGGCGATGATCGCCGTGCAGGCCGCGCTCGACGCCGAGGGCCGCGCCACCCGCATGGTGATGCAGGTCCACGACGAACTGGTGCTGGAGGTGCCGGAGGCCGAACTGGCGTGGGCGCGCGAGGCGATCCCGCGGCTGATGGCCGGTGTCGCGGCGCTGAAGGTGCCCTTGCTGGCGGAAGTCGGGGTCGGCCTCAACTGGGACGAGGCGCACTGAGCGCGCGCAGACGCCGCCTGGCCCGTTGCCAGAAGGTGTTCCTGGCGGCCAGGAAGGTGCGCACCCGGGCCAGCGCGTGGGCATCGACATGGTCGGTGTCGGGCATGCGTGTCAGCGGCTGGTCGGGCAGCGCGTCTGGGGCGTCGTAGGGCGAGCCGCCTGCGCTGCAGTGCACTCCCGTGCCATCGAAGCCCTCATTGCGCACCAGGCTCTGGCGTGGGTACAGCGTCATGCCGCCGTGCATGAACAGGCTCAGGTACCAGCGGATGAACCAGGAGTCGGCCTTGCCGGCGCGCTGGCGCTTCAGGACCGAGAAGTAGGGGAAGGCGCCATCGATGTCGAACTGCCGGCGCAGTGCCGACTGCTCGACCAGTGTCTGGAAATCACGCATGTCCGGGTCGAAGCGGCGCCAGGCCCGCTCCCAGGTCGCCCAGCCCCACGAGGAGGCCATCGGCATGAACACCGCATCGCTGGCGCTGCCGGTGTCCACGGGGTACATGTGCCCTGACACCTGCATCACGAGGGGGTCATCCCGGTAGTGGCGCAGCGATTGGTTCATGAATGCCAGAAACGTCGGAGCCAGCACCAGATCGTCCTCGACCACGATCACCCGCCCGTGTTCCTGCACGACCTGCGTCACGCCGGCGATCACCGAGTTGGCCAGACCGCGGTTGGTCGGGGCTTCGATGATGACCTTGCGGGCATGCGCCAGACCATGGGCCAGGCGCCGCACCTCTTCGACCGCAGCCGTGTCGGCGGCATCTTTCGGGCCGTCGCAAAACAGGTAGAGCGGGCTGTCGAGAAACTCGGGATTGCGCGCCAGCGATTGTAGGCAGCGCAGCGTGTGGCGCGGCCGGCGGTAGAGAAACAGCGCGATGGGCGCTGCTGCGAGCGGCGGCGGCGTGCTCGGTGGCGGATCCGCTGCCAGGGGTGTCCATTCTGATGTGAGAGGGATCGGGGCCCGGCGAACGGACGTGGTCCGCAGGTGACCCGTCGTCAAGGGATGTGGCGAATACAGCAGTGCAGTCATGGGTGTGCAGCGATGAAATCGATCTGATTTCTCGACCACTGGACACTGAATATCAATATCCGATGGGGTGTTTGATGCACTCTATCGACAGAAACTGCCACCACGACGCTGCACCGCCGCGAAAACACCGGGATCGGGGGATCGGTACTGTCTGGATCGCCGGCCGCCGTGAAGTTTCGCCAGTATCTGGAGGCACCCGCGGATCAATCCGCACGCAGGGCGTCGTGCAGCGCGATGTACTCGGTGGTCAGGCGGTGCTTCGGATCCAGATGCACCATCGGGAGTGCCTGTTCGTGGGATTCCTTGACCTTGACCGTGGACGACAGGTAGGGCTGCAGCACCGGCAGGCCCTCCGCGATCAGCTCCGCGACCACCTTGCGCGGCAGACTGGCCCGCGCCTGGAACTGGTTGACGATGATGCCCTCGACCTGCAGCTTGCGGTTGTGGTCGGTCTGGATCTCCTGGACGTTCTCCAGCAGCGCGTAGAGCGCACGGCGCGAGAAATCGTCGCAGTCGAACGGCACCAGGCAGCGTTCGGCGGCGATCAGCGCCGAGCGCGTGTAGAAGTTCAGCGCGGGCGGTGTGTCGATGTAGACACGGTCGTACTGGTCGGCGATCTCGTCGAGCGCGTCGCGCAGCTTGTAGATCTTGTAGCGCGATTCGAGCTTGCCCTGCAGTTCCTCCAGCGCTGGGCTGGATGGCATCAGATGCAGGTTCTCGAACGGAGTCGGCACCACGAACTCGGCCGTGCTGCGCGGATGCAGGTTGAACTTGAGCGTCTGGTCAAAGAAGCCCGCCAGATCCACCGTCAGTCCGTCGGCCTGGTGGCCGAGCAGGTAGCGGGTGCTGTTGCCCTGGGCATCCAGATCGAGCACCAGCGTGCGCAGGCCTTGTTGTGCGCTGACGGCTGCCAGGTTGCAGGTGATGGTGGATTTTCCGACCCCCCCCTTTTGGTTGAAGATGACACGGCGCATGGGCTTGGTCCTGGAGGTTGGTGTGACGGATCACTGGATTGTGCCCAGTCTGGCAGTATTTTCCGCGTTGCACCATGACGACGTCACCTCAGGTTTGCTGCACCGTTTTCGCCTGGAAATGCACCACACTCCCCGGTACCGGGGGCATGCAGATGCGCCGGATTTGATGGCATCGATTCAGAATCACATTTTTCTCAGATCAAGAATAGACAAGGGGTGCCCGTCCTCATGGCAGTACAAGACGTCTCGATCAAGTTTTCCGGCTACTGGAGCGAATACAACCGTGGGCTGATGCCACGCCGGGCAGGGGTCTTCTGTGTCTATCGGGCACACTTCGATGACCTGTCCAAGACCACCACGATGCTGGAGCTGCTCTACATCGGCGGCGCACCCAATGTGAACGAATGTCTGGTCGAACACCGACTGGCGGACCAGTGGCGGGCATGTCTCGGTCCGGACGACAGTCTGTCGTTCAGCTTCGGCTCGGTGGCCTTGCCCGACCTGGCCGCGTGCGAGACCGCATTGGTGATGCAGCATCGGCCGCCCTGCAACGAGGCGGTCCCGCAGGTCTTCCCCTTCGACCGCTTGTTGCTGAAACTCACCCACCGCACACCGTTGCTGCAATGCCGCTTCTCGATCGGCGCGCGGTCGTCCAGTGCGATTCATCGCCTCAGCGGGCACTGGGTGCGCCGTGGACTCGATTTCCTTCGCAGCATCCAGCCGGGTTGAGACGGGTGGCTGCGGCGCTGGAGCCTGGTTTGGAGGTGGGTCCATATTCCATGGCTGAAACTGCCATCGACACCTGGATCAGTAACCGTGCCTGTGCCCGGTAGAAAACAGGTCTGTGGATGAGCGGCCGCCGTCGATATTGATCGAGCAATACTTCGGGGATATTCGGTTCTGGGGATTTCCCATGGCATGCCCGGTCGACCCATCGAAGGCCAAGGCGGTGTCCTGACGTCTCAGCTCGGTGGATCCGCGTGCAGCCGGTCGCGGTGCCACAGGTCCGGGAACCAGCGGATCCACAGCCCGGCGACCAGCAGAACGCCGACCCCGCCGAGCAGCACCGAGCCCACCGGCCCGAGCAGCGCGGCGGTGGCCCCGGACTCGAACTCGCCGAGCTGGTTGCTCGCCCCGATGAAGATCGAATTCACGGCGCTGACCCGGCCGCGCATGGCGTCCGGCGTGCCGAGTTGCACCAGCGTCTGGCGGATCACCACGCTGACCATGTCGGCGCCGCCCGAGGCCAGCAGCGCCGCGAGTGACAGCCAGAACGAGGTCGACCGCGCGAACACCAGCAGGCACAGGCCGAATACCGCCACCGCGCCGATCAGCGTGCGCCCGACGCGGTGTTCCAGTGGCCGGCGCGCCAGCCACACCGACACCAGCAGCGCTCCGACGGCTGGCGCGGCGCGCAGCAGTCCCAGTCCCCATGGCCCGGTGTGCAGGATGTCCTTCGCGTACATCGGCAACAGTGCGCTGGCGCCACCGAGCAGGACGGCGAACAGGTCCAGCGACATCGCGCCCAGCATCACCGGCTGCCCGCGCAGGAAGTGCACGCCGGCCAGCACGCTGGCCCAGCTCGCCGGCTCGCGCGGGGCAGCCGGCGCGTCGTAGCGGATGCCCATGGTCAGTCCGCAGGCGAGCAGCAGGAAGCCCGTGCCGACCGCATAGACCACGTCCGCACCTGCCACGTAGAGAAAGCCGCCCAGCGCCGGACCACCGATGATCGCCACCTGCATGCCGCTGGAGCCGAGCGCCACGGCCTGCCCGAGCAGCGACGGCGGCACCAGCAGGGCTGGCAGCGCCTGGCTGGCCGGCATCTGGAAGGCCTTGGCCACACCGAGCACGATCGACACCCCGAGGATCAGCGCCCGGGTCATCCCGCCGCCGTGGGTCGCCAGCGTCAGCGCCAGCGCCACGCTGGCCTGCAGCAAGGTGGCGACCATCATGATCCGGCCGCGGTGGTGGCGGTCCGCGACATGGCCGGCCGGCAGCGTCAGCAGCAGCGCCGGCAGGAATTGCGCCAGCCCCACCAGCCCGAGGTCCCAGGCGCTGCCGGTCAGGTCGTACATCTGCCAGCCCAGCGCCACCATCAGCATCTGCGCGGCGAGTTGCGCACTCAGCCGGGTGCACCAGAAGAAGACATAGGCGCGGTGGCCCAGCAGCGCGGTCATGTGCGGTGCAGGTTCACGAGCGGAACAGCCGCGAGTACTGCGCCTCGTGCTGCGCCGAGAGGATGGCGAGCATGGGCGTGTGCGCCTGGCGGCCGCTGTCGGGCAACCTCAGCGCGTGTTCGACCTCGGCTGGAATGGCGTCGACCAGCGCGGCGAGGATGCGCTGGCCGGCACTCTGGCCCAGCGGAACGGCCTTGATCGCGGCCTGCACCATGTTCTCGGCCCAGCCGAAGGCGTGCGCGAGCAGGGCCTCGCGCAAGGGCGCCCCGGTGCGCTCCACGGCCAGCGCGAACGCCACCGGCCAGCTCGGCGCCGGTTTCAGTGCAGCGAGTTCGGCGATCCGCGTGTCCGGAAACGCGAGGTCCGCGTCCTGCGTTGCCAGCCACGCGCCGAGCGAGCGGCCCATCTGCTCGGTCTGCTGGCGGAACTCGCTGCTCTCGCGGGTCAGGCGCACCCAGTCGTTGAGCTCGTGGATGCGTGCGGTGTCGCGCTGGCGCCAGGCCGCGTGTGCCCGGGCGACCACCGACAGATCGGCGCGGGCCAGCGCCAGATGCAACTGATCGACCAACCAGCGTGACACGCCGGTTTCGTCGCACACCAGACCGGCGTCGATCGCCGCTTCCAGTCCCTCCGAATAGCTGAACCCGCCCACCGGCAGCGCAGGCGAGGCCAGCCACATCAATTGCAGCAATGCCGACGGCGACAGCGTCGGCGGTTTCGAGCG
>NZ_JBFPGY010000074.1:0-42636 GCF_041083715.1 Sphaerotilus sp.
GGCGCGGTGGCGCAATTCCTGCCCTGCCTGCTCGTCACCGGCGCGCTGGCGTGGTGGACCGAGGACCGCACGATCGACTGGTCCTCGGGCGCCTTCGTCTTCGCCCTGGGGTGGCTGGTGCTGGTGCTCTCGCTCGGCGCGGTCGGGCTGCTGAACCTGCTGATCCGCTCGGGCAGCGCGGTGAACGTCGCCAGCCTGTTCTACATGGTGCCGCCCTGCACCGCGGTGGTGGCGTGGGTGCTGTTCGGCGAGGCGCTCAGCCCGGTGGCGATGGCAGGCATGGCGATCGCGATGGCGGGTGTCTATCTGGCGCGCAAGTAGCCGGCGGCGCACGCCACCACCCGTCGCACCTCACACCTTGAGGATGTGCGCCCGGTAGTACAGCAGCTCGTCGATCGACTCGTGGATGTCGGCCAGCGCCGTGTGCTTCTGGTGCTTCTTGAATCCCTCGACCAGGCACGGTTGCCAGCGGCGCGCCAGCTCCTTCAGCGTGGAGACATCGACGTTGCGGTAGTGGAAGAAGGCTTCCAGCTTCTTCATGTAGTTCGCCATGAAGCGCCGGTCCTGGCAGATGCTGTTGCCACACATCGGCGAGGCCTTCGCGCTGACGTACTGCTTCAGGAAGGCGATCACCTGCTGGCCCGCTTCGTCTTCGGTGATGGCCGAGGCTTTCACACGGTCGATCAGGCCGCTCTTGCCGTGGGTGCCCTTGTTCCAGGCGTCCATGCCGTTCAGCACGGCGTCCGACTGGTGGATGGCGATCACCGGCCCTTCGACACGCAGGGTCAGCTGCGCATCGGTGACGACGACGGCGATCTCGATGATGCGGTCGGTCGCCGGGTCGAGCCCGGTCATTTCCATGTCGATCCAGACGAGGTTCTGGTCGTTGCGGGTCAGGGTCGGGACGGGAACTTCAGCGGCAATCGGCTCGGTCATCAGGGGCTCCAGGAGAAGCGGCGATTTTCCCACGCGCCATCGGCGAGAATCCGCGCATGCATTCGCTCGCCGTGACGTTCGCCTTCGCCGCCGCCCTTGTGGCGATGCTCGGCACCCGCCTGTGGCTGATCAGCCGCCAGATCCGCCACGTGGCGCAGCACCGCAGCGCCGTGCCCGCCGCCTTCGCCGACGTGGTCTCGCTCGAAGCGCACCAGAAGGCCGCCGACTACACCATCGCCCGCCAGCGTTTCGATCTGCTGACGACCGCCTGGGGCGGCGCGATGCTGCTGGGCTGGACGCTGCTGGGCGGGCTGGACGCGGTGAACGTGGTCGTGCGCGACTGGGCGCTGCCGCGCTGGGGCGCGCTGGGCTACCAGGTCGCGTTGCTGGTGGCGGTGAGCGCCATCGGCAGCGTGATCGACCTGCCCTTCGACCTGTGGCGCACTTTCCGCATCGAGCAGCAGTTCGGCTTCAACCGCATGACCTGGGTGCTGTGGCTCAAGGACGCGCTGGTCGGCACGGTCGTGGGCGCGGCAGTCGGCATCCCGCTGATGGCGCTGGTGCTGTGGCTGATGGCGGCAGCGGGTGCGCTGTGGTGGCTGTGGGCGTTCGCGGTGCTGGCCGGGTTCACGTTGCTGATGCAGGTGCTCTACCCGACGGTCATCGCGCCGCTGTTCAACAAGTTCCAGCCGCTGGACGACACGTCGCTGAAGGAGCGCGTGCAGGCACTGATGCAGCGCTGCGGCTTCAAGGCGCAGGGCCTGTACGTGATGGACGGCTCGAAGCGCTCCGCGCACGCCAACGCCTACTTCACCGGCTTCGGCGCCAGCAAGCGCGTGGTGTTCTTCGACACGCTGCTGTCGCGTCTGTCACCCGAGGAGATCGAGGCGGTGCTGGCCCACGAACTCGGCCACTTCCACCACCGCCATGTGCCCAAGCGGCTGGTCACGGTGATGGGCGTGTGGCTGGCGAGCCTGGCGCTGCTGGGCTGGCTGATGAACCAGCCGAGCTTCTACACCGGCCTGGGCGTGCAGCCGAACATGATGGCGCCGAACCACGGCCTGGCGTTGCTGCTGCTGACACTGGCCGGGCCGGTGTTCGGCTTCTTCATCACACCGATCACGGCGGCTGTCTCGCGCCGCCACGAGTTCGAGGCCGATGCCTACGCCAGCCAGCAGGCGCAGGCGACCGACCTGACCTCCGCCCTGCTCAAGCTCTTCGAGGACAACGCGACCACGCTGACCCCCGATCCGCTGTACGTGCGCTTCCACTATTCCCACCCACCCGCGTCCGAACGCCTCGCCGCCCTCCATGCCCACACCTGAACTCGACATCGGCCTCGTCATCGCCGGCCACGGCCGCCACTACATCGTCGAGACACCGGAGGGCCGCGAGATCAAGTGCAGCACCCGCGGCAAGAAGAGCCAGTGCGTCGTCGGTGACCGCGTGCGCTGGCAGCCCACCGACACGCTGGGCAACGAGGGCGTGATCGAGGCGCTGGAGCCGCGCACCAACCTGCTCTACCGCCAGGACGAATGGAAGACCAAGTCGTTCGCCGCGAACCTGGACCGGCTGCTGATCCTGGTCGCGGCCGAGCCGGTGTTCAGCGAGAGCCAGCTCGCCCGCGCGCTGGTCGCCGCCGAGCAGGCGCGCATCCAGGTCCACATCCTGCTGAACAAGATCGACCTGGTCGAGTCGGCGCAGCTCGCCCGCGAGCGGCTGGCGCCCTACGTGAAGATGGGCTACGACGTGATCGAGGTCGCCATCAAGGCGCAGCCGGACGAGACACGCGCCCGCCTGACCGACCTGCTCGCCACCGGCTCGACGCTGGTGCTCGGCCCGTCCGGCACCGGCAAGAGCACGCTGGTGAACCTGCTCGGGCTGGACGCCGCGGCGCCGGTGCGCGAGATCTCGGTCGCGCTGAACTCCGGCCGCCACACGACGACGCACACGCGCTGGTACTGGCTCGACGACGCGCACCAGGGCGCGCTGATCGACTCGCCGGGCTTCCAGGAGTTCGGCTTGCGCCACGTTCCCGTGGAAGATCTCGCAGCGTGGATGCCGGACCTGTCACCGTACCTGGGTCAGTGCCGCTTCGCCAACTGCAGCCACGACCACGAGCCGGGCTGTGCGGTGCTGGCGGCGCTGGAGCGTGGAGACATCGCGCCGTCGCGGCACCGGATCTACCTCGAAGTACGCGACGAGCTGGGCCGCACGCACTACTGATCCAGCACCGCCGAGGCAGCCCGCCAGACGCAGTCCCGCAGCGTGCGCACGCTGGCCGAGTCGAGCCGCCAGCTCTGCCAGTAGAGCGCCACCGACACGCTGTGCCCCGGACACAGGTCCACCAGCGCGCCCGACGCCAGCGCGGCGGCGGCCAGCGGGATCGGGTGCAGGCCCCAGCCGAGTCCGGCGATGGCCGCATCGAGAAAGCCTTGCGCCGACGGCACCCACCACTGCGGTGGCGTGCAGTCCTCGCCGATCACCTGGGCGAGGAAGCGGTGCTGCATCTGGTCCTTCTGGTTGTAGACCAGCATCGGCGCGCGCCGGAACCCCTCGGCCAGCGGCACGCCGGCAAAGTGCTGCTGTGCATGCGCCGGACTCACCGCGGCGATGTAGCGCATCGACCCGAGTGCATCGACCCGGCAACCGCCCACCGGCTCGGCCGCTGCCGTGACCGCGCCGAACACCGTGCCGTTCTTCAGCCATTCACGCGTGTGGTCCTGGTCATCGACCTGCAGCGCCAGCGTGTCGCCACTGCGGGTGTGGAAATCGACCATCGCCGGGATGAACCAGGTCGCCAGGCTGTCGGCGTTGACGGCCACAGGAATGCTGCGCGGCCGGGTGGCGGGCGCACCGGCCTCGGTCAGGGGCTGCAGGTCGTTCTGCAGGTCGGCTTCAAGCATCTCGATCTGCAGGAAGTGGCGGTACAGGCGCGCGCCTTCGGGCGTCGGCGTGACCGGCGCCGAGCGGACCAGCAGCACGCAGCCCAGCCGCTCCTCCAGCGCCTTGACCCGCTGCGACACCGCCGACGGCGTCACGTGCAGCTCGCGCGCCGCGCGCTCGAAGCTGCCCAGGCGCAGCACGGTGGACAGCGCACGCAGCGCGACAAGGTCGATCATCGGGTGAAGCCCAACTTAATCATGGTTAGGAAGTTTAGCTGTACTACGCCAGCTCACCGCCCTACGCTGACTCCCATGAACACCAGCACCTACTTCCTCGGCATGGCCGCCAGCGCCGGTCTGATCATGGCCATCGGCGCCCAGAACGCCTTCATCCTGCGCCAGGGCGTGCGGCGCGAACACGTGGGGGCGGTGGTCACCCTGTGCGCGGCATCGGATGCGGCACTGATCGCACTGGGAACAGCGGGCATCGGCGCGGCGTCTACGGTCTTTCCGCTGGCGATTCCACTCATGACGGTCGCCGGCATCCTGTTCCTGTCGGTCTACGGTCTGCAGGCAGCGCGGCGGGCGTGGCGCCCCACGGGAGACGGCCTCGACGGGCACGGCGGCCCGGCACTGCCGCTGCGCTCGGCACTGCTGCAAGCGGCAGCCTTCAGCTGGCTCAACCCCCATGCCTGGCTTGACACGACCGTGCTGCTGGGCTCGCTGGCCAATGCACAGGGAGATGGGCGCTGGACCTTTGCCGCCGGCGCGATGACGTCGAGCCTGCTGTGGTTCACCGTGCTGGCCTGGACCGCCGGGCGTCTGGCGCCGCTGTTCCGCCGGCCGCACACCTGGCGTGTGTTCGATGCAGGGGTCGCGATGATGATGCTCGCACTGGCCGGCGGCCTGACCCTGCAGACCCTGAAGGGCTGAAGGCGGCGGATCAGCCCAGCCGGTTCGCCAGCGACAGCAGCGCCAGCAACATCATCCACAGCACCATCGAGCGCCACACCAGCCCGACCACCGAGCGCAGGTGCGAAAGAGTCGGCGACGCCCCCGGCGTGCTGCCCTGTCCGTCGACCACCTCCTCGCCAGGCAGGGCCATGGCAAAGCCTCCGGAGGCCCCTGTGGCGAGCGACGGCGCATCCGCACCGCCCAGCGACACGCCACAGGCCCCGGCAGCAGCGGACAGCAGAATACCGTCGTTCGACTGCTTCCACAGCCCCGCACACTGCCGCCAGCAGTCCACCGCTTCCTCGAAGTTGCCGACCACGGCGAAGCCCGCCGCAGTCAATCGCGCCGGCACGTGGTCGAGGACCGCAAACGCTGCCTGGGAGCGCAGCATCAGTGCCCCGTTGACCGGCGCCGTTTCGGCGCGGATCTTGAAGGCCCAGTAGCGGGCGCAGAAATCCGACATGCGGTAGACCACCGCACCCACCGGCCCCAGCCCCAGTGCGGAGCCCAGCACGAACCAGAAGAACACGCCGAACACATGCCGGTGTGCCGCCAGCAGCGCGTGCTCGATGACGTGGCGCAGCAACTCGGTGCGGGGTAACTCGCTGGCGTCGAGATGGCGCCATTCCTGCAGCACGCTGCGGGCGCGGTCTTCGTCGCCTTGCTCCAGCGCATCGCGGATGTCGGTGAAGTAGTGGCTGAACTGCCGGAAACCAAGCGTCAGGTAGAGGATCAGCAGATTCCAGCTCAGCGCGAGGATCAGGCTCTGGTGGTGGAGCAGCGCGAACACGCCCCACACCACCAGCGCCGGGGTGAACACGGTCACCATCCAGACGACCCAGGCGTGGTGCTCCTTGCCGGCGTCAAAATTGCGCGCGGTCCAGCGCGCCCAGTCGATCAATGCTTCATGAATGGGGTTGCCCTGCGGCAGAGGCCGCAGTTGTTCAACAATCAAGGCCAGCAGGACGGCGAGGAAACTCATGCCTTCAATGATAACGGTGTGAACAACGGCACGGCATCGGCCTTCACCCGCATGAACCCATCAGGCCGCCAGAAAGCGGTAGAGGTTGCGCAGCATCGCCGCCGTAGCGCCCCAGATGAAGTACTCCCGCTCGTCGCCTTCGGCCGACAGGCCATGCCAAGGCATGGACAGGAACTGCCGGCGCTCGGTGGGTGTGTCGAAGACATGGACCTGGTGGTGGGCTGGCGCCATCAGGAACGCCAGTGGCACTTCGAACACTTCGGCGACCTCGCCACCTTCGATCTGCAGTTCGAACGGCGGATGCACCAGCGCCACCACCGGGGTCACGACATAGGACGTGACGGTGGTGTAGGCGGGCAGCGCGCCGATCACTTCGATGTGCCGGTCATCGAGCCCGATTTCCT
The DNA here is from genome assembly GCF_041083715.1 of Sphaerotilus sp. Classification (GTDB taxonomy): domain Bacteria; phylum Pseudomonadota; class Gammaproteobacteria; order Burkholderiales; family Burkholderiaceae_C; genus Sphaerotilus. The sequence continues at coordinate 6,162 of NZ_JBFPGY010000074.1, forward strand.
CGCGCGCCTCGCGCAACGCGGTCACGATTGGATCCACTTCGCCGGGATCGACCCGCCCCCCGGGAAAACTGATCTGGCCCGCATGGGTGCGCAGGTGGTCGGTGCGGCGGGTCAGCAGCACGCGCAGACCGTCCTCGCGTGCCACCAGTGGCACGAGCACCGCTGCTGCAGTCGGCAACCGGTCCGACAGCGGACCACCACCATCGCCGCGGAATTCTGGCTGCCAGTCGGGCGGCGACGCGAATCGCGCCTTGAGTCGGGCCGGTGTCAGGCACTCGCTCGCCAGTGCCGGAAGGTGGAGGTCTGCGCCAGCCACCGGCACGGCACGTGGATCGCGGATCAGGGTGGGAGATCGGGGCATGGATTCAGCATAGGCCGAAAACGACAAAGCCGCCCGGAGGCGGCCTTGTTGCCGAGGCATCCTGCACGCAGGAAGCCAGGGTCGGCGGGTGAGCCAGCGATCAGGCCAGCTTTTCCTTGATGCGTGCCGACTTGCCGCTGCGCTGGCGCAGGTAGTACAGCTTGGCGCGGCGGACATCGCCGCGGCGCTTGACTTCGATGTTGGCGATCAGCGGGCTGTACAGCTGGAACGTGCGCTCCACGCCTTCGCCGCTGGAGATCTTGCGGACGATGAAATTGCTGTTCAGGCCACGGTTGCGGCGGGCGATCACGACGCCTTCGTAGGCCTGCACGCGCTTGCGGGTGCCTTCGACGACGTTGACGCTGACGATCACGGTGTCGCCAGGGGCGAAGGCCGGGATGGTCTTGTTGAGTCGAGCGATTTCTTCTTGCTCGAGTTCTTGGATCAGGTTCATGGGAGCTCCAGGCGATCGTACCGGCAAGGGCGTGCGCTCATGTCGAGCACCCGACTTCCTTCTGGCAGAGGATCAAAACCTGAGATTATAGCCGGATTTTTGACAAGTACAGCTCATCGGCACGACTGAGGCGCCCGGCCTGGCGGGCTGCAGCGATGAGATCGGGGCGGCGGCGCACGGTCAGGTCGAGCTGGCGCTCGCGGCGCCAGCGGGCGATCTGGGCGTGGTGGCCCGACAGCAGCACGGGCGGCACGGCGTCATCGCCGAGTGTCTCGGGACGGCTGTAGTGCGGGCAGTCGAGCAGACCGTCGGAAAAACTGTCCTGCTCGTGCGACGCCGCCGCATTCAGCACACCGGGCTGCAGCCGCGTGACGGCGTCGAGCAGCGTCAGCGCCGGCAACTCGCCCCCGGACAGCACGAAATCGCCCAGGCTCAACTCCTCGTCCACGTGGCGATCGATGAAGCGCTGGTCCAGCCCTTCGTAGCGGCCGCAGACCAGGATCGCACCCGGGCCGGCCGCCAGCGATTGGACACGTGACTGTGTCAGGGTGGCACCGGCGGGACTGAACAGGATGACGGGCGCGGACTCGACACGGTCCGTGCGGATGGCCGCGAGCGCACGCTCCAGCGGCTCGACCAGCATCACCATGCCGGGGCCACCGCCATAGGCGCGGTCATCGATGCGGCGGTAGGTGTTGTCCGCGTGGTCGCGCAGCGGCCACAGGCGCACATCGACCTGCCCGGTCGTGTAGGCACGGCGGGTCACGCCGACCTTCAGGAACGGGTCGAACAGCTCGGGAAACAGGGTGACGATGTCGAAGCGCACAGCAGGTGCAGGTGCAGCAGGCGCGGCGGGATCAGTAGTCCAGGCCCCAGTCGGCGACGATGCGCCGCTCGGTCAGGCTGACATCGTCGATGTAGGCGGCGACGAAGGGAATCAGGCGTTCGACGGTGCGGGGAGTGCCGGCCTCGTCGACGCTCTCGGCGGTCAGGCGCATCACGCTGTGGGCGCCGGTGTCCATCATCTCGGCGACCGTGCCCAGCGCAGCGCCGTCGCGGTTGACGACGTTCAGGCCGATCAGGTCGATCCAGTAGTACTCGCCGTCGTCCGTCTTCGGGAAGATCGAACGCGACACGAAGATGCGGGCGCCGCGCAGCGCTTCGGCGCCGTTGCGGTCGGCCACTTCGCGCACGGAGGCGATCACGCCGTCGCTATGCTCCTTGACCAGCGTGACGTTCAGCACCTTGGGCAGTGCGGGCGCATCCTTGGCGCGCGGCTTGCCGGCAGGGGGCTGCAGGAACCAGTGCCGTGCCTTGAGCACGACCTGCGGATCCGCCGCGTACGGCTGGATCCGCAGCCAGCCCTTGATGCCCCAGGCGTCGGCCACGCGCGCGACCTCGATGGCGTCCTCGGGCCACGCCACGGCGTCATCGGTGGTGGTCACGGTCATGGTGTGGCGCTCGGGGCAGTCAGGGCAAGGGCGATCAGGCAGCGGCGGCGACGGGCGCAGCGACCGTGGACTTGGCTTGCTTGATCAGGCGCTCGACGGTGGGCGACAGTTGTGCACCGACGCTGGTCCAGTAGTCCACGCGGTCGAAGGCGACGCGCAGGGCTTCGGCCTGGCCGGACGCCACCGGGTTGTAGAAGCCGACGCGCTCGATGAAGCGGCCGTCACGGCGGTTCTGGCTGTGGGCCACGACCAGGTTGTAGAACGGGCGCTTCTTGGCGCCGCCACGGGAAAGACGAATCACGACCATGATGTTTCCTTGATCAAAGGTATAGAAGGCAAAACCAGAGACCCACGCGACCAGGAGACACTCAGGCCAGCAGATCAGACAATGCCGTGCGCAAGTCCAGCGACTTGCAAGCGACAACCACGTTCTTTCCGACCCCGTTAGATCACACTGCGTGGCACGCGGCCGGTCAGTCGTCATCGGAAAACCGCGGATTATAAACTTTCCCAGACCCCCATGAACGCTCCCACGATCCGACCCAGTCAGGAGACCGACCTGCAGGCCATCACCGCGGTCTATGCCGCGAACGTCGAACACGGCACCGGCACCTTCGAGATCGATGCGCCCGACCTCGCAGAGATGACCCGCCGCCGCGCCGATGTGCTCGGCAAAGGCCTGCCCTGGATCGTCGTCGAACACGACATCGGCCACGGCCCCGAGGTACTGGGCTACGCCTACGCCAACCACTTCCGCGCCCGCCCCGCCTGGCGCTACGCACTGGAGGATTCGATCTACCTGTCGCCGCGCGCCCACCGGCTGGGGCTGGGCCGACTGCTGCTGGCCGAGCTGATCGCGCGGTGCACCGCACTGGGCGCACGGCAGTTGCTCGCGGTGATCGGCGACTCGGACAACCTCGGTTCGGTCGGTGTGCACCGCGCCTGCGGCTTCGAGACGCTCGGCGTGATGCGCTCGGTGGGCTGGAAATTCGACCGCTGGCTGGATGTGGTGATGATGCAACGCCCGCTGGGTGCAGGCGACAATAGCGCCCCCACAACCATCTCGCCTGGAATCTCGACATGCGCACCGTGAAATCGAAGACGCTGGCCACCTGGCTCGCCGTGGTGGGAGGCGGCTTCGGACTGCACCGCTTCTACCTGCACGGCCTGCGCGACGCGTGGGGCTGGATCCACGTGCCGCTCATGCTGCTGGGCATGGCCGGCGTGCAGCGCATGCTGGCCTTCGGTCTGGACGACACCGCTGCGCCCTGGCTGCTGCCGCTGGGCGGGCTGTCGATCACCGCGGGCATGCTCGCTGCCATCCTGTGTGGCCTGAGCACCGACGAGCGCTGGGACGCCCGCCACAACCCCGGTGCACCGGCCGGCCAGGGCTCGCCGGCTGGTGGCTGGGGCGCGGTCCTTGGCGTGATCGCGGCGCTGCTGATCGGTGCGACGGTGCTGCTGTCGTCGATCACCTTCACGCTGCAGCGCTATTTCGAAACCGCCGCCGAGGCCGCCCACCAGACCAGCCGCTGAGCGGCCTCAGAACAGCCGGGTGCCGGCGTAATAAGCCGCGGCAGCGACCGAGGCCGAGGCGGGAATCGTGAAGATCCACGCCCACACGATGTTGCCCGCCACGCCCCAGCGCACGGCCGAGGCGCGCTGCACCGAGCCAACGCCGACGATCGCACCGGTGATGGTGTGCGTGGTCGAGACCGGCACGCCCAGCGCCGTCGCCAGGAACAGCGTGATCGCACCACCGGTCTCGGCGCAGAAACCGCCCACCGGCTTGAGCTTGGTGATCTTCTGGCCCATGGTCTTGACGATGCGCCAGCCGCCGAACATCGTGCCCAGGCCGATCGCCACGTAGCAGCACCAGATCACCCAGCTCGGCGGCATCTTGTCGCCGGCCTGCGAGTAGCCGGTGGCAATCAGCAGCATCCAGATGATGCCGATGGTCTTCTGCGCATCGTTGCCGCCGTGGCCCAGGCTGTACAGGCCAGCCGACACCAGCTGCAGCCGGCGGAACCATTTGTCGACCCGCAGCGGCGTCGTGCGGCGAAAGACCCACGCCACGATGACCATCATCAGTGACCCGAGCAGGAACCCCAGCAGCGGCGACACGAAGATGAACGCCACGGTCTTCCAGATGCCCGCACCGATCAACGCCGTGACACCGGCCTTGGCGACCACCGAGCCGACGATGCCACCGATCAGTGCATGCGACGAGCTGGACGGGATGCCGTACAGCCACGTCACCACGTTCCAGGCGATCGCCCCGACCAGCGCACCGAAGACCACATGGTGGTCGACGATGCCCGGCTCGACGATGCCCTTGCCGATGGTGGCCGCCACCTTGAGCTGGAAGATGGAGATCGCCACCACGTTGAAGAATGCGGCGAACAGCACCGCCTGCTGCGGCTTGAGCACGCCCGTGGACACGACGGTCGCGATCGAGTTCGCAGCGTCGTGGAAACCATTCATGAAGTCGAACAGCACCGCCAGCACCACCAGCATGGCGATGGCCCAGAAACCGACCTGAATCCCCTGCATGGCCTGGTCCGCGCTCAGGAGTTCTCGAGGACGATGCCCTCGATCAGGTTGGCGACGTCCTCGCACTTGTCGGAAATCGACTCCAGCAATTCGTAGATCGCCTTGAGCTTGATCAGCTCGCGGATGTCCTGCTCCTCGCGGAACAGCTTCGACATCGCCGAGCGCATGACACGGTCCGCATCGGATTCGAGGCGATCGATCTCCGCGCAGGTCTTGACGGTGGCTTCGGCCACGCTGCTCTGGCTGAGCTTGGACAGCAGCGTCACCGCGTGCGCCACCCGCTCGCAGCACTTGACCGACAGCTCGCTCAGGCGCAGCACGTCCTCGGTCATGTGGCGCACGTCGTAGAGCGACATCGTCTCGGAGGTGTCCTGCAGCAGGTCGAGGATGTCGTCCATCGCGTTGATCAGGCCGTGGATCTGCTCGCGGTCGATCGGCGTGATGAAGGTCTTGTGCAGCAGGCGGTTGACCTCGGCGGTGACCTTGTCGGCGGCGTGTTCGGCGTCATCGACTTCGGCAGCGTATTTCTCGCGCAGCGTCACGTCGCCATAGTTCTGGACCATGGCCAGGAACGCCCGGGCGCCGGTGACGATGGCTTCGCCATGCGTGTTGAAAAGCTCGAAGAAATTGCCTTCGCGCGGCAGCAGCTTGCCGAACAACATGGTGTGGGACTCCAGGGGGACGTGGGGAACGGAAGGACAGTCCTGCGCGGTGCGCCGTCTCGGCGGCTGTCACGCAGTTGTCATGACTCAGGACGGGGCGAGTTTAGCCGCAGGCGCCAAGAATTCACGCGGCAATGAAACCCGATCGAACCCGGACGGGTTCAGGCCGGCGCGATGCCCTGCTGCTCCGCGAGGCGGTGCGCGCGTGCCGGCCAATCGGCGGCGTCCAGCCCGACCGGCAGCACGATCTGTCCAGGCAGGGCCGTGCACAGCTGCAGCAGTGGCAACAGCACGAAGGCCCGCTCGGTCATGCGGGGATGCGGCAGGGTGAGCCGTGCAGTGTGGCGCTGCAGGTCGCCATGGAGCAGCAGGTCCAGATCGAGCGTGCGCGGCGCGTTCGGATAGGGGCGTTCGCGGCCGTGGGCGAGTTCGATGGCCTGCAGGGCGTCCAGCAGCGCCTCAGGCGCCAGGCGGGTGCGCACACAGGCGACAGCGTTGAGATAGTCCGGCCCGCTGGCCGCGACCGGGCGGCTGCGCCAGCGGCCGGAGGCAGCAACCCATTCGGTTTTCGGCAACGCGGCGAGCGCGGCACAGGCGGCGTCCAGCGTCGCGGCGGCGTCACCCAGATTGGCGCCCAGACCGATGCAGGCCAGCCGCGCCGGGATGTCGTCAGGACGTGGCGGAGTCATCCGGTTCCGACGTGGGGGCAGCTGCGGACCGCTCACCGGCCGGCTTGCGGCGGCGACGGCGCTTGCGGGCGGCCGGAGCGGGAACACCAGCCGGCGCAGCATCGCCCTCGACGCCCGGTACGCGGGCGACCACGGCGGATCCACCAGCGGCGCGGCGAGCCTGGTCCTGCGCGCGGGCCTCGGTCAGCAGGTCCTCGCGTTCGGCCTCGTTCGCGGTGGAGAACCCCTCCCACCAGCGGGCGAGTTCGTTGTCGGCTTCCCCTGCATCGGCGCGCAGACGCAGGAAATCGAAGCCTGCCCGGAAGCGCACCTGCTCCACCAGCGACAACGCCGACGAGGGCGTGCGGCGCTCGAAACGCGGCTGCATCAGCCAGATCTCGCGCATGTCGGCCGCCAGCTTGCCGCGGCCGGAGATGTCGCCGATGCGGGCATCGAACACGGCGTCGGTGGCTGTCTGCATCGCGGCGGTCGGATTTTCACCCTTGGTGCGCAGTTGCGCGGCCCGGCGTACCACGTCGTGCCACAGCATGCAGGCCAGCATGAAGCTCGGCGCCACCGGCTTGCCCTCGCCGACGCGGCGGTCGGTGTCGGCCAGCGCACGCTGGATGAACTGTTCGCGGCCGTCGTGCTGGTGGGCATCGTCGAGCACCGCATCCAGGATCGGGAAGATGCCCTTGTGCAGGCCCTGCTTGCGCAGCTCTTCCAGACTGGCGAGCGCGTGCCCCGTCTGCAGCAGCTTGATCATCTCGTCGAACAGCCGGCTCGCCGGCACGTTGGCGAGCAGCTCGGCGCAGGCCCGGATCGGCTTGCGCGTGCCGGGCTCGATCTCGAAGCCCAGCTTGGCCGCGAAACGCACGACGCGGATGATGCGCACCGGGTCTTCGCGGTAGCGCGTCACCGGGTCGCCGATCATGCGCAGCAGGCGCTTCTTGGCGTCCGCGAGGCCATGGTGGTAGTCCACGACGATCTGGCGACGCGGGTCGTAGTACAGCGCGTTGACGGTGAAGTCGCGGCGCGCAGCGTCCTCGTCCTGCGGGCCCCAGACGTTGTCGCGCAGCACGCGGCCGCTGGCGTCCACGACGTGGCTCTTGCCGGCGAGTTCGGACTTGGAGGTCTTCTCGTTGCCGGCGACCTGCTCGGCCGCGCTGGCGTCGAGGTAGGCACGGAAGGTGGACACCTCGATCACCTCGTGCTCGCGGCCACGGCCGTGCACGACGTGGACGATGCGGAAGCGCCGGCCGATGATGAAGGCGCGGCGGAACAGCGACTTCACCTGCTCGGGCGTCGCGCTGGTGGCGACGTCGAAGTCCTTGGGACGGTGGCCGAGCAGCAGATCGCGCACGGCGCCGCCGACGACGTAGGCTTCAAACCCGGCGTCCTGCAGCGTGGTGACCACCTTGATGGCGCGGTCGTCGAGCAGTGCCGGGTTGATGCCGTGTTCGGACACCGGCACTTCCACCCGCACACCGATCACCGGCCCGACCGGCACAACAGCCGCCTCGGGTTCAGTGGCGGGCGTCTGCGGGCCGGTGGTGGTCTTGCCGGCAGATTTGCCAAGCAGCTTGTCGATGAATTTCTTGATCATGGGAAGAGCCGCAGGATGCGCCAGCCGCGTTCGCGGGCGGTGGCTTCGAGCGCGGGACTCGGGTTGGTCGCCACCGGTTCGGTGGCCAATTCCAGCAGCGGCAGGTCGTTGGGCGAGTCGCTGTAGACGCTGATGCCGGAGAAGTCGCTCAGGCGGTGGCCCAGGCCGGCGAGCCAGTCGTGGACACGGCCGACCTTGCCTTCGCGGAAGGTGGGCGTGCCGCGGATGGTACCCGCCCAGCGGCCGTCGGGTGCACGGTCGAGCTGCACGGCCAGGAGGTGATCGACGTCGAACTCGGCGGCGATCGGTGTGGTGACGAATTCGTTGGTCGCAGTGACGATGGCGACGAGGTCGCCGCGCTGCTGGTGGAAGCGCACCAGTTCCAGCGCCTGCGGGTGCACGTTCGGGCGCAGCACCTCCTGCATGAAGCGGGCATGTGCTGCAGCGGATTCGGCCAGCGGGCGGTCGCGCCAGGCGGCGGTGGTGAAGGCGATGTAGGCCGGCAGGTCGAGCGTGCCGGCCTGGTAGTCGGCGTAGAAGGCATCGTTGCGGGCGCGGAAGGTGTCGCCGTCGGCCCAGCCGATCGCCACCATGAACTCGCCGAAGGCGTGGTCGGAGTCGATGGGGATCAGGGTGCCGTCGAGGTCGAACAGGCAGAGGTGGCGGTGGCGGTCGTTCTGGGGCATCGGATTCAGATCGTGTGCAGGTCGGGTTCGGCCAGCATCTGGCGCAGCAGCGGCAGCGTCACCGGCCGCTTGGCCGCCAGCGCATAGCGGTCGAGACGGCCCAGCAGGTCCATCAGATGGGTCAGGTCACGCTCGCTGTTGCTGAGCAGATAGGCGAGCACTTCATCGCTCAACGCGATGCCGCGGCGGGCCGCATCGCGCCGCAGCAACGCGCAGACCTGCTCGTCCGTCGGAGGGACCAGCCGGTAGACAAGACCCCACGCCAGCCGCGTGCGCAGGTCGTCGCGCACCGGCAGATCCACCGGCGGCAGCCGCCCGCCAGCGATGATGGGCACACCCGCGGTGGTCGCCTCGATGAACATGCGGAAGGCCTCGTGCTGGCGCTCGGCGTCGTAGCGGTCGCAGTCATCGAGCAGCAGCAGGCGCGCATCCTCGTCGTAGTCCCAGGGCGTGGGCGTCGTGAGGTCGAACTTCATGGTGGGCAGGCCGAACGACTGCGCCTGGCTGACCGCCGCCTGCAGCAGGTGCGTCTTGCCACTGCCGGGAGGCCCCCACAGGTACAGCGGCATCGACGGGCTCGGCGACAGCAAGGCCATGAGCACCTGCTCCCACTGCGCGTTGCCGCCGGGCAGGAAGGTGTCGAACCGGAGCACCGGCTCCGGTCCGAAGGCGAGCGGCACCTGCCGCATCAGCGGAGATGTCCGGTCACGAGGCAATCCACGAGGCATTCGCGAGGTTCATCCCTGGTAAAGCCGACTGGCCACATAGCCTGTGCGCATCCGGCGCAACGCCACCAGCACCAGCGCACCGGCCGGCAGCGCCAGCAGCACACCGACGAAGCCGAACAGGTGCCCGAAGGCCAGCAGCACGAAGATCACCGCCAGCGGATGCAGACCGATGCGCTCGCCGACCAGCCGGGGTGTGAGGAAGAAGCCCTCGATCACCTGGCCCGCGCCATAGACCACGGCCACCACCCCCACACCGTACAGACTGGCGTATTGCAACACACCTGCCAGCAATGCCAGCACAGCGCCGATCCCGAAGCCCACGTAGGGCACGAAGATCGCGAGTCCCGTGAAGATGCCCACGGGCAAGGCGAGATCGAAGCGCGCCAGCGCCAGCGCCACCGTGTAGTAGGCCGCCAGGATGAGCATCACCAGCAACTGGCCACGCAGGTACTGGCCCAGCACCGCGTCGCACTCCCGGGCGAACCCGAGCACGGCGTCGAGATACCGCGGCGGCACCATGCGGCACAGACGGCGCTGCAGGTCATGCCAGTCAAGCAGCAGGTAGAACGTCACCACCGGCACCAGCACCGCATTGCCGATGATGGCCAGCAGGAAACTGCCGCCGATGCGCGCCGAACTCAGCAGCGCCGCCAGCCAGCCGTCGCCCTTGGCATCGAAGTACTTGAGCACGAAGGCCTTGATGCTCTCGATGTCGAGGCTGATCGCGATGCCGAACTGCGCCAGCCGGGGCGCCAGATGGTCGTTGAGCCGCACCGCCAGCACGGGGATCTGGTCCCGCAGCACCGGCAGCTCGCGCGAGATGATCGGCACGATCAGCAGCAGCACGCCGAGCGCCGCCGCGAGCGCCCCCAGTTCCACCAGCACCACGGCCAGCGCCCGCGGCAGGTGCCGGGACAGCCGGTCGACCGCCGGCTGCAGCACATAGGCCAGCACGGCGGCGGTCAGGAAGGGCATGAGGACCGGCGCGAGCAGCCACACCAGCACGATCGATGCCCCTGCGAGCGCCAGCCAGGCGAGCATCAGGCGTTGGGTCAAGGGCAGCTTCATGCCGGACATTGTCTCAGCATGGCGCAGTGGGGCTCAGTGCCACCGCGGCGGGCCTGCATCTCGCAAGGCAGCCAGCTGGGCAGACACCCGTGATCGGTCCGGCGTGGTGCCTGCGTGCTGCAGGTAGAGCGCCAGATCCTCGATCGCCAGCGCAGTCTGGCCGAGCGCCGCGAACGTCTGGCCACGCTCGCGGCGCAGGATCCAGTCGAGTGGCTCCAGCACGACCTGGCGCTGCTGCACCTGCAGCAGGCGCGGCAGATCGCCATCCTCGCGGTGCAGCCGGGCCAGATTGCGCAGCATGCGCGACAGGATCTCGCGCGCCGACGCTGGCTGGAGGTATTCGCTCAGCAACTCGCCCAGGCCCATGCCGGTCTCCAGGTCGAACCGCATCTCGTGGCTGAGATAGGGTTCGAGCCGCTCCTCCAGCTCCGCGCGGGTCAGCGAGCGCCCGTCGACGGGATCGATCACCGCATCGCCCAGCGGCAGGTGCAGCTTGATCAGGAAATGGCCGGGGAAGGAGATGCCGTCCGCCTGCAGCCCGAGCTGCCCGGCGAGTTCGAGGTAGAGCACCGCCAGCGCGATCGGCAGGCCGCGCCGCCGCTGCAGCACCGCATGGAGGTGGCTGTTGTCGGCATCGCGCAGATCGTTGACGTTGCCACCGAACCCGAGATCACGGTAGAAGAACTGGTGCAGGCCCCGCACCCGCTGCAGCGCGCCGGCATCGGCTGGCAGACGCTGCCGCAGGCGCTGCGCGAGCTGGTCCAGCTCGGTCTGCAGCGCAGCGAGGTCCAGCGCCGGGTGGTCGACCAGCGCAATGGCACCGGCCGCTTCGGTCAGCGACAGGCTGTCGTCATCGCGCACCAGGGCAGCGAAATAATCCAGCGGGGATGGCGAGGGGCACTCCATGCCTGAAAGTGTATCGGTCAGCGCTCAACGCCGTGCAAATTGCCGCAAGTTGACCCCGACCAACCGCAGCACGCCAAAATACACCAGCCCGGCCAGCGCCAGCACCCCGGCCAGCAAGGCCACGCGCAGGCCCGAGTGCGCATGCAACCCGATCCAGTCGACCGACCGCGCCGCCCAGGCCAGCCCGGCCCCCATCACCGCGCAGCCCGCGCCCACACGCAACCCGAACGCCAGCCAGCCCGGCGCCGGCCGGTAGCTGCCCCGCTTGCGCAGGCCGATCAGCAGCCAGGTGGCGTTGATCAGCGCCGCCAGCCCGATCGACAGCGCCAGCCCGGCATGCCCCAGCAACGGAACGAAAATGGCGTTCATCGCCTGCGTCAGCGCGAGCACGGTGATGGCGATGCGCACGGGGGTGCGGATGTCCTGCCGGGCATAGAAGCCTGGCGCCAGCACCTTGACTGCCACCAGCCCCATCAGCCCGGCGCCATAGCCCATCAGCGCCAGCACCGTCTGCTGCACATCGGCCGCGGTGAAGCGCCCGTAGTGGTAGAGCACCGCCACCAGCGGCTGCGGAAACACCAGCAGCGCCACCGCGCACGGCAGGGCCAGCAGCACCACCAGGCGCAGCCCCCAGTCGAGCAGCGCCGAGTAGCCGTCCATGTCGCCCTTGGCCTGTGCGGCCGAGAGCTGCGGCAGCAGCACGACGCCCATCGCCACACCCAGCAGCGCGGTCGGAAACTCCATCAGCCGGTCGGCATAGGTCAGCCACGACACCGAGCCAGCCGCCAGGTGCGAGGCGATCTGGGTGTTCACCAGCAGCGACAGCTGCGCCACCGACACGCCGAGCAGCGCCGGCGCCATCTGGCGCAGGATGCGGTGCACGCCCTCGTGCGCCCAGGCCTGCCGGAAGGCCGCGACGGTGAAGCCGAGGTGCGGCATCACACCGACCGTGCGCAGCGCTGGCAGTTGCACGCCAAGCTGCAGCAGGCCGCCGATCATCACGCCCACCGCCAGCGCATACACCGGCGGAATTCCCCAGTGCGTGAACTGCGGCGCCAGCAGCCAGGCCGCGCCGATCACGCTCAGGTTGAGCAGCACCGGCGTGATGGCCGGCACGGCGAAGCGCTTCCACGAGTTCAGGATGCCCGCCGACAGCGCCACCAGCGACATGCAGCCGATGTAGGGGAACATCAGCCGCGTCATCACGACGGCGGAGTCCTGGGCGTCGGCCGGCAGTCCGGAGGCCATCACCCACACCAGCACCGGCGAGCCGACCACCCCGACTGCGCACACGACCGCCAGCGACCACATCAGCACGGTGGCCACGGCATCGATCAGCGTCTGCGTGGCCGCATCTCCATGGGTTGTGCGGGAAGCGGCCAGGATCGGCACGAAGGCCTGCGAGAACGCCCCCTCGGCAAACAGGCGGCGCAGCAGATTCGGGATGCGGAACGCGACCTGGAACGCATCGGTGGCGCTGCTCGCCCCGAAGGCCGCCGCGATGAGCTGCTCGCGCACGAGCCCGGTGATCCGGGAGGCCAGCGTGAGGGCGGACACAACGGAGGCAGAACGAAGCAGACTCATGGGCAGGGATTCTCGGTCGCAAAGTCTGCGATTATCCATGCTATAGTGCTAGGCTTTCCTCCACCCGGAACACGAAACAAACCATGGCCACCGCTTCCAAAGCCAAGAAGAAGACCGTCCGCATTGCCTCTGGTCGCAAGCGCGCACGTCAGGACGTCAAACTGAATGCCGCCAACACCTCGCTGCGTTCGAAGTTCCGCACCGCCGTCAAGGGCGTGCTGAAGGCCGTTGCCACGGGCGACAAGGCCAAGGCAGGTGACACGTTCACCGCCGCCCAGCGCGTGATCGACTCGATCGCCGACAAGGGCATCTTCCACAAGAACAAGGCCGCCCGCATCAAGAGCCGCCTGTCTGCCAAGGTCAAGGCCCTGGCGGTTGCCGCTGCCTAAAGACTGATCCGGGTGGATCCACTGCAAAGGCCCGCTCTGCGGGCCTTTTGCATTGGCTGACTCGGGACGAACCAGCCTGCCCTGTCAGGCACCGTGCTTGTCCGCCTCGCTGGTGAACACGTCGGCATAGAACTCTTCTGCCGGCAAGGCACACTGCGCCACCAGATCCCGCTGCGCAGAACGCACCATGATCGGTGCACCGCAGGCATAGACCTGGTGCCCGGCAAGATCCGGCAGATCGGCCATCACCGCACGATGCACGAAGCCCGTGCGCCCCCGCCATGCCTCGCCAGGCTCCGACAGCACCGGCACGTAGCGCAGCCAGGGCAGTGCGCGCGCCATCTCCATGGCCCAGTCATGCAAGTAGAGATCCGCTTCGCCGCGACAGCCCCAGTACAGCACCGCCTCACGCTCCATGCCGCGCGCCTGCATGTGCTCGATCAGCGCCTTGATCGGCGCAAAACCAGTTCCCGAGGCCAGCAGCACCACCGGCTTCGCACTGTCCTCGCGCAGGAAGAAGCTGCCGAACGGCCCCTCCACACGCAGGATCTCGCGCTCCTTCATCGCCCCGAACACATGGTCGGTGAAGCGCCCGCCGGGCATGTGGCGGATGTGGAGTTCCATCTGCCCCTGCGCCGTCTCGGGCGCGCTCGCCATCGAGTAGCTGCGCCGGGCGCCGTCGCGCAGGATGAATTCGATGTACTGGCCGGCGTGGTACTGGAACACCTGGTTGCCCGGCAGCTGCAACGTCAACACCACCACGTCCGGCGCACGGCGATCGATCGTCGTGACCCGCACCGGCATCTTCAGCACCGGAAACTGCCCGACCGACGTCACCTGCCGCGACTCGATCACGCAATCCGTCTGCGGTGTGGCGCAGCAGGTCAGGACCAGGCCTGACGCCTCCTCGGCCTCGCTGAGTGCCTTGAGCTGGTGCGCACCATGCAGCACACGCCCTTCGAGCAACCGGCTCTTGCACGATCCACAGGCCCCGTCCTTGCAGCCGTAGGGCAACCCGATGCCCTGGCGGATCGCCGCCGGCAGCATCGCCTCGTCGCGCGCCACGCCAAAGCTGCGGCCCGCGGGCTGCACTGTCACCGTGAAAGTCATTGCTCGTATCCTCTGGGGCGTCCCGGCAACATCGCCGCGGGCGAGATTGTGCCGCACCCATCCGAAAGAACCCGAACCATGCCCCACCCTGCCCGCCTGTGCGCCGCGCGCTCTGCCGCCGCGCGGCCCTTGCGCCGCATGCGCCAGCCACGCCTGCTGATCATCGGCTGCGGCGATGTCGGCCAGCGGGTCGCACAGGCCCTGGGCCAGCACTGGCGCGTGCGTGCACTGACCTCGCACGCGGAGCGATCCGCCACGCTGCGCGCGCAAGGCATCACACCACTGATCGGCAATCTGGATACGCCAGCCTCGCTGCGCCGCCTGGGTGCCCTCGCCCCGCGCGTGCTGCATCTGGCACCACCACCCGGCAGCGGCGACCACGACCCCCGCACCCGACACCTCCTGCTGGCGCTCGGCCGCCACGGCGTCTGTCGGCGTCTCGTCTACGGCAGCACCACCGGCGTCTATGGCGACACGGGCGGCGCACGCTTCGACGAAACCCGCACCGTCGCGCCGGTCAACGCCCGCGCACGGCGCCGGGTGGCCGCCGAATCGGCCATCCGCCACTGGGCGGTCGGCCATGGCGTGAATGCATCGATCCTGCGCATCCCCGGCATCTATGCCAGCGACCGGGCGGGCGGCCACCCCCGCGAGCGGCTGGCGCGCGGTACCCCCGTGCTGCGCGCCGAAGACGACGTCTACACCAACCACATCCACGCCGACGATCTGGCGCGCCTGTGCGCCGCGGCACTCCTGCGCGGACGGCCGCAGCGCATCTGGCACGCCTGCGACGACACCGAGCTGAAGATGGGGGACTATTTCGATCTGGCAGCCCGGCTGTGCGGACTGCCCCTGCCGCGGCGGATTTCGCGCGAGGAGGCACGCACGCAACTCAGCCCGATGCTGCTGAGTTTCATGGGCGAATCGCGCCGGCTGGACAACCGGCGGATGAAACGGGAATTGCGGGTCGCCTTGCGTTACCCGGAGGTCACCACCGGCCTGCTGGCCTGAGGTTGCGGCCGATCAGCGGCGACGGCGCTTCGGCGGAAACGGCGGCAGGCCGCGCCAGAAGCGCAGCATCAGCCAGCCGCCGAGCATGCCGCCGAGGTGCGCGAAGTGCGCCACACCGCCTGCGCCTGCCAGACCGAACAGCAGCTCCATCCCGCCGAACACCAGCACGAAGACCTTGGCCTTCATCGGAATGGGCGGGAACAGCGGCATGATCGTGCGGTCCGGGAACATCATCCCGAAGGCCATCAGCAGGCCATAGAGTGCGCCGGAAGCGCCCAGCGTCGGCCCGCCACCGGTGACCCCCAGACTGACCACCAGCAACTGCACCACACCGCCCGCCAGCGCACTGGCGCCGAGGAACTGCAGGTAGCGCTGGCGTCCCCAGACCGTTTCCAGTTCGGCGCCGAACATCCACAGGCCAAGCATGTTGAAGAACAGGTGTCCGATGCTGCCGTGCAGGAACGCGTAGGTGATCAACTGCCACGGCATGAATGGCCCGCTGCCCAGCGGCCACAGCGCGAACAGCGTTTCGACCCAGTACCCAGCGAGCATCTGCAGGCAGTACATCGCCGTGCAGATCAGCATCAAGGCCTTGGTGACGGGGGGGAGCTGGGGCATGGGAAGACTCTCTGGAGAGGGAGAGTGGTGAGCCTGATCACTGGTGCCGGAGGCCGGACTCGAACCGGCACGCCTGTTGAGGGCGGCGGATTTTGAATCCGCTGCGTCTACCGATTTCGCCACTCCGGCAGGTGGGTGTCGCGCTGCGTGGTGCGCGAAGCCGCGATTATGGCATGACGAACCAGGGCGCCCACCTTGCGCAGCACACGGTGCGCCTTGCTGCCAAAATGTGCCGCATCGGTGCTGCGCCACCTCCGGAGACAGATCCCATGCCCGCCTACCAGACCATCGAAGACGTGATTGGCCGCACCCCGCTCGTGCGCCTGCAGCGCCTGCCCGGCGCCGATGCTGCCGAACGCGGCAACGTCCTCCTGGCCAAGCTCGAAGGCAACAACCCGGCAGGCTCGGTCAAGGACCGACCCGCCATCAGCATGATCCGCCGCGCCGAAGAGCGCGGCGAGATCCAGCCGGGCGACACGCTCATCGAAGCCACCTCGGGCAATACCGGCATCGCGCTGGCCATGGCCGCTGCGGTGCGCGGCTACCGCATGGTGCTGATCATGCCGGAGGACCTGTCCATCGAACGTGCGCAGACCATGAAGGCCTTCGGTGCCGAACTCGTGCTCACACCCAAGGCCGGCGGCATGGAGTACGCCCGCGATCTGGCCGAACAGATGCAGCGCGACGGCAAGGGCCGCGTGCTGGACCAGTTCGCCAACCTCGACAACCCGCGCGTCCACTACGAGACCACCGGCCCCGAACTCTGGGCCGACACCAACGGGCAGATCACCCATTTCGTCAGTGCCATGGGCACCACCGGCACCATCACCGGCACCTCGCGCTATCTCAAGGAGATGAACCCGGCGGTGCGCATCATCGGTGCACAGCCGTCCGAAGGCTCGCGCATTCCCGGCATCCGGAAGTGGCCCGAGGCCTATCTGCCGAAAATCTACGAGCCCCGCCGCGTGGACGAACTGGTGCTGGTCAGCCAGGCCGATGCCGAGGACATGGCACGCCGCATGGCCCGCGAGGAAGGCCTGTTCGCCGGCATTTCCGCGGCCGGGGCGTGCTGGGCGGCGCTGCAGCTCTCGCAACAGGTGCGCAACGCGACCATCGTCTTCATCGTGTGCGACCGGGGCGACCGGTACCTGTCGACCGGCGTATTTCCGGCGTGACCCGGCACCACCCGATCTGACCGCACACGAGCACTTGTGGTGCATGCATTGCATCGGTGCGCACCGATGCAGAACACCATGTGCAGGTCAGCGACCTGGCGCGAGAAGACACCGCCCCACAGATGTGATTTTTTCATTTAAGGCGACCGCAACCGGTTGATTTGTCTGGCACTGCACTTGCGTCGTCCGTGCACTCAAATCTGCGGGGCGTCTGTCTGTCCATGAACGAACTGATCAATCTTGTCTGGGTGGGCATCTGCACCGCCCTCGTGTTTTTCATGCAAGCCGGCTTTGCGCTGGTCGAGGGCGGCCTCTCCCGCGCCAAGAACTCGATCAACGTGATCATGAAGATCTACCTGGGTACCTGCTTCATCGGCGTGAGTTTCTGGGTGGTCGGCTACGGTCTGGCCTTCGGCACCTCCATCGAGGGCCTGATCGGCAGCAGCGGCTTCGCACCGCAGAAACTCGGCGCGACCGACGCGGTCGGCCTGCTCTACCAGATGATGTTCGCCACGACTGCGGTGACCATCGTCTCTGGCGCGGTGGCCGAGCGCATGCGCTACAGCGCCTACCTGGCCTTTGCCGCGCTGATGGCGCTGGTGATCTATCCAGTCTATGTCCACTGGGCCTGGAACACGGGAGGCTGGCTCAAGCGGATGGGCTTCGTCGACCTCGCCGGCGACGGCGCCGTGCACTCGGTGGGCGCCTGGTGCGCACTGGCCGGTCTGCTGGCCCTCGGCCCGCGCCTGGGTCGCTTCGGCAAGAACGGAGAAGTGCGGGACATCCCCGGCCACAACCTGCCGATGGTGGCGCTGGGCGGCTTCATCCTGTGGCTGGGCTGGTTCGGTTTCAATGGCGGCTCGATCTCCGGCATCGAAAGCGGCCAGCTGGGCACCGTGCTGCTCAACACCTATCTGGGCGGCTGCGCTGGTGGCATCGGCGCACTGGCCTTCATGCGCCTCACCGGCCGCCCGGTGCTGATGAGCGCCTCGGTCAACGGCAGTCTGGCAGGTCTGGTGGCATTGACGGCCGGTGCCGCCACGCTGAACCCGGTCACGTCGATCGTCACCGGCCTGATCGCCGGCGCACTGGCCACCTGGGGCGCAGAAGCCCTGCGTGCGCGCCGCATCGACGACACTGTGGACGCCATCGCCGTGCACGGCCTGGGCGGCACCTGGGGCCTGATCGCCGCGGGTCTGTTCTTCGAGGGCGACCTCTTCAACGGCAACCGCGTGATGGTGCAGACGCTCGGTGCCGTGGCGGCCTTCGCCTGGGCCTTTCCGATGGCCTATGTCTGCTTCAAGCTGGTGGACAAGCTGATCGGGCTGCGTGCACCCACCCTGAACGAACAGCGTGGCCTCGACTACACCGAGCACCACGAGATCGGCTACCCCGAGTTCCAGGACTCGCCTGGCCAGATGCACAAGGAAGCCTGACCCGATGGCCACCCAAGCCCTGTCCCAGCGGCGCCGCGCCGCCTACGCCGTGCTGTCGCCGCTGCTGGAGGAAGACGCCCTGCTCGACGCGCTGCGGATGCAGCACCAGTCCATGCGCGGCGACTCGGTGTCGGACATCATCGGCTACATCGACCAGGTGGCCACGCGCCACAACATCGACGCCGCCAGCCGCAAGAAGCTCTACGAGGCTTACTACAAGGCGCTGAAGCAGCCCGAGAGCGAGCTGCCGATGGACCCGTGGCCGCTGATGCAGATCGGCACCACGCCCGCGCCTGTGCCAGCCCCCGTGGCGCCACCTGCGGTGTCGGCGGCGGCACTCGAACCTGTGGCGGCGGCCATGCAGGCCGCCGCACCGGCACCGCCCGCAGCCCCACCCGCCTCACCGGACCGGGCGGTCTGTGCCGAGCTGCTGCGCACCGCGCTGGCCGACGTGCAGCGCTTCCACGCGACCGCGCTGTCGGATCTGCGCAGCGGCGCGCTAGAACAGGTCGATCAAGGCCGGCTCTCGCAGCCCGTGCGCAAGCAAGTGCGCGAGGCCTGGGCGCACCCGATGCAGGCCACCTGGGTGATCGAAGGAACCCCCCAGGAGTTGTCGCAGGTGGTGCACCAGTTCTACGTGGCGATGTGCGAGGCGCTGGGTCCGGTGGACGCGGACCAGGTGCTCACCCGGGCAGTCCGCGCCGCCGACCAGATTCCATCCGCCCGCCAGTTTTCGCCCCGGAAACTGATCTGACTGGCGGTGGGCGTCAGCCCATGCGCGCGAGGATCTCGGCGGCTTCCGCCGAGTGACGCCCTGACCCCTCGCGCACCACCGCCAGCAGCAGCGCACGGGCCTCGCCTGTGCGGCCCACTTCGAGGCTGGCACGGGCGATCTCGAGCTTCAGGACCGCCTGTTCCGTGAGCCGGGACACGTCCACTTCCTCGTCTGCGGCGGTCTTGCTGTGCACCAGCTGGGTGGCGACCTGCGAAGTTTCCACCGAGCGGGCCATCTCGGCTGCTGCGTTCGAGATGTCGAACACCCGCGGACCACCCGTGCGGGTGGCGCTCAGGGAATGGGCGAACTCCGGCGACAGCGCGTCGGGCTGGAAGCCCGCACGCCGGCGGCGCCACAGGATCGCGCCGC
Organism: Sphaerotilus sp.; assembly: GCF_041083715.1. GTDB lineage: Bacteria > Pseudomonadota > Gammaproteobacteria > Burkholderiales > Burkholderiaceae_C > Sphaerotilus. Next base: position 25,772 of record NZ_JBFPGY010000074.1, read on the forward strand.
CCGCCAGACCGCCCAGCAACAGCAACCACGGCAGCATCCGCGGTACCGAGGTGCCCCCACCGGTCGTCGCCGCACTGGCCGCATCCGATGCGCTGTCGGCCGGAGCCGATGCCACCGGTTCGGGGGCAGATGCCGGAGCCGGAGCCGGAGCCGGAGCCGGAGCCGGAGCCGGAGCCGGAGCCGGCTCGGGCGCTGGCTTGGCGACTGGCGGCGCTGGCTCCGGTGCCTGGGGTTTGGGAGCCACCAGCGGCGGCGCCGCGGAGGCCGGCGTGTCCACCTTGGGTGGTGACGCCGACACGGACGCTGGCGGCGTCAGCGCCGGCAACGGTGCCAGCACCTGGCCACCACGCATCGCCTTCAGATGCTCCGCCACCAGCGCAGTCGCGCCAGCACGGTCTTCAGCCAGCACCTCGTCACGACCGGGCAGCGCGAGCGGCACGCCCCGGCGCAACCGGTGGATGTTGCCCTTGACGAAGGCATCCGGATTGCGGCGCAACACAGCCACCATGAACTGCTGCCGGGTCGCACCCGAGGCCGGCGCGAGCTGTCCGGCGATGTCCCAGAGATTGTCCTGCTCCACCGTCGTGCGCAGCACGGACGCAGGCGCGCTCGCGCCCGCAGCCGCTGTCTGGGCCAGGACAGGACCGACCGCCAGGGCCAGCGCAAGGGAGAGGAGGTGACGCATCAGGGGGGGTGGCAACATGTCCGTTTTCACACCATCAAGGTGTCCATCAGGTCGATCATGAATTCAGTGTCTTCCTGATCCTGCCTGTCCCAGCCACTCAGGCCCAGCGCCTGCAAGGTGGCCCGGCCGTCCGAGCCCGGCTCGGCCATGCCCAGCACCAGCGCCTGCAGCGACTCGCGCAGTTCAGTGCAGCGCGGCCCGACCAGCAGCACGTGGTGCACCAAGCTGATCTGGCTGGTCATCACCGGGCGCAGCTGCCGACGGATCGGGGCGCTCAGATCATCGAACGCCTCCTTGAGGAAGAAACCGCAATCGGCCTTGCCCTGCAGCAAGGTTCGGGCGAGCACGACGTAGGTCGAGACCTGCTGCGTCTGCGTGTTGTCACGGGTCAGGTCGGCCGACTCCAGCAGGATCATGCCGATGAGGTTGACGTCCGGATCGCGGGTCACGGCCAGGCGCAGGCCTGGCTGCAGGTCCTCGACCGACTGCACCGGCGAATCCATCGGCACGGCGATCACCACCTCGTCGGCCTTGTCCCGCGGCGCGGCAATGGCCACGAAGCCCTTCTCGCGCACCAGCATGGCGGCGTCGTAGGGGTTGGCATAGATCAGGTCGACCTTGTCGGCGGCAATCGCCTGGCGCTGGGCCGAGAAGTCTTCGTACAGCTCCAGATGGATCCGCACACCGAGCTTGCGCTGCAGCCAGGTATTGAACACATACCAGCCGGCGATGTGCTCGGGCGAGAAGTCGGGGCTGACGGTCAGTTCCAGAGTCACTTCAGCTCCTCGGCACGCATCAGGGCATACAGGGCGGCATATTCGTTGACCTTGGCGCGCGATGGCTTGCGGCGCACCGAGGTGTAGCCCACGACACGACCATCCCGCACATTGGGAATCGCCGTGGCGAAGACCCAGTAATGGGCCCCGTCCTTGCGCAGGTTCTTCACGTAGCCCTGCCACTTGGCACCACGGCCAACGGTGTCCCACAGATCGCGGAACGCAGCCGCTGGCATGTCCGGGTGGCGCAAGATGCAGTGGTTCTCGCCGATCAGTTCGTCGCGCTCGTAGCCGGACAGGTCCACGAAGGCTTGGTTGGCGTGCGTGATGATGCCGGTGGGGTCCGTGCGCGAAACGATCAGCATGCCGTCCGGATAAGGCACTTCCTCGTCGATCACCAGCACACGCCGGGTGCGTCCGTCGTGGTAGCCCAGTGTCAGCTCGCGGTGTGGGGCCGTGGGGACCAGATCCACCTCTCTCATGTCGGTCATCATCGATTTCCCTCGATCTCGACAGACCGATCAGATGACCTTGCTGATCGCGTCGGCGGCGCGCTTGACGTCGAGGAAGATCAGGCCCAGGCGCGAATTCGGCTTGCACAGCGCCGTCAGCACCGAGTCGCGGCCCGCGTAGGTCATCAGCACGTAACCCTTGGCGCCCTTGACCAGCACCTGCTCCAGCTCGCCACGGGCCAGCTCGCGCGACGTGCGGTCACCCAGCGACAGCATGGCGGCACTCATGGCACCCACGCGGTCCTCGTCCATGCCGGCGGGCAGCATGGAGGCCATCATCAGGCCGTCGGTGGACAGCACGGCCGAGGCTTCGATGTCGGCGGTGGATCCGTTGAGTTCGCTCAGGATCGAGTTCAGCAGGTCTTCACGCATGGGGCAGTTCCTTCGAGAGAAAAAGGGAGATCGGGGAGTGAGGGAAAAGGGCAGGAGTCTGGACGCAGCAGCACCAGGCCTCAGAAGGCCGTGTTGCCATAGCGCACACCCAGGGTCCACACCAGCGTGGTGAAGGCTTCCTGGTTGAACCGCGGCATCCCGTTGACGATCAGGATGAAGTAATCGTCGCCGAAGTACAGCGGCCAGAAGCCGACCTCGCAATAGCCCGCGGCGTTCACCATGCCCCAACCGTCGCTGCGCAGGCGCATGTTGCCGTGCAGCAGCCGGGAATGGCGCTCGTGGACACTGGCCAGGTCACCCCCGAGAGCGGCGAGTTCCTCGGCCGTCTCGTGCGCGAACCCGGCGGTGCCCAGATACAGGCCGCGCTTGTCGGCCAGGATGGCCTTGCCCTCGTCGGACAACTGCGACAGCAGCGGTGGCAGCATCGCTTCGATCGAGTCGGGCGGCACCTCCACGTGCATCGGCAGACCCTGCACGAAGCCGGAGGACTGCAGACGGTAGATGAACTCCAGCGCATCCTGCTGGCCCATCGACATCCAGTCCTGCACCAGGTCCGCGGTCAACCGCGGTGTCTCGGATTCGCGGAGCAGTCGCTGCAGGAACAGCCGTGCCGGATCACGGTTGGGCCGGCTGGCGGCGTAGTAGGCACCCGCCGGTGTCGGGTGGAGGTAGAACTCGCCGGTGAGCGTGTAGTGGTCCATGAATGGCGCGGTGGTCCCGGTCAGAGGGTCGGATCGATCTGGAGCAGCAGTGCCTCGATCAGCGTCGAGACATCGGTGCGCTGTCGGGCATCCACTTCGAAGATGGGCGCGGACACGTCCAGCTCGGCCAGCTGGCGCACGTACTCGTCGATGGTGGGCGTCCGGCGGGCATCCATCTGCGTCACACCGATCACGAGCCGGGTGCCATCGATGAATTCCTTGAACGCCTTGATGTAGAAGCGCATGTCCTCGAAGGGCGTCGGACGGGTGTTGTCCAGCAGCAGCACCAGGCCGATGCCGCCCTTGGTGAGGATGTCCCACATGAAGTCGAATCGTTCCTGTCCGGGCGTGCCGTACAGGTGGACCTTTTCCTTCGGGCCCAGACGGATCATTCCGTAGTCCATCGCCACGGTGGTGGCGGACTTGCGCTTCTGGGTCATGTCCGACGCGTGTTCGTCGGTGCGGATCGGCTCGATGTCGCTGATCGAGGCGATGGCCGTGGTCTTGCCTGCACCGACGGGTCCGGTGAAGATGATTTTGTGATCGGTATGGGCCATGTTGCTTATTTGTTCAGCCAGCCGAACAAGCGGGTCAGCAGACCGCGGTTGTTCTTGGTCTTGCGCTGTGCCCTGCGGACCTGCGCGCCATCCTCCGTGATCAGGTCCAGCGCCAGTGCCGCGTTGTAGAACGCGAACACGTGCCGCTGGGCGATCTTGAGCGTCTGGGCCGTCTCCAGCAGCCCGGCGCCCTTGGTGGTCCAGAGCGCCGCGATGCGCAGCGCGTGCGGCGTGCGGTGCAGCCGGGTCAGGTTGGGCCACTGTTTCAGGTAGACCATGGCCACCGGGTCCACACCGACGGGCAGGCGGCCCGCCGACGTCTCCAGCGCGGTCTGCCACAGCACGTGGTCCAGCCGCTGCACGAGGGCCTTCTGCTCCAGCGTGCCCTGCAGATCGGCGAACTCCTGGCGGCTGAATGCCCGGGTCTTGGGTCGCTTGTCGAGGGGCTTGCTCACCAGGCCAGCCAGTTGCTCGGCCGTGAACTCGCAATAGATCAGGTTGGTCGTGCCATCGACCGTGATGCGGCCGACCTGGCTGTCCAGGTGGGTGGGCACCTGCCACTTGCAGCTGACGAGGTAGGCATCCTTGAGCACGCCCACCAGATGCTGGGCCGGGTCGTAGCGCAGGCCGGAATCCGCCAGTTGCGCAGCCTCGGCCACATCGGCACGCGAGCCGCAGTAGCGGCTCTCGTCCACCAGCTCCTCGGGTCGGGGACGGCGATGGCCATGGGCATCATGGACGGGCGCGGACACGGCCGGAGGTGCTTCCGGTGTGCGCGTCGCGACCGGCGCTGGCGCCGGGACGGGGGGCACCGGGGCCGGCGCCGGTGAAGATTTGGGAGCCGGCGTCGACCTGGGTGCGGACGCCGGAGTCGCCTTGACCACCGGCTTCGCAGCCGGAGTCGCCGGAGGAGCCACGGGCGCAGCAACAGGAGCGGACGGCGCAGGTGCAGGCACAGGTGCGACGACCACCGGTATCGCCACCGGCGCGGACACAGGCACCGCATCGACCACGGGCGCCGGTGCAGGCGCAGGTGCCGCCTTTCCAAAGAACCGGCGAATCAGCCCACCCAGTCCGCCACCGGCTGGCGGCAATGCCGGAGCAGCGGCCGGCCGTGCTGGCTGGGCCACAGGCGCCGCGGGCACCGGAGGAGCAACCGGACGGGGAGCCGGCGGCGCAGGACTCTCTGTCCACATCGACGGCTCTGCGACGATCGAGGCCAGCGCAGGCGCCATGACCACGGCAGCGACCGGCGCAGCCACCTCCATCGCTGGAGCCGCGGCTGGTCCGGCAGCTGCCGGACTGCTCCAGCGCCGCGTGCGCAATTCGGCCGCAGCGGCCAGCAGGGCGGCTGGCGTCACGGGCTTCTGGACCCAGATCGCGGAGGCAACGTCCTGGGACTGGGTCGACAGGGCAATGCCCGGACCGCCACGGCGGGCGTGCCACGCATCCCAGTGCTGACGCGATTCGAGTGTGTCGAAGTCGAAGATGGCCACTTCGGCCGCTTCTTCGCCAGAGGGCGCAAAGCTGCTGCGCCCGGTGCTGGAAAAGAAGAAGTCCAGCACCGCCTGGGTGCGTGGGGGCAGAGACAGAAGGACTACCTTCAATCGGGTTTGCAGCTTGGTGGCTTCCACTGACTACAGGCTCAAGGTCATAGATCGATCGGCAGGGATGTCTGCTCGAAACGCCGCAAGACGTCTCAAGACCACCCCGAAGGCAGCGCGCCGTGGCGTGCCACGAGCTTGTCGGCCATCTCGGCCTTGCCTGCGTCGTCCCGACTGTGCTGGTAGATGGCCAGCAACTCGCGGTTGACCTCCTCATTGTCGGGTTCGTCCAGCAGCGCAGCCTCAAGCATGCCACGCGCGCCAGCCAGATCTCCATATTCAAGTAACGACATGGCCTGCTGGAACGGCGTCTCCTGTGCGACCTCCCGACGCTGCAATCCCACCATGTTCAGCGAACCCAGGACAGCAGTATCCAGCACAGACCAGCGCTGCGTCGGCAGTTGGGCGCCACGCGGCAACTCGGTATCGAGATGGGTGCGCAGAAAATGCACGTCATCCGGATCGAGCCAAGGCATGGCCTGCTCCAGCAACTGTCGGCGCAGTGCCCGCCCGCGGTCGCCCAGTGCCAGGTACAGGTCGACCAGCGCCCCGAAAGCGCGGTCGGTCAGCGGCGGACGGCTGGCCAGGAGCACCCGGCGCGCATGGGCCTCGATGTCGAGTGGATCGCGTGCGATCTGCATCGAGAAATGGCGCCAGGCGTCATGCGCCTCCGTGCTCGACGGACAGTCCAGACGCCCTGCACGGACGAACACGAACATGGGGTCCGCCCCCCCGGTCACCGACTGAACACCGCTCATTGAATTGCACCCGCCGTCTTGTGTTTGACGAGATGGCCTTCGACCACCGCGCCTTTCTCTATCTCGATCGCACCATAGTGCACGTCACCGTCCACGTGGGCGCTGATGCGCAGATCCACCAGTCCGCTGGCGTACACCGTGCCCAGCACCCGACCGAACACGATCAGGTGCGACACCCGGACATCCCCTGCGACACTGCCGCCGTCGCCGATCACCAGTGTCCCCGGGATGGCCGGTGACACGATGACATCGCCTTCGACATGTCCGTCGATGCGCAACCCGCCGGCGAACGTCAGATCGCCCGTCACGGTGGTCCCTGCGCCCACCAGGCAGTCGATGCGTGCCTGCATGGGGTCACCCCGCTGTTTCGTACGGCCGAAGCGCATGGTGCGGTGCCCCCATCGTGGCTGCTGCTGAGCGTTGTTTGACCAGTTCAACCAATTCATATCGGCAACTTCATCCAGGACTGCAGAGGTTCGGATCAACAGGCTGCGTGAGGAGGCCGATGCGCCTTGGTTCGATCGATGGTAACCATGTCCACCCGGCGCCCGGCACCGGTACCTGCTGGTGCCCCGTGAACCGGGGAAACCGGTCCACGAAAATTCGCGCTTTCACGCTTAGCACAACCGGCAGGACGCTCACCAAAAATCAAAAAATCGATATTTTCAAAAATGCATCAAATCCCACACGCGAACCCGATTTGAACATGGCCAGCTGGGCAATCTGCTCACCAGTGGCTCACAAATTGAGCCTTGCCGTCACTTTTACTACTCTTGGTCACGATTTGGTACCCACAAGATCCGTCCGCAAGCCCGGATCGCTCCCTTGCCACCAATGCCACCGACCGGCTCGGCAGGACTCGGCCGCTAAAATCCATGTCGCGGCCCCTGGATCTACACCACGCAGCGCTGCGCCTCCTGCTCGCCCAACGGTGAGCACCGTGCTTTCCTGCGTTTCGGGCTGGGCACAGGCGTTCGTGCACAGGCAGATTCCGGTGGATTTCCCCGACCCCCTGTGCTGACTCTGCCACGCTTGCCATGCCCCACGACACCACCGCTCTCCAGACCACCACCCCACCTGACGCCGCGCCTGCGCCCGCCGGCAAGAAGGTCTACATCCGCACCTTCGGCTGCCAGATGAACGAATACGACTCGGACAAGATGTCCGACGTCATGCACGCCGCCGAGGGCTACACGCCCACCAACGACCCCGAAGAGGCCGACCTGATCCTGTTCAACACCTGCTCGGTGCGCGAGAAGGCGCAGGAGAAGGTGTTCAGCGACCTCGGCCGCGTGCGCCATCTGAAGGCCAAGGGCGTGATGATCGGCGTGGGCGGCTGTGTGGCGAGCCAGGAAGGCGCGGCCATCATCGAGCGCGCGCCCTACGTGGACGTGGTCTTCGGCCCGCAGACGCTGCACCGCCTGCCGCAGCTGCTGGCGCAGCGCCAGGCGCTGGGCCGCCAGCAGGTGGACATCAGCTTCCCCGAGATCGAGAAGTTCGACCACCTGCCACCGGCGCGTGTCGAGGGGGCCTCCGCCTTCGTCTCGATCATGGAAGGCTGCAGCAAGTACTGCTCGTACTGCGTCGTGCCCTACACCCGCGGCGAGGAGTTCAGCCGACCGTTCGAGGAGGTGCTGACCGAGGTGGCCGGCCTCGCTGACCAGGGCGTCAAGGAAGTGACGCTGCTCGGCCAGAACGTCAACGCCTACCGCGGCAAGATGGGCGGCACCACCGAGATCGCCGATTTCGCGATGCTCATCGAGTACGTCGCCGAGATCCCTGGCATCCAGCGCATCCGCTACACCACCAGCCACCCCAACGAGTTCACGCAGCGCCTGGTCGATGTCTACGCCCGGGTGCCGCAGCTCGTGAACCACCTGCACCTGCCCGTGCAGCACGGCAGCGACCGCATCCTGTCCGGCATGAAGCGCGGCTACACGGTGCTCGAATACAAGAGCACGATCCGCAAGATCCGCGCCGTGCGGCCGGACATCAGCATCTCCACGGACTTCATCGTCGGCTTCCCCGGCGAGACCGACGACGACCACGCCCGCACGATGAAGCTGATCGACGACATCGGCTTCGATGCGAGCTTCAGCTTCATCTTCAGCCCGCGCCCCGGCACGCCCGCCGCTGCACTGCACGACGACACGCCCGCCGACGTGAAACTCAAGCGCCTGCAGCACCTGCAGGCCACGATCGAGGACAACGTGCGCCGCATCAGCGCCAGCCGCGTCGGCACCGTGCAGCGCATCCTCGTCGAAGGTCCGAGCCGCAAGGACCCGGCCGAGCTGATGGGCCGCACCGAATGCAACCGCATCGTCAACTTCCCAGGCGGCCCGAACCCGGCGCGGCTGGTGGGGCAGATGCTCGACGTGCAGATCGTCAGCGCGATGCCGCACTCGCTGCGTGGCGACATCGTCGTGCACTGAATCCTGCGCGACAGGCAGCCGCACGCAGGGCGGCAGAAAATGGAAGGATGACTCTCCCTGACACCGCCCTGCCTGGCGTCACGCTCCTGGAGCGCGGCTGGCTCTCCGCCAACAACGTCCTCCTGCACGGCGCGCCCGGCGAAGGCGCCACCGTCATCGACACCGGACACAGCGTGCACGCCGCACAGACCGTGGCCCTGGTGGCGAAGGCGCTGGACGGCGAGCCACTCGCTCGCATCGTCAACACCCATCTGCACTCGGACCACTGCGGCGGCAATGCGGCCCTGCAAGCCGCGCACGGCGCCGCCGTCTGGATCCCGCCGAACCAGGCCGATGCCGTCGCCCGCTGGGATCTGGACGTGCTCACCTACCGTGCCACCGGCCAGCGCTGCGACCGCTTCCGGCACGACAGCGTGTTGCGCCCAGGCGAGGTGCTGCATGTCGGCACGCGGCGCTGGGACGCGCTGGCTGCGCCAGGGCACGACCCGGCGTCGATCATGCTGTTCGATGCGGATGCGGGCGTGCTGGTCTCTGCCGACGCGCTCTGGCAGAACGGCTTCGGCGTGGTGTTTCCCGAGCTGGACGGCGTCGACGCCTTCGGCGAAGTGGGGGAAGTCCTCGAGCTGATCACCAGACTCGATCCGCGCATGGTCATCCCCGGACACGGCCCGGCCTTCACCGACGTGGGCACGGCGTTGAAGCGCGCACGGCAACGTCTGTCGAAATTTATTGCCGATCCGCTGCTGCATGCCCGACACGCGGCCAAGGTTCTGTTGAAATACCACGTGATGGAAGAGCGTCAACAAGCTCTCGAAGACCTGCTGAACTGGGCCGAAGGCACCTCGCTGGTGGTTGGCACCCTGGAAAGGGCCGGATTCTGTGCACCGCCGCGCACCGGTTGCCAGACCTTGCTGGCCGAACTGGTCGCCGCTGGCGCCCTGCGGATCCAGGAGCAGGTGGTCTACGATGTCTAGGGAGTTCACATGGATCAATTGCGCGCGATGCGGGTATTCGCCCGTGTCATCGACGAGGGCAGTTTCGCGGGCGCCGCCCGTGCCCTCGATCTGGCCCCTGCGGTCGTCACCCGGCTGATCGCCGAACTCGAAGAGCACCTCGGTGCGCGCCTCATCCAGCGCACCACCCGCAGCCTCGCGCTCAGTGTGGCCGGCGAGCGCTACCTGGAGAAGGTGCGCCACATCCTGACCGACCTCGACGAGGCCGAGGCGCAGGTGCAGTCGGTGTCGGAGTCGCCGCAGGGCCACCTGCGGGTGATGGTGCCTTCGGCCTTCGCCGTGCATCAACTCGCCAAGCACCTGCCTGCCTTCCACGCCGGGTACCCGCAGGTCACACTGTCGCTCACCTCCACCATCGAATTCAGCAACCCGGACGATCGCCACGACATCACCGTGATGGCCCTTCGCGATGCACCGGAAGGCGACTTCATCGCCCGCCGGCTGGCCCGCAGCGAGGTGATCCTGTGCGCCGCACCGGCCTACCTGGAGCGCGCGGGCCGCCCCGAGACGCCGCAGGCGCTGGAGCAGCACCAGCTGCTGCTGCCACCGACGTCCATGGTGCAACGCGACGTCACCTTCGTGCACGAGGGCGGCAGCGCACCGGTGCGCGTGAGCCCGCCGCGCCAGCCGCTGCTGACCACGGCGCACACGGACACGCTCTATGCCACGGCACTGGCGGGTCTGGGCATTGCGGGACTGATGTCGCTGGTGGTGGAGGATGCGCTGCGCGAAGGCACGCTGGAGCGGGTGCTGCCCGGCTGGCACGCGATGAGCTTCGGGCTGTGGCTGACGATGCCGACACGCAAGCACGTGCCTGCACGGACACGGGTGTTCTGGGACTTCCTGCTGCACACGTTCGGCGGCGAGGACCGCGACCCCTGGCAGGCCCACCCGCGCTGCAGCGGAGGTCCCTCACCCGGCTGAAGAACCCCGGTGGCGCGGTCCGAACGCGGTCCACCACAGTGCCAGCGCCACCCCGACCACCTGGGCGGCGTAGGTGGACATGCGTCCGTCGCGTCCGAGCCACACCAGGAAGATGATCTGGATCAAGACAGCCACACCGACCGCCGGTATCGCCAACCGGCGCCAGCGCACCGCCCGCAGCGGGCGCCACCATGCCAGCTTGCACAGCGACGCCGCGATCAGCCCGAGGCCGACCGGCGCCAGCAGGAAGTTGGACAAATGCCAGATCGCGTCGAGTGGACCCATGGAATCCTGTCAAAGGCAGAGGAAGTGGAAGAAGTGGGCGGTGTGGACACCAGCGTGGAATCTTACAATCGCACCATGAGTGTCTTCGCCCTCAGCTTGAACCACCACACCGCACCGGTCGATCTGCGGGGTCGTTTCGCGTTCACGCTGGAGCAGATTCCAGCCGCTCTGCACGGATTGCGCGAAGGGCTGCACCGGGCTGCACCGGAAGCGGCGCTGCTGTCCACCTGCAACCGCACCGAGCTGTACATCGCCGCCGGCCCCGGCGACAGCCGCGCACTGGTGCGCCCGACGCTGGAATGGCTGGCCGCCCACGGCAATGTCAGCGCCGACGAGTTGGTGCGCCACACGCATGTGCTCGAGCGCCAGGAAGCTGCACGCCACGCCTTCCGCGTCGCCTCGGGGCTGGACTCGATGGTGCTCGGCGAAGCACAGATCCTTGGCCAGATGAAACAGGCCGTGCGCGAAGCCGACACGGCCGGCACGCTCGGCACGACACTGCACCAGCTCTTCCAGCGCTCCTTCTCGGTGGCCAAGGAGGTCCGCACCGCCACCGAGATCGGCGCGCACTCGATCAGCATGGCCGCAGCCGCGGTCCGGCTCGCGGGTCAGCTGTTCGAGGACCTCGGCAAGATCCGCATCCTCTTCGTGGGCGCAGGCGAGATGATCGAACTCGCCGCCACCCATTTCGCTGCCAAGGCGCCGAAGCACATCACCATCGCCAACCGCACGCTGGAGCGCGGCGAGAAGCTGGCGAACCAGTTCGGCGCCGAGGTGATGCGCCTGTCGGACCTGCCGGCGCGGCTGCACGAGTTCGACGCCGTCGTGTCCTGCACCGCCAGCTCGCTGCCGCTGATCGGGCTGGGTGCCGTGGAACGTGCGCTGAAGGCCCGCCGGCGCCGCCCGATGTTCATGGTCGATCTGGCCGTGCCGCGTGACATCGAACCGGAAGTCGCGCAGCTCGACGACGTCTACCTCTACACCGTCGACGACCTGTCCGCCGTGGTGCAGACCGCGGGCGAGAAACGCCAGGCGGCGGTCGCGCAGGCCGAAGCGATCATCGAATCCGGCGTGCAGAACTTCGTCCACTGGCTGGACCAGCGCGCCACCGTGCCGCTGATCCAGGCCGTCAACGCCCAGGCCGAGCACTGGCGCCAGATCGAGGTCGCCCGTGCCCGCAAGCTGCTGGCCAAGGGCGCGTCTCCCGACGACGCCCTCGAAGCCCTGGCGCGCAGCCTGACCCAGAAGATGCTGCACGGCGCCCTCGCCGAGCTGCACAACGCCGACCCCCAGCAGCGCGCGCGGATGATCGAGGCGGTGACGCGGCTCTTCCTGCGCGGCGACAACGCCCCCCGATGACCCCGTTCCTGCGCCTGCAACTCGACCGCCAGCTCGTCCGCCTCTCCGAACTCGACGCCGCGCTGGCGGATCCACAGGTCGTCTCCGACATCAACCGTCTGCGCGCGCTCAACCGCGAACATGCCCGTGTCTCGGCACTGACCGCCCGCTGGACACGGCTGCAGCAGCGTGAACGTGATCTGGCCGAGGCCCGGCAGATGCTCGACGACCCGGAGATGGCGGGCATGGCCGCCGACGAGATCGCCGCAGCCGAAGCCGACATCGCCACGGTCGACGCCGAGCTGCAGACCGCCCTGCTCCCCCGCGACGCCGACGACGACCGCAACGCCTTCCTCGAAATCCGCGCCGGCACCGGCGGCGACGAATCCGCGCTGTTCGCGGGCGACCTGCTGCGCATGTACCTGCGCCACGCCGAGCGCCAGGGCTGGAAGACGGAGATCATGTCCGCCAGCGAGTCGGACCTGGGCGGCTACAAGGAAGTGGTCGTGCGCATCGAGGGCGACGCGGTCTACGAGGCGCTGAAGTTCGAGTCCGGTGGCCACCGCGTGCAGCGCGTGCCGGCCACCGAGACGCAAGGGCGCATCCACACCAGCGCCTGCACGGTGGCGGTGCTGCCCGAGCCGGACGAGGCCGAGGAGGTCACGCTCAACCCGGCCGACCTGCGCATCGACACCTACCGCGCCAGCGGCGCCGGCGGGCAGCACATCAACAAGACCGATTCGGCGGTGCGCGTGACGCACCTCCCCACCGGCCTCGTCGCCGAATGCCAGGACGACCGCAGCCAGCACCGCAACAAGGCCAAGGCACTGGCCGTGCTCGGCGCCCGCCTGCGCGACAAGGACCGGCTGGAACGCCAGGCCAAGGACGCCGCCACGCGCAAGGGCCTGATCGGCTCCGGCGACCGCAGCGACCGCATCCGCACCTACAACTTCCCCCAGGGCCGACTGACCGACCACCGCATCAACCTGACGCTCTACAAACTCGGTGCGGTCGTGGAAGGCGATCTGGACGAGGTGGTCGCCGCGCTCAAGGCCGCCCGCGCCGCCGAGTTGCTGGCCGAGATGGAGGCCCAGGGATGAACGTCGCCGCCGCGCTGGCACTGGCCCGCACGCTCGGACTGCCACGTGTGGATGCAGATGTGCTGCTGGGCGCGCTGCTCGACCGCTCGCGCACCTGGCTGCTCACGCACGACGACACACCGCTCGACGCCACACAGCAGGCCCGCTGGCGCGACTGGCTGACCCGCCGTGCCGACGGTGTCCCCGTGGCCTACCTCACCGGGCAGCATGAATTCCATGGCCTGATGCTGCACGTCACCCCCGACGTGCTCGACCCGCGGCCGGACACCGAGACGCTGGTGGACTGGGCGCTGGAGATGCTGGCGGCCCGCGCGCCCGGCGCTTCGGTGGCCGACCTGGGCACGGGCAGCGGTGCCGTCGCACTCGCCCTGGCCCACCGCCGACCCGACGCACAGGTCAGCGCGGTCGATCTCAGCCCAGCCGCGCTCGCTGTCGCGCAGGCCAATGGCGAGCGGCTCGGACTGCCGGTGCGCTGGCGGCTGGGTGCGTGGTTCGCGCCGCTGGCGGGCGAGCGCTTCGACCTGGTCGTCAGCAACCCGCCCTACATCGCCGAGAGCGATGCCCACCTGCCCGCGCTGCGCCACGAACCGGCACTCGCGCTGACTTCTGGCACCGACGGGCTGGATGCGATCCGGCAACTCATCGCCGACGCCCCGGCGTACCTGGAACCCGACGGCTGGCTGCTGCTGGAGCACGGTCACGACCAAGGACCCACCGTGGCAGCACTGCTGACCCGTGCTGGCTGGCGTGGCGCGGACCGGCGCGACGATCTCGCCAGCCGCTGGCGTTGTACCGGCGCCATGCGGCCCGCCGCGTGAGCTCCTAAAAAGTACAAATCCTCCCGCCATCCAGCACCCACGGTCACGCCACAAGAGGACCTGTCCCAAGGACGCAACCATGCGCAGAGTGTCGGGCGTAGCATGGACTTCAACGGCAACTCCCCACGCCGACTGGAGGACTCCATGGACCGACCCGCACGCATCCTGCCTCTGGCCCTGATGACACTCGTCTGCCTGACAGCGGCAGCCGCGGAACCGTCCAGTATCGAGGACATCGTGGCGCAGCCCGGTCTGCACCTGCCCGCAGGCTCGATCCGGAGCTTCGCCAGCCCCCTGCGCTGGCATCTGGTCAGCGACTACTACTTTGCACCCAGTCTGGGTCTGCGGGCCACCGGTGGTCTGCAGACAGACGTCGCCGGCAGCCACGATGTCCGGCTCGGGACCACCGGACAGCGTGCAACGCCCTACGTCGGCCTCGGCTACAGCACCGGCGGCGTCAATGCCAACCGCTGGGGCCGCTGGGGACTGTCCGCCGACATCGGCATGCAGGCTGTGCGTGGCAGTGATGTGACGCTCGGTCGTGCGCTGGAAAGCCCGACCGGCGTCGGCGAGCTGATCCGCGAGCTGCGCCTGACACCGGTGCTGCAGCTCGGCGTGTCGTACGCGTTCTGAGGTGGCCAGTGCCCTGACCGCGGCCCGGGCACGCGCTTTGCCGTATAAATCGGGGTTGTTCTCGCATTCCACCAACCGATACCCCTCTGCACCATGTCCACACAGCAACGCATCGACCAACTCGTCAAGGGCAACCCCGTCGTCCTGTTCATGAAGGGCACGGCCCAATTCCCGCAATGCGGCTTCTCCGGCCGTGCGATCCAGATCCTCAAGGCCTGCGGTGTCGGCCCGCTCACCACGGTCAACGTCCTGGAAGACCCGGAAATCCGCCAGGGCATCAAGGAATACGCCAACTGGCCCACCATCCCGCAGCTCTACATCGGTGGCCAGTTCGTCGGCGGCTCGGACATCATGATGGAGATGTACGAAGCGGGTGAGCTGCAGGAACTGGTGAAGTCGGTCAAGCCAGCCTGAGCGGTTCCCGTTGACAGCCCCTGTGCCTGAGGCAGTCCAGCGCCTCGTCGTCGGCATCACCGGTGCCTCGGGCGCAGCGTACGGCGTGCGACTGCTGGAGCGTGCCCGCGACCTCGGCGTCGAGACCCATCTGGTGGTGACGCCCTCCGGCGTGCTCAATGTCCACCACGAATGCGGCCTCGACCGCCGCCAGCTCGAGGCACTGGCCACGCGGGCGCACGCCCCCGGCGAAATCGGCGCGTGCATCGCCAGCGGCAGCTTCGACACCGCCGCGATGGTGGTCGCGCCCTGCACGATGAAGACGCTCGCCGCCATCGCGCATGGTTTCGGCGACAACCTGCTCACCCGCGCTGCGGATGTGACGCTGAAGGAGCGCCGCCGCCTGATCCTGGTGGTGCGCGAAACGCCGTTCAACCTCGCGCACCTGCGCAACATGACGGCCGTCACCGAGATGGGCGGCATCATCTTCCCGCCGCTGCCAGCCTTCTACCACCGGCCTCAGACCATCGCCGAGCTGGTCGACGAAACGGTCGAGCGGGTGCTGCAGCTCAGCGGCATCCCACTGGCCCGCCCCAAGGCCTGGGACGGGCTCTGAGTCCTGCCGGCGTCAGTCGTCGCTGGCGCCGAAGATGCCCAGCAGCGACAGCAGCGACTGGAACACGTTGTACAGGTTCAGGTAGACGCTCAGCGTGGCCGTGATGTAGTTGGTCTCCTCGCCATCCTGCACGCGCTTGAGGTCATACAGGATGAAGGCCGAGAAGATGCCGATCGCCAGCACCGACAGCGTGATCATCAGCGCGCTCGACTGCAGGAAGAGGTTGGCGATGCCGGCCACCAGCAGCATGACCATGCCGATGAACAGGAACTTGCCCATCGAGCCGAGGTCACGCTGGATGACCGAGGACAGCGTCGCCATGCCCAGGAAGATCGTGCCCGTGCCGGCGAAGGCCATCATGACCAGGCTGGTGCCGTTGGCCAGACCGAGCACGGTGCCGACCAGCCGCGACAGCATCAGCCCCATGAAGAACGTGAAGGCCAGCAGCACCGGTACGCCCGCGGCCGAGTTCTTGGTCTTCTCGATCGCGAACATGAAGCCGAAGGCACCGCCCATGAAGACGACGAGGCCGACCATCGGCGACATGGCTCGCGTCAGGCCGGTGCTGACACCGATCCAGGCACCCAGCACGGTGGGAATCATCGACAGCGCAAGCAGCCAGTAGGTGTTGCGCAGGACACGGTTGCGCTCGGCCACGCTGGGCATCGCCACAGCGCCGAAGCCGCGGGTCTGGAAAAGGTCGGACATGGCAGGGACTCCTTGGAAGGCAACAGGGATCGAGCGCCGGCAATGGGTGCTCGACAGGGAACACAGGGAAAAGCGAAAACAAGCGAACACACCGGCCTGATGCCGGGCACGTGAAACCGTCAGCCGCACCAGGATGGCGGGCGCAGCAAGCCGTCGAGACACGGTGCGGGATGGCCGGCGTGCAGCACCGGGCGCGGCAGCCGGTGCTCGCCGAGGCAGAGTGGAAGGGACGGCGTACTGCCGGGCAGCAGCGGCACATCGGCCAGTTCGACCGTGCCGTCGGAGTCCGCTGCCATGGAGAGGTCCGCCATCGAGGCGCACTCGCCAGATGGCTGGCGCATGCAGCAGGCATCGGCAACCTGCCCCACCACGTTCACCGCCGTCACCGCTGCCCGCGCTGCGCCGGACAGACTGGCACAGAGCATCAGCAGCACAGCGAACAGGGTGAACAGCCGTCGACGAGACATGGCGGCCGAGTGTAGCGGAGTGCTCCTCACCGCGCAGAGGCCGTGGCCACCGGGGGCTCGGTGTACTCCCAGTGCCGCCGTGCCGCCATGACCATGTTCGGGTACGGGGCCTGCCCGCGGCTGCCGTTGTAGCGCCCGAGCGCCAGGAAGAG
>NZ_JBFPGY010000075.1:0-3694 GCF_041083715.1 Sphaerotilus sp.
GCCAAGCAGGTCAGCGCGATGACGGGTGGCAAGTTCCAGATCTCGACCCACCCGGGTGGCGAGCTGATGCCGGCGTTCGGCGTCGTCGATGGCGTGCAGAACGGCACCATCGAGATGGCCCACACCGCGCCGTACTATTTCTTCGGCAAGGACGAGACCTTCGCACTGGGCTGTGCCATCCCCTTCGGCCTGAACAGCCGCCAGATGACCGCGTGGATGTACGAGGGCAACGGCCTCAAGCTGATGCGCGAGTTCTACAAGACCTACAACATCGTCAACTTCCCTGGTGGCAACACGGGCGCGCAGATGGGCGGCTGGTACCGCAAGCCGATCACCTCGGTGGCGGACATGAAGGGCCTGAAGTTCCGTGTCGGTGGTTTCGCCGGCAAGGTGATCGAGCGCATGGGCGGCGTGCCGCAGAACATTCCCGGCGGCGAGATCTACCAGGCACTGGAAAAAGGCACCATCGATGCTGCCGAGTGGGTCGGCCCCTACGATGACCTGAAGCTCGGTTTCAACAAGGTCGCTCCGAACTACGCCTACCCGGGCTGGTGGGAAGGCGGTCCGCAACTGGACTTCTTCATCAACCAGAAGGCCTTCGACAGCCTGACCCCTGAGTACAAGGCCATCGTCGAAGCCGCGGCGTCCCACGCCCACCTGGACATGCAGGCCAAGTACGACGGCCGCAATCCGGTGGCGCTGAAGACGCTGGTGTCGACCGGCACCAAGCTGTTCCGCTTCCCGAAGGATGTGATGGAGCTGGCGTTCAAGGAGTCGATGGCGATGTACGCCGAGCTGAACGACAAGAACCCGCACTGGAAGAAGGTCTACACCGACTACGCCAAGTTCCGCGCCGAGCAGAACCTGTGGTTCCGCTTCGCCGAGGCCGGTTTCGACGACTTCATGCAGGCGCAGAAGCTCTGACTTCCGCGGCGGCTCCTGTCCGCCCGAAACTCTGGCCCGGTCTGGCGTTCGCGCTGACCGGGTCGGTCGCTTTTTCGGGCAAGGCGATCATCGTCAAGCTGGCGTACCGGCATGGGGTCGATGCGGTCACGCTGCTGATGCTGCGCATGCTGTTCGCGCTGCCGCTGTTCGTGGCGCTGGCGTGGTGGTCGAGTCGTGGTCGGCCGGCGTTGACGCGGCGGGACCTGCTGGCGGTGGCGGGGCTTGGGTTCTCGGGCTACTACCTCGCGAGCTTCCTCGACTTTGCCGGGCTGGCCTACATCAGCGCCAGCCTGGAGCGGCTGATCCTCTACCTCAACCCGACGCTGGTGCTGTTCCTCGGCGTGGTGCTGCACGGCAAGCGGGTCACGCGCCGGCAGCTCATGGCGCTGGGCGTGAGCTACTCGGGCGTGCTGGTGGTCTTCGGCCGCGAGCTGACCGATCTCGGCCCCCATGTCGGACTCGGCGCGGCGCTGGTGTTCGGCAGTGCGCTCAGCTATGCCATCTATCTGGTGCAGAGCGGGCAGGAGGTCAACCGCCTCGGCGCGTTGCGCCTGACCGGTCTGGCGACCACCGTGGCCTGCGTGCTGTGCATCGGACAGTTCGTGGTGCTGCGGCCGGTCGCTTCCGTGTTCGACGTGCCGACGCCGGTGCTGTGGCTGTCGCTGCTCAACGCCACGGCCTGCACCTTCGCGCCGGTGATCCTGGTGATGCTGGGCATCGAGCGGCTCGGTGCCGGTCTGGCGGCGCAGACGGGGCTGGTCGGACCGATGAGCACGATCCTGATGAGCGTGTTGATCCTGGGCGAGCCGATGACGCCCTGGATCGCGGCGGGCACCCTGCTGGTGCTGGCTGGCGTGGCGCTGCTGGCGCGCTGGCGCTGAAGCGCCGGGGTGTCCGGGCGCTGGTCAGCGCCGGGAGGAGACCAGGATGCCCGCCACGATCAGCGCGAACGCCACCGCGTGGTAACCGTGCGGCGCCTCGCCGAGCAGCGCGGTGGACAGCAGCGCGGCGAACAGCGGTGTGAGGTTGGCGAAGATGCCGGCCGTGGTCGGGCCCACGGCCGCCACCGCCCGGCCCCACAGCGCATAGGCGATGAGCGACGGCCCGATGACGATGTAGACCACCGCCGCCCCGACCGCCAGCGACCACTCCGGCTGGCGGGCCGAGACCACCGCTTCCAGACCCGCCGCGCCACCGGCCCACACCACGCCGAACAGCGCCTGGACCAGCAGCGCCTCGTCCCAGGTCCAGACACGGCACTGGCCGTCGGCTCCGATGATGTTCGGGCGCGCCGCGCCGCGCATCGACGCGGGGGGCCGGGCCAGCATCCAGCTGTAGCCGGCCCAGCTGGCGGCAGCGGCCAGCATGTACATGTCCCCCCGCACGAACTGCACGTCCGCCAGCGCCGACAGCTGTCCGCGGCTCAGCACGGTGGCCACGCCGACCAGCGACAGCGTGGCGCCGACCATCTGGGGTCCGCGCGGGTGTTCGGCGTAGAACACGGCACCGACCAGCAGCATCCACAGGGGCATGCTGGCGGCGATCAGCGTCACGTTGATGGGGGTCGAGGTGGTCAGCGCGAGGTACTGCAGCGCGTTGTAGGCTCCCACGCCGAGCAGGCCCATCAGCCCCAGCGGCCGCCAGCGGGCCAGGATCTCGCGGCGCTGCCCGGCTGTGGCAATGGCCTGCCGGCCCAGCACCAGCAGCACCAGCAGCACGATGCCCCAGCGGATCGCATTGAGCATCAGCGGTGGCACGTGCGGCACGGTCAGGCGACCGACCACCGCATTGCCCGCCCACATCAGCGGGGGAAGGGTGAGCATCGCGATCAGGCGGGGCGTGAGGGTCATGGATCAGTGCGGCTGCGGGGCCGAGGACATGGTGGAGGACGCGGGCCCACAGTGTCGCGCAAAGGTGCTGCCGCGACGGGCCTGTGCGGCTGCCAGGGGTCGATGTCCCGTTCGAGGAGACACTGCAGCCGGCTGATCGGACGTCGCCTCTGCCGGTCGAGGCGCTGGCCGTCTGAGCGCGTGTCCGAACGCGGGCTCAGCCGTCGGTGTGCAGCTTGCGCACGCGCTCGTCCTCGGCCTTGCGCCGGAGATCGACACAGCTGGGCAGGTGCGAGAACTCGGCGGTCTCGCAGGCCGTCTGGATGCAGAGTTCCCGGGCCAGGAAAAAGCGTGCGCCACACAGCGCTTCGGGCGTGCGGGGCGCGCCCGCTGGCGGCGTGGCCGGAGCGGAGGCGGGGGAGAAGGGCTGGTGGCTGCCGTCCTGCGTGCTGGCTGCATTGCGGGGGAGGTTGCTGGCGCCATCCAAGGGCAGCAACGGCGCCAGGGGCGTGGATGCTGGCGATGGCGTGTGCACCCGGCTCGCCACCGATGCGGCTGGCGCTGCCCGAGCGGCGGGCTTCGAGGCTGGTGCCGATGCCCCGGTCGCCAGGAGCGCGGGCTTGTCAGGCACCGTGACCGGCAGGGACGCTGCGGCGGCCGGTGCGGCAGCGGAGGCACTGCGCACCGGCTGGTCGGCCGGCTCCTCGATGAGGGCTGGGGGGCGACGCGCGGTGTCCGTTCCCGGCACCATCCGGGTCAGCCGATAGCCCAGGACGCCCGCGGCGAGCAATCCTGCGAGGGCAACCGCCAACAGGCCGTGGGACCGAGGCTTCGGAACTTCCAGCGGGGTCAGCGGATCGACCGCTGCGGCGGGCAGCGCAGTGGCTGGCGGGCGGGGAACGGCCGCGTCACGGGGATGG
>NZ_JBFPGY010000076.1:0-12090 GCF_041083715.1 Sphaerotilus sp.
GCAGGCTTGCCGAGGGTGTGGTCGACCATCTGGCGCGGCCGGTTCGGCCAGTCGCAGACCAGGGGCAGTGACACCTCGCCGCAGTCGCCGTCCGGCACTCCGGCCACGACCGCGACATAGCGCTTGGCGATGCGCCGCTCGGCGAATGCCGCACTCAGGAGCCGCTGTGCCTGCGGACCGCGGGCCATCAGGAGCAGTCCGGAGGTGGCCATGTCGAGCCGGTGCACGACCAGCGCGTCCGGCACGTGCCGCTGCACCCGTGCGGCCACGCAGTCGGCGCGCTCCGGTCCCCGACCGGGCACGGACAGCAATCCGGCCGGCTTGCGCACGACGACCAGACCATCGTCGATGTGCAGGAGGTCGATGTCGGAGACGGCAGTGAGGACGGGCGTGGTCATCGCTGGATTGTCGCGGCTTCCGTGCGGATGTTCCTGCTACACCCCGAAACGCGCGCAGCCCTGGCTGGCCGGCAGAATCGGCACTCCCTGCGCTACCGATTTCGCTTCCACCATGACCCTTCCTCCCGCTGTCGATCTGCCCACCTTGCTGGCGTCCCTGGCGCGGCCTTCGTCGCTGATCGAGCTGGCCGTCCTGGCAGGCGTGCTGCTGGTGAGCTGGCTGCTGGTGTGGGGGCTGCGCCGTGGCCTGCAGGATCCGCCGGACCGCCGTTCGATCTGGTTCGGCGCCCATCTGGTCGATGGGGTGCTGTTCCCGGTGCTGGCGCTGGCGCTGGCCTATGTGGCACGCCGTGTGCTGCTGGACCTCGGCCAGCCGCTGGCCGTGTTCCGGTTGGTGATTCCGGTGCTGCTGTCGCTGGTGGCGATCCGGCTGAGCGTGCGGGTGCTGCGGCTGGCGTTTCCTGCGTCGGTGCTGGTGCGTGCGGTGGAGCGCACGATCTCGTGGTTCGCCTGGCTGGGCATGGTGCTCTGGGTGACCGGTCTGCTGCCCGCGGTGCTGGACGAACTGGACGACATCCAGTGGAAGGTCGGCGCGCACCCGATCAGCCTGCGCAACGTGATCGAGGGCACGCTGTCGGCGGGCTTCGTGCTGGTGGTGGCGCTGTGGATCTCGGCGGCGCTGGAGGCTCGGCTGCTGGCCGGAGCGGTCGGGGCGCAGTTGTCGCTGCGCAAGGTGGCGGCCAATGTGCTGCGTGCGGCGCTGCTGTCCATCGGGCTGCTGATGGCGCTGTCTGGCGTGGGGATCGACCTGACGGCGCTGTCGGTGCTGGGCGGCGCCCTCGGCGTGGGCATCGGCCTGGGTTTGCAGAAGCTGGCGGCGAACTATGTCAGCGGTTTCGTGATCCTGGCCGAGCGGGCGCTGCGCATTGGCGACATGGTGAAGGTGGCCGATTTCGAGGGTGTGATCACCGACATCACCACCCGCTACACCGTGATCCGCGCGCCGTCCGGACGCGAGGCCCTCGTGCCCAACGAGATTCTCGTCACCACGGCCGTGCAGACACTCTCGCTGGCCGATCGCAATGTGCTGATCAGCACCTCGGTGGGTGTCGACTACGCGACGGACGTCGCGGCGCTGCGGGAGCGGCTGACCGAGGCGATCGCCACCGTGCCCCGTGTGCTGGCACAGCCGGGGCCTGCCGCGCAGCTGACGGGCTTTGGCGCCGATGCGCTGGAGCTGACGCTGCATTTCTGGATCGCGGATCCGGAAAACGGGCAGGGCAATGTGCGCTCCGAGGTCAACCTGGCCATCCTCGATCTGCTGCGGCGCGAGGGCGTCGGCATTCCCTATCCGCAGCGGGTCGTGCACCTGCCTGTGCCGGCCCGGGGCCCCGCGGATGCCGTCAAGGTGCCCGCAGCGGAATCTGCACCATGAACCGGCTGCCCTGACCCGGACTGGTGGCCACCGTCACCCGGCCGCCCAGCACCTGGGTGCAGAAATGGTGGCACAGGTGCAGGCCGATGCCGGTGCCGCCACGGCCGCGCCGGGTGGTGAAGAAGGGATCGAAGATGCGCGGCAGCACGCTGGCGTCGATGCCACTGCCGTTGTCGATCACGGTGATCTCCAGACACCCGCTGTGCGGGTCGATCTGGCTGCACACGCGGATCTCCGCGGGGGCGGCGTGCGGTGGACGCGGGCCGGCGTCCGGGTCGAAGGCGTGCAGCTGCGCGTTGCCGACCAGATTCTCGACCACCTGCCCGAGTGGACCGGGGTAGCTATCGAGCATGAGACCGGGCACAGGTTCGATGTACAGGGCCACGTCTGGGGCCATCTGGCGCGCGTTGAGCAGCCGCCGCACATCGCTCAGCAGGTCGTCGAGCGCGAACACGCGGCGCTCGACGGCCCCCCTGTCCACGGCCAGCTGCTTGAACAGGACGATGACCTGGCCGGCACGGCTCAGACTGTGGTCGACGATGTCGAGCCCGGTGCGCTGGTTGTCCAGCACGGTGCGCATCTGCTGCAGTGTCAGCGTGTCGGTCATGGCGCTGCGCAGGGCGTCGTCCAGCCGCCGTGACATGGTGGACGCCGTGACCTTGGCGCTGCCCAGCGGCGTGTTCAGCTCATGGGCCACGCCCGCCACCAGCAGGCCCAGCGAGGCCAGCTTTTCGGCCTGCACCAGCTCGGTCTGCAGCTGCTGGAGCCGCTGCAGCGCGGCCTCGGCTTCGGCTTTGGCCGTGGCCAGCGCGCGGTGGTTGCTCTGCAGATCGGCCAGCAGTCGCTCGCGTTCGCGCTCGATCTGGCGGCGCCGGCCGGTGGCCCAGGCTGCCAGCACCAGCACCAGTGCACTGGCTCCTCCGCTCTGCCACGCGCTCATGCTGCGCAGCAGCCGGACGGTCTCGGCCGGTACGTGCGCGATGAAATGCCAGGGGGCCGATGCCAGTCGGCCGGGTCCTGGCTCGGTGGGCAGGAAGTCCTGGAAGTGCCACATGCCCTCGGGCCCTTCGCGGCGACCGCGTCCCTGCTCCTGCATCAGTTGCCACAGCTCGGGGTCGGTGAACGGCAGGCCGGGTGTGGCGGCGCCTGCCTCGACCACGCGGCCATCGGGGCCGACGAGCTGGATGGGCTGGATGCCCGCGCTGTCGAGCGCCTGCAGCTGCGCCAGCAGGCGGCGCATGTCCAGCGTCAGCACCACCATGCCGCGCTGTCGTCCGCGCCCGTCGTAGACCGGTGAGGCCGCGTGCAGCCAGACCCCGCCATCGTGGTCGTCGAGCTGCGTGAAGCGGGCCTCGGTGGGCAGCAGGTCGGAGAGCGATTTCAACCACGGACTCGGCGCGCTGTGCCGCAGCCGGGCAGGGTCGATCAGGGTGGCGATGCCGTCATCGTTCTCGATGCGGCTGCGTTCATGGCCGGCTCCATCCACCCAGGCGATGCGGGCATAGGGCCGCGATGCCCGTGCAAACGTCAGCAGCGCCGTGCCGATGGCGGACAGGTTGTCGCCACTGACGGCGGTGGTCAGCGCCGGGTTCTGGCCCAGCACCAGTGCGTCCCGCGAGAGGTTGGAGAGCTCGCTGGTGGTGATCGCCACACTCTGCTCGATCAGCAGGCGTGCGCCATTGCGCAAGGGGGTCAGCCGCAGGTCCAGCAGGCGCAGATAGCTCAGTGCTCCGGCGACGCACACGACGACCACCCACGGCAGCAGCCGCAAGGCGAGTACCCGGAACTCGCGTCGCCACGCGGTCCTGGGCGGTGGGGATGCGGTGTCGGGCTTCAATCTGCCCCAGCAGGCGGGGCCGGAAGGTGGCCGTGGTCGTGCAGCCAGGCAGGCAGCGCCGAGACGGGCATCGGTGCACCGATCAGCAGGCCCTGCGCGGCCAGGCAGCCGCTGCGCACCAGCCACAGACGCTGGGCTTCGGTCTCGACGCCCTCGGCCAGCGACTTCAGGCCGAGCTGGCGTGACAGCGTGACGATCATGCCGGGCAGGGTCTCATGGTCGGGCCGTTGGCCGATTTCCCCGAGAAAGGCGCGGTCGATCTTGATCCAGTCCAGATCGAAGCTGCGCAGGCGGGCCAGCGACGAGAACCCTGTGCCGAAATCGTCCAACGCGATCTCGAAGCCGATCTGGCGCAGCCGGGTGAGCTGCAGCGTGGCGCCGTCCGGGTCGAGCATCACGGCGCTTTCCGTCACCTCCAGCTCGATCGCGTCGGGCGGCACACCCGCGTCGGCGCACTGGTCGGCGATGTCCTGCGCCAGCGTGGGTGCGGAGAGCTGCAGGGCCGAGAGGTTGACCGCGATGCGCAGGTGGCCCAGCCCCAGGGCCTCCAGCACCCGCCAGGCATGGCAGGACTGCTGCAGCACCTGCGTGAACAGCGCGGTGATGTGGCCGGAGGCTTCGGCCAGTGCGATGAAGGTGACCGGTGACACCTCCTGTCCGCGCCGGTCGGTCCAGCGCGCGAGGGCTTCGAACCCCTTCAGGTTGCCGTTGTCCAGCCAGACCTGCGGCTGCAGCGCGATGTGGATCTCGCCTGCGCGCAGCGCCTCGTGCAGCGCCTGCCCGAGCCGGTAGTTGTCGCGTGCCGCGGCTTCCATGCCGGGTCGATAAGCGACTTCCTGGCCCCAGCCGCGCCGCTTGGCGTCATTGAGCAGGTAGCGCGCGGTGGACAGGGTCTCCTCGGGCGGGCCGCTGAACAGCGCCAGATCGACCCGGGCGCCGGTCAGGTGCAGCACGGCCGAGAAGTGGCCATCGCTCACGGTGAGGCCCTCGCTGCGGTGGCGGTGCAGGGGCGTGTCGAGCTGGTTGCGCGGACCGAGCAGGGCGAAGGTGTCGTTGTCCACCCGCGCGACCAGCACCTCCGGGCCGGCCTCGTCGCGCAGCCGCTGCGCCAGCGCCTGCAGCAGCCGGTTGGTGGTCTCGAAGCCGAGCATCAGGTTCAGGTCAGAGAACTGGTCCACGTCCTCGAACTGCAGCACCATGGTCGACAGGCGCTCGCCAGCCGCGTGCATCATGCGCAGCAAGCCGTTGCGGTTGGGCAGCTCGGTCAGCGGGTCGTGGTAGGCCAGCCGGTCGAGCTTGGCGATCAGCTCCAGCCGGTGCATCTGGGCGCCGACATTGGCCACCAGCAGCTGCACCATTTCGGTCTCGTTGGTGCCGGGCGGCTGGCGCCGTGGCATCCACAGCGCGAACAAGGTGGCCAGGTCGAGCGGGCCGCCGCTGCCGGTGGACAGCGCCGAGGACGGATGCAGCGGCATCAGCAGATCCAGCGCGTGGGTCGCCGCCGTGCCGGGATCGGTAGACGGTTCGATGTGGCTGGTGAGCGCCTGCTCGATGCGCAGGACCTGGGCCGGATCGTTCAGCTCGTCGAGCGGACAGCCTTGCAGTTCCGCGAACCGGCCGGTCGCGCCGATGACCAGCGCCGCGGTGGTGTGGGCGGGCCACATCACGACCAGACCTTCACTGGGCATGTCCAGCAGCCGGGCGACATCCACAAGCAGCCGCTGGCTCAGGCTGGTCAGATCGGGCACGTGGCTGGCGCCATCGACCGCGGCGAGCAGCTGTTCGAGCTGGCGCCGGGTGTGCAGTGCCTCGCGGATGAACTGGTGGCTGCGCAGATTGGCGTTGAGGATGGCTTCGAGTCGGTCGCTGTCCAGCTCGGTCTTGTGCCAGTACTCGTTGACGTCGAGATTGCGCATCACGTCGCGCATCGGAGCCATGCCGGGCTGGCCTGTCAGCAGCACGATGCGGATATCGCGACGGCCCATGACCTCCCGCACGTGGCGCACCAGCATGAGGCCATCGTCGTTGTCCTCCATCACCACATCGAGCAGCAGCAAGGCGATGTCGGGGTGGGCGACCAGCAGGGTCCGGGCCTGGGCGGCGCTGCCCGCCTGCAGCAGGGTGATGTCGTGGTCCTGGAAGCGGTAGCCTTCCAGCGCGAAGGCCATCGACCTGCGAAAAACCGGATCATCATCGACAGTCAGAACCTTCAGCTCGGAGAGGTCGACCGGGTGGTGTGGCCGTGCCGGTGTCGAATCGGCAGGGGAAGCGGGAAACGTCAAGGTCAAGTACGACTCCGGGCAATGCCTCATGCAACGCAGGCGGGCAGGGCCACACGCCCCTCGGCCGCAGTCTGTCTCAGGCTCTGTGACTTGGCAATTACTCAAGGCTGATGCCTGGGTGCCGATATTGAAAACACTGGTTCCAACGCACCGCCTCCTAGTGTCTGCCAACCCGGTCGATCCATCTTCCTTGCCTGCTCCGAAGGCCCGCCGGTTGCTGCGCAGTCCGCTGGCCTGGCGCATCGGTGTGTCGGTGCTGCTGGCGGTGGCGCTGCCGCTGCTGGTGTTGGCGTTGCTGGGCGCGCAGGTGCTCGAATCGCTGGCGCAGCGCTACGAATCGCGCGAGCGGATGATGCTGGTGCGCGGTGTCGCCCAGCAGGTGGGCACCCATCTGGGGGATGCCGTGGCGCTCATGGCGACCTGGCCCGGGACTGCGCCGCCCGGGGAGCCGGGCGTCGATCCGGCCGATGCCGGCCTGCGTGCACGACTACCCGGGCTGGGGCTGCGTTTCCGCCAGGCTGCGCTGGTCGATGCCAGCGGACAGCTGCGCTGGTCTTCGGGTGGGTGGCCTGGTCCGCTGGCCGAGGCGGTCCTGGCGCTGTCGTCGCAGGCCACCCACAGCCAACTGCTCGCGCAGGAACGCAACGGCCAGCTCCAGCTCCTGCTCGCCCAGGCTGCCCGGCCCGACGGCAGCCGCTGGCTGGCCGAACTCGCACCCGATGCGCTGTGGCGGCCACTGGCGGCGGTGGATGCGTCGATCTACTGGTGCGTGCAGAACGCACAAGGGTTGCGCCTGCACTGCCCGACGCCACGCAAGGCAGCGGCCAGCGGCCAGCTCGCACTGGTCGATGCCTCGATCGCCGACCGGGTCCACACAGGCTGGGCGCTACCGCTCGACGCCGATTTTGGCGCCGGTGACTGGCAGTTCGACATGGTCCAGGTGCGCTCGGTCGCGGCGTCTTCGGCCCTGTCGCTGACCGGGCCGCTGGTGGGCGGAGCACTCTGCGCACTGTTCGGGGTGCTGCTGGCCAGCGGTTTGCTGATCGCACGCACGCTGGATCCGCTGCGGCGTCTGCGCGAGGGAACACGCCAGATCGAGCAGCGTGCGCCGGGTGTGCGGGTGGATGTGGCCGAAGGGGATGAATTCGGTGATCTGGCGCAGGAGTTCAACCAGATGGCGGCGGCCATCGACGGTCAGTTCCGCTCGCTGGAGCTGCTCGCCTCGATCGACCGGGACATCGTGGGCCACCGGGCCGTCGACGAGGTGTTCCGGCGCGTGCTGATGCAGGCACTGCCCGGGCTGGGTGCGGCGGTGATGGGGTTGGCGCGGGTCGAGTCCGAGCGGGTGCCGCGCCTGCATCTGCAGTGGAACGACGAGGCCTTTCCGCGCAAGGTGCGCCGCAGCGTGCGGGCGCTGGTGCCGGCGGAAGTGCAGGCGCTGGAGGCAGTGACCGCCGATACGGCGTGGCCGCCGAGCGACCTGGCGCTGGCGTCGTCGTGGTGCGCACCGATGCGCCAGGACAAGGATCTGGCGCTGCAGGCCTTGCCGCTGCGCTGGCAGGGCCGCACCCACGGGCTGCTGCTGCTGGGCTGGTCAGCCACCTCGACGCCGCAACGTGAGCGCGAGGCGGGCGAGCTGCGCGACCGGCTGTCGGTGGCGCTGGCCGCGCACCAGCGTGAGCGCGAACTGACATGGCAGGCCCGCCACGATGATCTGACCGGCCTGCTCAACCGCAATGGCTTGCACCAGGAACTGGACGCGCTGCTCGCGTCGCCCGAGGGGGCTGCGCCGGGCACCACGGTACTGGCGGTGCTGTTCATCGATCTGGACCATTTCAAGACAGTCAACGACAACCTGGGCCACGGGCTGGGGGATGAACTGCTGCGCCAGGCCGCCGAGCGGCTGGAAGCGAGCGCGCCGACCCGCGCGGTGGCGGCACGGCCGGGGGGTGACGAGTTCGTGCTGCTGCTGCCGGGTGCCGGGGCCGAGGCAGCGACCGCCGTGGCCGGAGCCGTCTGCCGGCGCATGGCGGTGCCGTTCATGCTGAGCGGCAAGGAGCATTTCCTGGGGGCCAGCATCGGCATCGCGCTGGCGCCGGTGCATGGCGACACGCGCATCGATCTGCTGCGCCATGCCGACATGGCGATGTACACCGCCAAGGACGCCGGGCGTGGACGCCACGCCATGTTCGAGGAGCCGCTGGATGCCCGTCTGCTGGAGCGCAGCTCCCTGCTGGCCGATCTGCGCCAGGCGGTGGCGCGCAAGGAGCTGGTGCTGTTCTACCAGCCCCGGATCTGTGTGGCGGATGGCAGCATCGTGTCGGCCGAGGCGCTGATCCGCTGGCGGCACCCGACGCGCGGGTTGCTGGCGCCGTCGGTGTTCATTCCGCTGGCCGAGGAGTCCGAGCTGATCGAGGTGATCGGCCAGTGGGTCATCCAGGCTGCCTGCGCCCAGCTGGCCCGCTGGCGGCGCGAAGCGGTGCCGCTGAAGCGCCTGTCCGTCAACGTCTCGCCGCGCCAGTTGCAGTCCGGCCGGCTGATGGACGATGTCGAGGAGGCGCTGGTGCGGCATGGCGTGCCGTGGAGCATGCTGGAGCTGGAGGTGACCGAGAGCCTGCTGGTCGGCGATGCACGCTCTGCCAGCGAGCAGCTCGGGCGGCTGCGCGAGCGGGGCGTGCTGATCGCGCTGGACGATTTCGGCACTGGCTACTCCTCGATGGCGACGCTGCGCAACCTTCCGATCGATGTGATGAAGGTGGACCGCGCCTTCGTGCAGGATCTGAATGACGATCCGTCCGCGCTCGCCGTGACCCGCGCGATCCTGACGCTGGCCCAGGCGCTGGGCAAGCACACGGTGGCCGAGGGCATCGAGACGCAGGCCCAGGCGGACACCCTGCGCCAGCTCGGCTGCGACGAGTTCCAGGGCTTCCTGTTCAGCAAGGCGGTGCCGGCGGCCGAGTTCGCGGCGCTGTGCCGCTTCTCGGCTCAGCAGCCGGTGGCAGCGTCTGGCTGAGCGTGTTGCGCGCCCGCTTCGGCGCAGGTGCGGCAGATGCAGGCCAGCCCGCGCTGCGCCGCCGGCACACGGGCCAGCACCTCGGCCGGGATCCGCAGCGTGGTGCACCAGCAGGGGCTGTCGAACGAACCGGACACCGCGGGTGCACAGCCGTTCGGCCCGCCGCACAGCGGACAGCCCGTGGCGGGCAGCGGAGAGGTCAGCCGTTCGCGCACGGGCTCGTGCATGGCGTCACGCCTCGACGACCGGGATCTTGCCGATCTTCGCCTGCCAGAGTTTCGGGCCGGTGATGTGGGCGCTGGTGCCGCCGGCATCCACTGCCACCGTCACGGGCATGTCCACCACGTCGAACTCGTAGATCGCTTCCATGCCCAGATCGGCGAAACCGACGACCTTGGCGGCCTTGATCGCCTTGGAGACGAGGTAGGCCGAGCCGCCGACCGCCATCAGGTAGGCCGACTGGTTGTCCTTGATCGCCTGGATCGCGACCGGCCCGCGCTCGGCCTTGCCCACCATCGAGATCAGGCCGGTCTTCTCCAGCATCATGCGGGTGAAGCCGTCCATGCGGGTCGCCGTGGTCGGGCCGGCCGGTCCCACCACTTCGTCGCGCACCGGATCGACCGGGCCGACGTAATAGATGACACGGTTGGTGAAGTCCACCGGCAGCGGCTCGCCCTTGGCCAGCATGTCGGCGATGCGCTTGTGCGCGGCGTCGCGGCCGGTGAGCATCTTGCCGTTCAGCAGCAGCGTGTCGCCTGGCTTCCAGCTCGCCACTTCGGCCTTGGTCAGCGTGTTCAGGTCGACGCGCTTCGACTTGTTGTAGTCGGGTGCCCAGTGCACGTCCGGCCACAGGTCCAGGCTCGGCGGGGTCATGTAGGCCGGGCCCGAGCCGTCGAGCACGAAGTGGCCGTGGCGCGTGGCGGCGCAGTTCGGGATCATCGCGATCGGCTTGGAGGCGGCGTGTGTCGGGAAGGTCTTGATCTTCACGTCCAGCACGGTGGTCAGGCCGCCCAGGCCCTGCGCGCCGATGCCGAGCGCGTTGACCTTCTCGTACAGCTCGATGCGCATCTCCTCGAGCTTGTTCTGCGGGCCGCGCTCCAGCAGCTCGTACATGTCGATGTCCTCCATCAGCGCTTCCTTGGCCATCATCACGGCCTTCTCGGCGGTGCCGCCGACGCCGATGCCCAGCATGCCCGGCGGGCACCAGCCCGCGCCCATCGTCGGCACGGTCTTGAGCACCCAGTCGACGATGTTGTCGTTCGGGTTGAGCATGTACATCTTGGACTTGTTCTCGCTGCCGCCACCCTTGGCTGCGACGATGACGTCCACCTTGTCACCCGGAACCACTTCCATGTGGACCACGGCCGGCGTGTTGTCCCTGGTGTTCCTGCGGGCGAAGATGGGGTCATCGAGCACCGAGGCGCGCAGCACGTTGTCCGGGTTCAGGTAGCCCTGGCGCACGCCCTGGTTCACGGCATCGGCGATCGAGCCGGTGAAGCCTTCCCACTTGACGTCCATTCCGATCTTCAGGAACACGTTGACGATGCCGGTGTCCTGGCAGATCGGGCGCTTGCCTTCGGCACACATGCGGCTGTTGGTCAGGATCTGGGCGATCGCGTCCTTGGCGGCGGGTGACTCCTCGCGCTCGTAGGCGCGGGCCAGGTGGGCGATGTAGTCGGCCGGGTGGTAGTAGCTGATGTATTGCAGCGCGGCGGCGACGCTTTCAACCAGATCGGCTTGGCGGATGGTGGTCATGACGGGTCTCTCGACGGATCGCCCGGCGGGCGGATTGAACGGGTACGTGAAAGGCTCATGCGGAGGCGGATCCGCGATGCTGCACTTGTCGACTTGCTGCGAGTTTACTCAAGGGGGTGCTCCTGCCTGCCATGGGTGCGGGTCAATCGTTTCAAGAGGCTGCATTGACCAGCTTTTCAGTTTCAGGCGGGAGTGTCGATACGATAAGCTCCCAAAAGGTCCGGGTGCTTGCCCCGGGAGATCCACAAGAACATTCAGGTACGTGCTCTGTCCATGACTCCAGGCGACACCGGGAACCGACCGTCGGCTGCAAGCGCCCTCGACGCAACCTCTGCTTCCACTGCCGGCGCCGACGCACCGGACACCCTGCCGATGCACTTCTCCGAGGAAGCGGACCGCAGCGTGCCACCCGCTGTCTCTCCACCGACACCCCGCCGCTGGCCGTTCACGCTGGCCAAGTGGTCCACCGGCCTGGCGGTGGTCGCCGGGGTGTCGTATCTGGCGCATGTCGAGATGCAGTCGTCGACGCTGCAGTCCCGCTTCTTCTCCGACTGGGCGGCGAAGCTCGGGTACGAACTGAAGCCGCAGGCGGCCACTGGCAGCCGCTACCCCAAGGCCGGTCCGAGCGACGAGCGCATGGGCTATTCGCGCCTGCCGGATTTCCTCACGAGCCTGACCGGCCGCGGCTACCAGGTCGTGTCGCAGGCCCAGCAGTCCGCGGCCCTGCAGGACTTCATGGCCCGGGGCTTCTTCCCGCCGTATCCGGAGAAGGTCCAGACCGGGTTGACCTTGTCGGATTGCCGTGGCGAGCCGCTGTTCCGCTCCCGTTTCCCGCTCTACACCTACGAGCGCGAGCAGGACATGCCGCCACTGGTGGCCCAGACGCTCGGTTTCATCGAGAACCGCGAGGTGCTGGACACCGCCGAGCCGCGCCACAACCCGGCCGTCGAGTGGACCCGGCTCGGCAAGGCCGTGCTGGACCAGGCCGTCGCCGTGGCCCACGAGGACCACGCTGCCGCTGGCGGCAGCACGCTGGCGACCCAGACCGAGAAGTTCCGCCATTCGCCCGAAGGCCGCACTGCATCGGCCAAGGACAAGTACTACCAGATGGTGTCCGCGTCGGTGCGCGCCTACCGCGATGGCGAGGAGACCTTGGCCGCCCGCCGCCGCATCCTGCAGGACTACCTCAACAGCCTGCCGCTCGGCGCCCAGAAGGGCTGGGGCGAGGTGCACGGTGTCAACGATGGCCTCGCCGCCTGGTACGGCGTCGATGTGAACGCGTCGAACCGGCGCCTGCGCGAGCCTGGCGAGCAAGAAGCGGGGCTGCAGGCGCGCGGGCTGGCGTTCCGCCAGGTGCTCAGTCTGATGAT
>NZ_JBFPGY010000077.1:0-3690 GCF_041083715.1 Sphaerotilus sp.
ACAATGTCCGAAGCGGCCATGATGCGGGCCAAGGCGGCCGGTGGCGGGCGCTTCGAGTTCTACACCTCGGGCATGTCCACCCTCACACGCGACTGGCTCGCACTGGAAAACCGGCTGCGCCAGGCGCTCGATGCCGGCGAGTTCGTGCTGCACTACCAGATCCAGACCGACCTGCGCTCCGGGCGTCCGATCGGGCTGGAGGCCCTGCTGCGCTGGCGGCAGGAGGATGGCGAGCTGTGGGCGCCCGCACGCTTCCTGTCGATCACCGAGGAAACCGGGCTCATCGTGGCCGTGGGCAACTGGGTGATCCGCGAAGCCACGGCGCAGCTGCGGCGCTGGATCGACGCCGGCGTCACGCCGGTGCCGGTGTCGGTCAACGTCTCGGCCAGGCAGTGCATGGATTCACACCTGATCGATGTGATCGCCGGGGCGCTGAAAGATGCGAACGTGCCGGCCTCGCTGCTCAAGGTCGAGATCACCGAGAGCACGGCGATGGCCGACCTCGACCACCTGCGCCAGTTGCTGATGCAGCTGCGCCAGCTCGGCGTGGCCATCGCGCTGGACGACTTCGGCACCGGCTTCTCGTCGCTGGCCCACCTCAAGCGCTTCCCGGTGGACCAGATCAAGATCGATCCGAGCTTCATCGCCGACATCCACCGCGACCCGAACGGCGCCGCCATCGTGCGCGCCACGATCGCGCTGGCCCACGGGCTGGGGGTACCGGTGGTGGCGGAGGGCGTCGAGAACGAGGCCCAGATCCGCTTCCTGCGCGAGCACCGCTGCGACATCGTGCAGGGCTACCTCTACGGTCGCCCCGGCAGCCCGGACGCCATCCGGGAAGTGCTCACATCAGCAGATGTTCACCCGCGTTATCTCCACCCAGAATCACATAGTTGACGCGGCGGATGTCCTGCAGCCGGGTGCCACCGGCGTAGGAGATGGAGCTTTGCAGGTCCTCGCGCATCTCGCGCAGCGTGTCGGCCAGCTTGCCCTTCACCGGCTCCAGGATGCGCTTGCCCTCGACGTGCCGGTACTCGCCCTTGTTGAAGTCGCTGGCCGAGCCGTAGTACTCCTTGTAGAGCTTGCCATCGACCTCGACCGTCTGGCCCGGTGACTCCTCGTGGCCAGCGAACAGCGAGCCGATCATCACCATCGCCGCACAGAAGCGCACGCTCTTGGCGATGTCGCCGTGGTGACGGATGCCGCCGTCCGCGATCATCGGCCTGGTCGCCACGCGGGCGCACCACTTCAGCGCCGAGAGCTGCCAGCCACCGGTGCCGAAACCCGTCTTCAGCCGCGTGATGCAGACCTTGCCGGGGCCGATGCCGATCTTGGTGGCATCCGCACCCCAGGCTTCGAGGTCGATCACCGCCTCGGGCGTGCCGACATTGCCGGCGATCACGAAGGTGTGCGGCAGCTTCGCCTTGATGTGGTCGATCATGCGGCGCACGCTGTCGGCATGGCCGTGGGCGATGTCGATGGTGATGTAGTCGGCACCCACCCCCTCGGCGGCGAGCTGGTCGACCACCGCCATGTCCGCGGGCTTCACGCCGGAGCTGATCGAGACGAACAGGCCCTGTGCACGCATCGAACGCGCGAAGGCCACGTTGTCCAGATCGAAGCGGTGCATCACGTAGAAGTAGCCGTTGGCGGCCAGCCAGGCGGCCAGCGGCGCGTCCAGCACGGTCTTCATGTTGGCCGGCACCACCGGCAGGTGGAAGCGGCGACCGCCGAACTCCACCGCGGTGTCGCACTCGCTGCGGCTGTCCACCCGGCAGCGCCGGGGCAAGAGCAGGACGTTGTCGTAGTCGAAGATGTCCATGGGAAAAGGCTCTCGAGCTGGCGGGCAGCGGTGGTGCAGTGCTGCCGCAAAACTGCGAGCGCTTGACCTGGACCCGGTCAGCCGACCGGGCCGCAGAATTTGGGCCCGGTGGTCGATTCTACGCGGCAGGACCACCCTGACCGTGGCGTGGGAGACGACGGAGCCACCGCGACGACCACACCCGCTCAGGCCGCCACCCGCTCCCGCACCACGGGTGCATGGACGCGTCGATCGGACACGCCTGGTGGCAGCTGCGCCGGAAACACCCGCCGCTCGCGCCGAAGGTCCTGGCGCAACGCCTCCAGCTGCCGCTGTCCGATCGCCATCTGCTGTTCCAGCACATTGGCCCGGTGCTGCAGCACGGCCTGTGCCGTGTCGGACTGGTCGAGCAGATCGAGCAGCTTGCCCACTTCGTCCTGCAAGGCATCACGCGCCTGACAGACCTGCCGATGCGCCTCGGCATCCACCTGCAGCGCCTGGCGCTCGTGGATCTGCTTGGCCTGCACGGCCAGCAGGTCGGCGCGGGCCGAGGCCAGCAACTCGCTCAGTTCGTCGCACTGCACCCGCAGCGCCTGCACTTCGCGCCGGTGCGCCACGCGCTCACCGCCCATCTGCCGCTCCAGAGAGCGCATCTGGTGGCACAGGGCCTGCTCTGCCTGGCAGTAGCCGGCGCGGGCGCCCTCCATCTCCCGGCGTACCCGCTCAACGGTCTGCAGACTCTGGTCACGGGCCTCGGTCAGTTCCCGCAAGGCTTGGTCCGCCCGCGATGCATCGTTGCGCAACTGGCTGATCTCGGCGTCCAGGCCGCAGCGGTCCGCTTCCGACCGCTGCGTGTGCTCCTCCAGCCAGCGGTCCTGTTCGGCCCAGCAACGGCGGTGCACGGCATCTCTCTCGATCAGCCGCGCCTGCCGCTCGCGCAGCGCCTGAAACAGCCCACCCAGCACCAGTCCGGTCAAACCCGCCAGCAGCAGGTCCAGCCACCACATCTGACCGATCACACTCATGGAACATCTCCTTGGCAGGCAACCTTGGCAAGCAATGAGTTACGTTTTGCAACCATGCGCAGTGCGCTTACTATCGTGAAAACAATCACGTTTTTTATGAAGCAAGCCTGATAGCACCCATCGGAACGTTTTCGTTTCAATCGGGTCAGACACCCTGTGTTAGCATTTTTTCCATCCCTAGACGCTCCTCCGGTGAACAGACTTTCATGAATCAATTGCGCATCGTGGTCATGGAAAATGGGCCCCTGCTGGCGGAGGACCACGACGCCACCATGCGGCAACTGGGCCTGATCGATGCGCGCACGGGGCTGCCGCACCGGGATCTGCTGCTCGACCGGCTCAGGCAGGCCACGGCCGGTGTGGCGCGCGGCGGGTCGGCCTTCGCATTGATGTACATCGGCACCAGCCCGGCCACTGCGGCGATGCGCGGCCCGGCACTGGAAACGGTGATGCAGCAGTTCGCCTGCCAGCTGCACCGGCTGAGCCGCCGCACGGACAGTTTCTCGCGCATGGGGGTGTCCGATTTTGCGGCGCTGCTGCCCGGCAATCCGTCCGTGGCCGGATTGATGGCCATGGGCCAGAAGGTCGCCACCGAGTTCGCGGACCGGGTACAGGTGCACATCGGCGTGGCGCTCTGCCCGCGGCATTCCAGCGATGCCGACACCCTGCTCACACAGGCCCGTGCAGCGCTCGAACAGGCCCGCCTGGCCCAGGTCACCACAGCGTTGTTCGAACCCCGTTCGGTGCCTGCATCCTCCGGTTTTGCATCGACCATGGACGGCGCCATGCGCTCGGCGTTCCAGCCGGTGCAGGACTTGCGCAACGGCGGCCTCTCGCGCCTGCAGATCTCGACCACGGGGCTCG
>NZ_JBFPGY010000078.1:0-12045 GCF_041083715.1 Sphaerotilus sp.
AGCCGAGCGTCCGGGCGCGAACCTCAACGCGGTGCTGGACGAGCGGCTGCGCGATCCGCTGTCGGGCAACGCGGTGCTGTCCGGGGTGGCGATCCTGCTGGAGGCGCTGCCCGCGATCAGGTGACGGTGGCGCGCTGGTGGAACCGTGCGTCCCGCCACTCGCCGGACGCCAGCACCTGCACCAGGTGCTCGACGGCCTCCCACACATCGATGAAGCGCAGGTACAGCGGCGTGAACCCGAAACGCAGGATGCCCGGCGCGCGGTAGTCGCCGACCACGCCGCGGGCGATCAGCGCCTGCACGATGGCGTAGGCGCCCTCCTCGCGGTAGAGGCTGACCTGGCTGCCGCGCCAGGCTGCATCGGTCGGGGTCTGCACGGACAGGCCATGGCCGGCGCAGCGCTGCGCGACCAGCGCGGTGAACAGGTCGGTCATCGCCAGCGACTTGGCGCGCACCGCCGCCATGCCACCCAGCGCCTGCGCCGCCAGCACCGTGTCCACGCCGCATTCCAGTGCAGCCAGCGCGACCGGTGACGGCGTGCCGCACAGGAATGCCCTCACGCCTGTCGCCGGCTGGTAGCCGGGCGTGAACTCGAACGGTGCGGCATGGCCCATCCAGCCAGACAGCGGCTGCCACACCGCCCCGGCGAGATGCCGCGGGTGCGCCCACAGGAACGCCGGCGCGCCGGGACCACCGTTGAGGTACTTGTAGCCGCAGCCAACCGCGAAATCGGCCTCGCAGCGGTGCAGTTCCACCGGCACCGCGCCGGCCGAATGCGCCAGGTCCCACACCACCAGCGCGCCCGCGGCATGGGCGGCAGCGGTGAGGTCGGCCATCGGGTGCATGCGGCCGGTGCGGTAGTGGACGTGGGTCAGCAGCAGCACGGCGAGTTCGTTGCCCGACGCTCCGGTGAGCTGCGCCGGGATCTCGCCGGCCTCGACCAGCCGCAGCGTGAACCCGTGCTGCCGGGCCAGGCTTTCGGCGATGTAGAGGTCGGTCGGAAAGTTGTCGCGCTCGGAAACGATGACGCGCCGCCGTGCATCCGCGGCCTGCACGCTGGCCAGCGCCACGCTGAGCACCTTGTAGAGGTTGACCGAGGTCGAATCGGTGGCGATCACCTCGCCGGGTGCAGCACCGATCAGCCGGGCGATCTTGTCGCCGACCCGTTGCGGATGGTCGATCCAGCCGGCCGTGTTCCAGCTCTGGATCAAGTCCTGCCCCCATTCGCGGCGGATCACATCCTGCACGCGACCGGCGGTTGCACGCGGCAGCGCGCCCAGGGAGTTGCCGTCGAGGTAGATGAGTCCAGAGGGCAGATCGAACTGTTCACGCAGCGGGGCCAGTGGGTCGGCTGCGTCGAGTGCGGCGCAGGCGCCACGGGTGATGGGTGGGTTCATGGCGATCTCATGCGAGTGCGTCAGCCACCCAGCGGGCGAGGTCGCCGTCGGGCGTCTCGAAGCCGTGGATGGCGCTGTAGTGGTGGGCACCGGGCACGGGCGCGAGCACGGAGGCATTGCCCGCGGCCTGCCAGGCGTCGTGGAACACCTGCGACTGGCGCGCGAACTCGGGCGTCTCGGCACCACCCCAGGTGATGCGGATCGGCGTCGCGCAGGGCCGCACGCTGAACGCGGGCGAGTTGCGGCGGACGATGCCGTCATCGAGCTGGATCTGCGGCTGCAGGTAGCTGTGGCGCAGCGGCTCCAGGTCGTACAGGCCGCTGACCAGCACCGCTGCCCGGAACGGATCGGCGGGCAGCCCGTAGTCCTCGGTCCAACGGGTCTGCAGTGCCATGGCCGTCAGGTGTCCGC
Source organism: Sphaerotilus sp. (assembly GCF_041083715.1). Taxonomy (GTDB): domain Bacteria; phylum Pseudomonadota; class Gammaproteobacteria; order Burkholderiales; family Burkholderiaceae_C; genus Sphaerotilus. The sequence goes on from NZ_JBFPGY010000078.1 coordinate 1,809, forward strand.
CTGCGGAGTGCCCGCCGATCGCCACACGGGTCGGATCACCACCGTGCGCGCGGATGTGGCGCAGTACCCAGGCCAGCGCGGTGCGCGTCTGGCGTGTGATCTCGTCGATCGTCACGGCCGGGCACAGCGCGTAGTTGACCACCACGGTCGTGATGCCCTGCGGCTGCAGCCCGAGCGCCATGCCGCTGAACTCCTTCGACGACAGCGCCCGCCAGTAGCCGCCGTGCAGGAAGACGAACACCGGCGCATCCGGCTGATCGGCCGGATAGATGTCGAGTGTCTCGGCCAGCGTCGGCCCGTAGCGCACGTCCTGCACATCGCGCAGCGTGGCACGGGCGCGCTGGGCCTTGCGGACGTAATGCGCCAGTTCGGCAGCCGGATCCGGCACCTGCAGCGAGGCGTTGTACTGGGCGTCGATCTGCGCCGGGTCGGTGAAATCGCGGTAGAGCGGCATCGGGTGTTCTCGGGGTCGGGTGTGCAGTATCGCCAAGGTCGGGCGTCCTAGAATCCGGGGTTTCGCCTGCGCCGCGGAGTCGCCATGCCTTTTCGCCCCGACATCGAACTGCTTTCCCCCGCCCGTGACGCCGATATCGGCATCGAGGCGGTCAACCACGGCGCGGATGCGGTCTACATCGGTGGACCATCCTTCGGGGCGCGCACCTCGGCGGGCAACTCGGTGGGTGACATCGAACGGCTGGTGAACCACGCGCACCGCTTCGGCAGCCGCATCTTCGTCACGCTCAACACCATCCTGCGCGATGACGAGCTGGAGCCGGCACAGCGCCTGGTGCGACAGGTGTACGAGGCCGGGGCGGATGCGCTGATCGTGCAGGACATGGGCCTGCTCGAACTCGACCTGCCGCCGATCGATCTGCACGCCTCGACCCAGACCGACATCCGCACGCCCGGGAAGGCACGTTTCCTGCAGGACGCCGGGTTTTCGCAGATCGTTCTGGCCCGCGAGCTGACGCTGACGCAGATCCAGGCGATCGCGGCCCAGGTCGATCGTTCAACGCTGGAGTTCTTCGTGCATGGTGCGCTGTGCGTGGCGTACTCGGGCCAGTGCTTCGTCAGCCACGCCCAGACGGGCCGCAGCGCCAACCGCGGCGACTGCTCGCAGGCCTGTCGACTGCCCTACACCGTCACCGATCTGCAAGGCCGCATCGTCGCCCACGAGCAGCACGTGCTCTCGATGAAGGACAACAACCAGAGTGCCAACCTCGCCGCGCTGGTGGACGCCGGCATCCGCAGCTTCAAGATCGAAGGCCGCTACAAGGACATGGGCTACGTCAAGAACATCACCGCCCACTACCGCCAGCTGCTCGACGCGCTGTTCGAGGCCCGCCCCGAGCTGCACGCCTCGTCCGCCGGCTGCGCCACCTTCACCTTCACGCCCGATCCCGACCGCAACTTCAACCGCGGCAGCACCGACTATTTCGTCAATGGCCGCCAGGACGACATCGGCGCCTTCGACACGCCCAAGCACGCAGGCCTGCCGCTCGGCTGGGTGACGAAGATCGGCGCTGATTTTGTGGACATGAAGCTGCACGAAGGCGTCGATCCGCTCAACAACAACGACGCGCTGACCTACTACACGCTGCAGAAGGACCTGGTCGGCATGCCGATCGACACGGCGCAACGGCTCAACGAGGGCAAGCGGCTGTGGAGGATCGTGCCCAAGGAGCCGCTGGCCACCTACCCGGGGCTGCGGCCTGATGTCCAGCTCAGCCGCAACCGCGACATGGGTTGGGTGCGGCTGCTGGAGAAGAAGTCCGCCGACCGGCGCATCGGTGTGTGGCTGCGGCTGGACGACACACCGCACGGGCTGGCGCTGACAGTGACCGACGAGACGGGCGTCACGGCCCGCGCCGAGGCCGATCTGCCGAAAAAGGAGGCCGCGCGCGACGCCGCCAAGGGTGAGGCCGCGCTGCGCGAGCACCTGGGCAAGCTGGGCGCGACGATCTTCACCGCCCACGAGACCGTGCTGGCGACACGGCAGCCGTGGTTCGTGCCGCCGGTGGTGCTCAATGCGCTGCGCCGCGAGGCAGTCGAGCGGCTCGAAGCGGCACGACAAGCCGCCCATGTGCGCCTGCCGCGTCAGCCGGAAGTGCAGCCCCCGACGCCCTACCCCGAAGACACGCTGACCTACCTCGCCAACGTCTACAACACGAAGGCGCGCGACTTCTATGCCCGCCACGGCGTCCAGGTCATCGGCGCCGCCTACGAGAGCCACGAAGCGCTCGGTGAGGCCAGCCTGATGATCACCAAGCACTGCGTGCGCTTCTCGATGAGCCTGTGCCCGAAGCAGGCCAAGGGCGTCACAGGCGTACAGGGAACCGTCCGCGCCGAGCCGCTGACGATCCAGAACGGCGACGAGGTGCTGACGCTGAAGTTCGACTGCAAGCCCTGCGAGATGCATGTCGTCGGGCGGATGAAGAAGAACGTGCTGCACAGGATGGTGCGCGAGGAGAAGGCGAGTCTGGCAACGCCGGTGCCGATGCAGTTCTACCGGACACGGCCGGCGGTGGCGCGATGAGCATCGTCTCGCACCTCTTCATCGGCCTGTCCGACTTCGATCGCGCAATCGCTTTCTACCGGCCGATCGCTGTCGCGCTGGGCTTGCATGAACGCTTCTGCGAGGCCGACCCCGGCTGGGCGGGCTGGCACCAGCCGGACAGCATCCGGCCGCTGTTCATCGTCGGGCGTCCGTGGAACGGCCAACCGCACGAGCCAGGCAATGGCCAGATGGTTGCGTTCATGGTCGAGCAACGGGCCAGGGTGCGCGCGCTGCACGCGCTGGCGCTCAGCCTGGGCGGCACCTGCGAAGGCGCGCCTGGGCTGCGACCGCATTACCACCGGCACTACTACGGCGCGTATTTCAAGGACACCGAGGGCAACAAGATCGGGGTGGCCTGTCACCTGCCGGTCGAGGTGGCGGGCGATTGACGGCAGCGCCTCAGCGCGGTGTCCGTGCTGCCTCGACGCCGCGGTTGGCGAGTTCATCGGCCTTCTCGTTGCCCGGATCTCCCGCGTGGCCCTTGACCCAGCGCCACTCGATCCTGTGCAGCTGCGAGAGCGCGTCCATGCGCTGCCAGAGTTCGACGTTCTTCACCGGCTGCCTGGCGGCGGTCTTCCAGCCGCGCGCTTTCCAGCCGTGGATCCAGGTCGTGATGCCGTTCTTGACGTACTCGCTGTCGGTGTAGAGCACGATGTCGCAGGTGCGCTTCAGGCTGGCGAGTGCTTCGATGACGGCAGTCATCTCCATGCGGTTGTTGGTCGTGTTCGACTCGCCACCCCAGAGTTCCTTGTCGTGGTCACCGCTCTGGAGCCAGGCGCCCCAGCCGCCGATGCCCGGATTGCCCTTGCAGGCACCATCGGTGTAGATGACCACCTTCGGGCGGGTGACGGTCAGCGCTGGCTTGGCAGCCACGGTGGAGGCAGGGGACACAGTGTCTTCGGTCATGCGATGCGGTGATTCAGTCGGTCGAGTTCCGGGAGGGGCCGGAGGTGGGGTGCGGCTGGCGCTGGGCGACGACGGCGGGCGCGGCACCAGCCCGGCGCTTGCGTTTCCACTCCGGGCCGAGCAGGCGCATCGCACGCACCCGCTTGACCGCCACCAGCATGTAGACCGAGCCGAGGACTGGCCACCAGCGCTCGCCAGCCTGGTCCCACCAGGCACTGCGGTCCAGCCACCCCTGCGAGGCAAAGGGCGGACGATAGCACCCGAACTGCTCTGATTCGATCTCGAATCCCAGCAGGCGCAGCCAGTCCCGCAGCCGCCGCGGGCCGATGAATTCGCCGGTTTCGGACATCACCGGACTGGTCATGCCGACCCGGCGCCCGATGGTGTCGAGCCGATGGCAAAGTCCCCACAGACTCGTCGGGTTGAACCCGGCGATCACCACCCGACCTTCCGGCATCAGCACACGTTCAACTTCGCGCAGGGTGTGGTGCGCATCGGCCGTCATCTCCAGCGTGTGCGGCAGAACGACCAGATCGAGGCTGTTGCCAGGGAACGGGAGTGCGTCGTAGTCGGTGAGCACGCTGACCGGCAAGGCACCATCGCCTCCGCGCAGGCCGGCATCCTCGGGACCGAGGAGTGCGGGAGTGAAGAGGAGATCGGCGTCGAGCTGCCCGTCGTTGAGCATCCAGCGGTGGCTGATGCGGCTGGAGCGCAGGGCCTGCACCATCGGCCAGCCCACCTGCACCGCGTGGTAACCAAAGATATCTGCCACCACCCGGTCCAGCTGCCGCTGCTCCCAGGCCAGCAGATATCGGCCAGCCGGTGCCTTGAGCCAGGGGGCCATCTCTATAATCAAGGAATCCTGCGCCATGAATCTGCTATCTCTACCCGCCTTTGACGACAACTACATCTGGATGATCCACGACGGCCGCGAGGCGGTGGTGGTCGATCCGGGAGATGCGACGCCGGTCATTGCTGCATTGGACCAGGCCGACTTGCAGCTTGCAGGCATTCTAGTGACCCACAAGCACCTCGATCATGTCGGAGGGCTGCGGACGCTGCTCGGCCATCCACGGGCGCAGGCGGCGCAGGTCTGGGGTCCGGGCAACGAGCCAGTGCCCGTCCCGGTGAGTCCTGTCCATGACGGCGACCGCATCGCCTTGCCGAGCCTCGGCCTGGACATCGAAGTGATGGCGGTCCCGGGGCACACGCTGGGACATCTGGCTTTTTTCACCGGATCGGTCCTGTTCTGCGGCGATACGCTGTTCTCTGGCGGCTGTGGCCGCCTGTTCGAAGGCACGCCGGCGCAGATGCATGCCTCCCTGAGCCGCTTTTCCGCACTGCCCGCCGAGACGCGGGTCTGCTGTGCCCACGAATACACCTTGGCCAATCTGCGTTTCGCGCGCGCAGTCGAGCCGCACAGCCTCGCTCTGGTGGCGTACGAGGCCGAGTGCCGATCCCTGCGTGACCGCGGTCTCCCCACCCTGCCCTCGACGATCGGGCAGGAACGGCAGATCAACCCCTATTTGCGTTGCGACCAGCCGGACGTGATCGCCTGTGCGGTCGCCCGAGGCGCCGATGGCCGGGATCCGGTGTCGGTGCTTGCGACGATACGACTGTGGAAAGACCAGTTTCGATGACCCGTTATGCCCGCATCAAGGCCCTGAGCGCCAGAGCCGCCCGCCCGACCCATTTCGCCCTTTCCGCATTGATGCTGGCCCTGACCGGCTGTGCGTCGATGCCGGACAGCAGCAACGATGTCAAGCCGCCGCCGGTGATCACGACCGTCGGTGCGAAGGACCAGCCACAGGCGGTCCTTCGTGCGGAAGGCCCGCTGTCCCCGGTGCCCGGCATCGAGCCGATGGTGGCGCGCTCGGCGCTGCCGGCCGCCGCACCGTCCATCGCCGAGGATCCGCGCGACGCGGTCGGTCCGATGGAAGATCCGCTGAGCGGCCAGGCGATGGTGCTCAACGACGCCAACGCCCGCAAGGATCTGTGGGGCCGCGTGCGTGCGGGTTTTGGCATGCCGACACTCGACAGCGATCTGGTCCGCGAGCATGAGCGCTGGTACGCCAGCCGCCCGGACTATGTCCAGCGCATGACCGAACGCGGCTCGCGCTATCTGTACCATGTCGTCGAGGAACTGCAGCGCCGCAAGATGCCGACCGAGCTGGCCCTGCTGCCCTTCATCGAGAGTGCCTTCAATCCGCAGGCCATGTCTTCGGCGCGGGCGTCGGGCATGTGGCAGTTCATGCCGATGACCGGCAAGGACTACGCCCTGAAGCAGAACATGTTCCGCGACGACCGGCGCGATGTGCTGGCCTCGACCCGCGCGGCGCTCGACTACCTGGGGCGCCTGAACAAGATGTTCGATGGCGACTGGCAGCTCTCGCTGGCCGCCTACAACTGGGGCGAAGGCAATGTGAAGCGCGCCATCGAGCGCAACCAGCGCGCAGGCCTGCCGACCGACTACGAGAGCCTGAACATGCCTGCCGAGACGCGGCATTACGTGCCCAAGTTCCAGGCGGTCAAGAACATCGTGACGGCGCCGCAGGACTACGGCCTGAGCCTGCCTGCGCTGGAAAACCACCCCTACTTCGTCAGCGTGCCGATCCGACGCGACATCGACGTGGGCGTGGCGGCGCGTCTGGCCGGCATGGGGCTGGAAGAGTTCAAGACACTCAACCCGCAGATGAACAAGCCGGTGATCCTGGCCGCGGGCACGCCGCAAGTGCTGCTGCCCTATGACAACGCCGATGGCTTCATTCGCCGCCTGAGCGAATTCCGCGGTCCGCTGGCGAGCTGGACGGCCTGGGTCGTGCCGAACACGATGCGCAGCGCCGATGCGGCCCGCCAGGCCGGCATGAGCGAGAGCGCGCTGCGCGAGATGAACCACATCCCGCCCAAGATGCTGGTCAAGGCCGGCTCCACGTTGCTGGTGCAGCGCAGTGAACAGCGTGTGCAGGATGTGCCGGAACACGTGGCCGACAACGCCCACATGGCGCTGGCACCGGACGTGCCGCCGCTGCGCAAGGTGGCCATCAAGGCCCGCAAGGGCGACACTGTGCTCGCGCTGGCCAAGCGTTATCGCGTGACGGCGGCGCAGATCGCACACTGGAACCACATCGACGACGAAACGCGTTTCCGCAAGGCGCAGGCGCTCGTGATCTGGCAGCCGGTCAAGGACGCCGGCGCCTCCCGGCGTGAAATGGCCTCGGCCGACAAGCCCGACCGCAAGTTGTCCCGCCGAGAGCTGGCCCAGGCTGCCCGCGAAGAGCGACTGAGTGCAGGCAAGGCGGGTGGCAAGTCCGGCAAGACGGCCAGGCGCGAGCTGGCTGCTGCAGCGCCGCGCAATCGCACGGCGGCAGTCAAGGGCGTCAAGATCAGCCCGACGCGCCTGGCCCGCAAGTAAGCGTGCCTGTGGCCTGTGCCGCTCCGGATCGCCGTGTTCAGCGGCGGTCCGAGAAGGCGTAGGCGATGGTGCCGAGATCGACGTACTCGAGTTCGCTGCCGATCGGCACACCGCGCGCCAGCCGTGTGACCTTCACGCCACGGGGGCGCAGCGCTTCGGCGATGACATGGGCCGTGACTTCGCCCTCGGCGGTGAAGCTGGTGGCGATGATCAGCTCCTGCACCACCCCATCGCCCACCCGTTCCAGCAGTTCCGGCAACCCGATGTCATGGGCGCCGACGCCGTCGAGCGGGCTGAGCTTGCCCATCAGCACGAAATACAGCCCCTTGTAGCTGCCTGTGCGCTCGACCGCCGCCTGGTCGGCAGGTGTTTCAACGACACACAGCGTGCGCTCGTCGCGCATCGGATCGAGACAGGTCAGGCACACCGGCTGCTCGGTGAACGTGTGGCAGCGCTCGCAGTGCCGGATGCTGTGGACCGCGTGGTCCAGTGCGTACGACAACTGCATGGCTGCATCCCGGTCGTGCTGCAGCAGGTGGTAGGCCATGCGCTGCGCCGACTTGACGCCTACACCGGGCAACCGGCGCAAGGCCTCGACCAGCGTGGCCAGCGCGTCAGGTGCACTCACGCGCGGTCCCGCACCGACATCAGAACGGGAACTTCATGCCGCCTGGCAGCGGCATGCCAGCCGTCAGCTTGCCCATCTTCTCGGCGCTGAGGGCTTCGGCACGGCGGATGCCGTCGTTGAACGCGGCAGCCACGAGGTCTTCCAGCATGTCCTTGTCATCGGCCAGCAGGCTGGGGTCGATGGTGACGCGCTTGACGTCGTGCTTGCAGGTCATCACGACCTTGACCAGACCAGCGCCCGACTGGCCTTCGACTTCGATCAGACCGAGTTCGTCCTGGGCCTTCTTCAGGTTGTCCTGCATGGCCTGGGCCTGTTTCATCAGGCCGGCGAGCTGTCCTTTGAGCATGGGGTGTCCTTTCTGGGAGCGGTCTTGCGGAGAGAGAAAACGGTTTCGATCAGGAAACTTCGATTCAGGCCACCGGGCGGATCGAGCCAGGCACGATCCGTGCGCCCGGGTAGCGCGCGAGCAGTTCGGTCACCATCGGATCGCCCGTGATGGTGGCTTCCGCGTCGTTCTGTGCCTGCAAGCGGCGTGCGGCATCACGGCGGGCGGCACTGTCGGTCACCGTACCGGCAACCACGTCGAGCACAACGGCCTCGGCCAGCAGATCGCCCAGGGCCGTCTGCAGGCGATCCCGGTGCCCCTGCTGGCGCAGCGATTCGCGCTCGACCCGCAGCACGAAGCGCCTGGGCGTCGCCTGCTCGTCGATGGACAGGCACTGTGCCTGCCATGCCAGTTCGCGCACGAGGCCGTTCATGCCGCCACGGCCCGCCAGTTCGGTGAACAGCGCGGACCAGCGGGTCACGAGGGGATCGTCCAGCGCCGTGGTGGACGGTTCAGGCTCAGAAGCCGGGGCGGCGGCAACGGTGCGAATGGTCGGGGCAACGGCCGGTGCTGCGGTCGGCGCAGGCATGGCGACGGGTGCCACCGTGCGTGCGGGCACCGGCGCGGGATCGCCTTCCAGCGGAATGTCGTCCCAGTCGGCAGGCGGACCGTCCTCCCAGGGCGCCACTGTGCGTGGTCTGGGCGGCGCGGCGGCGACCGGGCGTTCAGGGGCAGGCACTGGCGCTGCGGGGCGCATCGGAGCGGGAACCGGAGCGGCTTCTGGCACAGGCGCCACCGCGACACGCGCGCTCGCCACGACCGGTCGCAGCAATTCGCGGGACGACACGATTGCAGGCGCTGGTTTCGTCACGACTGGAACCAGGACTGGCGGCACCACCCTGGCCGTCGCCCCCTGTGGCCGGAACGCCAGCAGGCGCAGCAGCACCATCACCAGTCCGCTGTATTCGTCCGGGGCCAGCGCGAGTTCGGCCCGGCCGTGCAGCGCGATGCTGTAGAGCACCTGCGTCTCGTCCGGTGCCAGCAGCGGCGCGAGCGCGCGGACGGCGGGCGTGTCCGGATCGGTCGGATCGGCGGCATCCGGCACGGCCTGGACCAGCGCCATCTGCTGGGCGAAGGTCGCCAGCTCTTCGAGCGTGCCTGCAGCCGACAGGCCCAGGCCACGCAGTTCATCGACCGTGCGCACCAGCGCCGCACCGTCGCTGGCGGCCAGCGCCTCGACGATGCGCACGACATGGCCACGGTCCACGGCGCCCAGCATCTGCCGCACGCCAGCTTCATCCAGTGTCCCGCCACCGAACGCGATCGCCTGGTCGGCCAGCGACAAGGCATCCCGCATCGAGCCGCGGGCGGCGCGCGACAGCAGCCGCAGCGCACCGACCTCTGCCGGCACGGATTCGGCCTGCAGCACCTGTTCGAGATGCGCCTGCACCGTCTGAGGCGCCATCGGCCGCAGGTTGAACTGCAGGCAGCGGCTCAGCACGGTGACTGGCACCTTCTGCGGATCGGTCGTCGCGAGCACGAACTTCAGGTACTCCGGCGGCTCCTCCAGCGTCTTGAGCATCGCGTTGAACGCAGTCATCGTCAGCATGTGGACTTCGTCGATCATGTAGACCTTGAAGCGCCCCACCACCGGCTTGTAGACCGACTGGTCCAGCAACTGGCTGATCTCGTCCACGCCGCGGTTCGAGGCCGCGTCGAGTTCCACGTAGTCCACATGGCGGCCTGCATCGATGTCGCGGCAGGCATTGCAGACACCGCAGGGCGTGGCCGTGATGCCGCCGGTGCCGTCCGGGCCGATGCAGTTCAGGCTCTTGGCGAGGATGCGCGAGACGGTGGTCTTGCCGACGCCGCGGGTGCCCGTGAACAGGTAGGCATGGTGCAGGCGCTGGCGGGTGAGCGCATTGCTCAGGGCCTGCACGACGTGCTCCTGGCCCACCATTTCGGTGAAGCTGCGGGGCCGGTACTTGCGGGCGAGGACGATATACGACATGGGGGCGGATTGTAGGCGGGCCGGGCTGGTCGATAATCCGGCCCCATGAATCAATCTGCCTCGCCCTCCGACCACCCCTCCGACCAGACCGGCACCCTCAGCTACGAGCAGGCCGGGGTCAACTACGACCTGATCGACCCGCTCAAGGTCACCGCGCAGCGCGCTGCCGCGTCCACCGCCGTCCATCTCGCCGGCCACGGATTCACCGAAGTCGCTGCGTCGCGCGGCGAATCGGCCTATGTGGTCGATGTCGGCCCGTTCTACCTCGCCTCCATCGTCGAGTGCCTGGGCACCAAGACGCTGGTGGCCGACGAGATGGCCACGCTCACCAGCAAGAGCTACTACGACGGCATCGCCCAGGACACGATCGCCATGGCGATCAACGACCTGATCACCGT
>NZ_JBFPGY010000079.1:0-12007 GCF_041083715.1 Sphaerotilus sp.
CGGTGCTGGTGGTGACTCGGGCGCAGGCGCAGGCGGTGGGGCCACGGGGGCCGCTGCGCGCGGCACCGCCGACCACAGCTCGGCGCTGACCGTGGCGATCTCCTCGCGCTTCCACGCCACACCGTAGGCCAACGCGGCGATCAGCCCCACGTGGGCGAGCAATGCGACCGTCGTGCCCAGGCGCAGGCTGTCCGCCGAGGGTGGGTGGCGCACCGGGTCGCGCACGGTGTCCGGCGGCGGTGGGGGTGGAGTCGGGCTGGCCATCGTCGTTCAGGCGCCTGTCGTGCGCACGGCCAGTCCGACCCGGGCGATGCCGGCCTTCTGCAGCGTGTCCATGACTTTCACGACCGCTTCGTACTTCACGCCCTTGTCGGCGGAGATGATGACCGGCGTCTGGGTGGCGCCCTCCTGCAGCGCCTGGATCCGCTTGGCAAGCTGCGGCAGCGCGATGCGTTCGCCCTCGGCGTCCGGATTGGCGGCGTCGGCCTTTCCATCGACCTTGATGCGCAGCAGCTCGCCCGCGTCGAGCTGCACCTCGACGATGCGGTCCGGCTGGCGCTGCGCCTTGCCGACGGTGGGCAGGTCGATCACGCCCGGCGTCATCAGCGGCGCGCTCACCATGAAGATGATCAGCAGCACCAGCATCACGTCGATGAACGGCACCATGTTGATCTCGTTGATCGTGCGGCGGCGGCCCGAGCCGCGGCTGCTCACGGCCGGCATGTCAGAACCGACCCGGTGCGGAGACCGGGGCAGCGGCGGCGGTGCCGACCGACTGGTTGGCGTTGCGGGCCAGGATGTTGGAGAACTCTTCCATGAAGTTGTCCTGCTGCATGGCGATCCGGTCGATGTCGCGCGCGAAGCGGTTGTAGGCGATCACGGCCGGGATGGCGGCGAACAGGCCGATCGCGGTGGCCACCAGCGCCTCGGCAATGCCCGGGGCCACGGTGGACAGCGAGACCTGCTGCAGGTTCGCCAGCCCGGTGAAGGCGTGCATGATCCCCCAGACCGTGCCGAACAGGCCGACGTAGGGCGATACCGAGCCGACGGTGGCCAGGAAGGACAGGTGCGATTCGACGACATCCAGCTCGCGCTGGCAGCTTGCCCGCATGGCCCGGCGTGCACCGTCGAGCAGCGCGCCGCCGTCGCTGACGCGGCGTTCGCGCAGCTTCAGGAACTCGCGCATGCCGGCGGTGAAGATGCGCTCCATCGGTGCGGCATGCTGTGCGTTGCGCTCGCTCTGCTGGTAGAGGTCGTTGACGTGGCGGCCGGACCAGAAGTCGCGCTCGAACTGTTCGTTGCCCTGGCTCACCTTCTTGAGGCCGACGATCTTGCTGAAGATCACCGCCCAGCTGGCCAGCGACACCGTCAGCAGGATGGCCATCACGATCTGGACGACCACGCTGGCGTGAAGGATCAGTTGCAGGATATTCAGGTCCTGGTTCATGCGAGTCCGATGGAGGCGAGGAGGTTGGAGGGAATGCGGCGCGGGCGCAGCGTCTGCGCGTCCACGCAGCCGATGCGGATGCGGCCTTCGGCGAGCACGTCGCTGCCGCGCAGCGCCTGCTGGTCGATCACCAGGCTGGCCTTGCCCGACTCGGCCAGCCGCACGGTGACGACGACCTCGTCGTCCAGCCGTGCGGGCCGCAGGTAGCGCACGGTCGTGTCGCTGACGACGAACATCGCCGCCTCGTCACGGCGCAGCGCTTCCTGCGAGAACCCGAGGCCGCGCAGCCACTCGGTGCGGCCGCGCTCGAAGAACTTGAGGTAGTTGGCGTAGAACACCACGCCGCCGGCGTCGGTGTCCTCCCAGTAGATGCGCAGGGGCCATTGGAACAGCGGGTCGGCCATGTCGGTCTCGGTGGTCAGGTGTTCAGCCACAGCATCGCCACGACCAGCAACAGCAGCACGAGCACGACGGCGAGCAGGGTACTGAGGATCCAGCTCGGCCGCTCCCGCGGCGGTGCCATGGGTTCGGGCATGGGCGCGGTGGCCGCGAGCGGCGGCGGGTCGGCGGTCAGCAGAGGAGTCACCGCGCCCGGCACCGTCTCGGTGACCACGCCTGCAGGCACCTGCGTGGCCAGCCAGGCGCGCAACTCGCGCGCCACCGTGCCGGCGGTGCGCTGGCGCTGCATGGGGTCGATGCCGATGGCTTGCAGCGCGATGGCGGCGAGCGGTGCTGGCACGTCAGGGTTGTACTCGCGCGGTGGCCGCGGGCGGGCGGCGCGCACGGCGGCGCGGATCTCGGCCAGCGAGGTGCCGCCGTACGGGCGGTGGCCGGTGAGCAGTTCGTACAGCACGACCCCCAGCGAGTACACGTCCGTCCGCGGATCGCATTCGAGACCATCGAACTGCTCGGGTGCTGCATAGAACGGTGACCCGAGCGCCGGCCCGCCCACGGGGTCGGTCTGGTGCAGCAGCTGGGCGATGCCGAAGTCGAGCACCACCGGCCGCGTGCGCCCGACCATGAAGATGTTGGCCGGCTTGATGTCGCGGTGGACCACGCCCTTGCCATGCGCGTAGCTGAGCGCGTCGGCGACCCGGCGCACGATCAGCGCGGCCTGCTCGGCCGTGGGGCGCCAGCCGGAGCGCAGCATCTGCGACAGGTCCTTGCCCTGCAGCAGCTCCATCGCGATGTAGGCCCCGTCGGGGCTGACGCCCGCGTCATGCACCGTCACGATGTGGGCGTGGCTGAGGCGGGCCGCGGCGCGGGCCTCGTCGAGCACACGTTCGGTGAGGTGCTTGCGTTCGTGTTCGGGCACCGCCAGCGGCAGTGTCTTGACGGCTACTCGCCGGGCCAGCACGGTGTCGTAAGCGGCCCAGACCGTGCCCAGGCCACCGGCCCCCAGGGGGCGCTCCAGCACATAGCGACCCATCTGACCGCTGTAGGCGGGTGCATTGGCGTCCTCGGCCAGCCGTGGTGTTGGCGAGTCGGACCCTGTGCCCAATCGCTGGGTGGACTCGTTTGGCGCTGCACTCCGGCGCCGCTGTGGTGGCCCGAGGGCCTCCCCGATCTGCCGCTCGAAGGAGATGCTGTCCGGCGGCAGGGTGTTCTCGCCGAGGTCGGACAGATCACCCGGACTGGTGGGCAGCCAGAAACCGGACGCACTGTCGGCGCAGAGCGCGTCCCGGGCCGCAGGGCGGGTGTCGTCGGGTGTGCGGATCGTCGTGGGCATCAGGGGCGGGTCATGGGCATGGACGCTGGCAGGCGCCGAAGCGCGTCAGCGCCCCAGTGCGCGTTGCAGGCGTCGCACGGCCTCGTGCAGATCATCCATCGCGCTGGCGAAGGACAGACGGGCGTAGCGGCCTGTCTCGGTGTGACCGAAGTCGCGGCCTGGGGTGAACGCGAGGTGGGCGCTCTCCATCATCTCGAAGCAGAACTGCCAGCTGTCGGATGCGTGGGCCGTCACGTCGAACCAGACGTAGAACGCCCCGTCCGGCTGCACCGGCACCGTCAGCCCCAGCGCATTCAGCGCGGGCACGATGAAGTCGCGGCGGGCCTTCATCGCCGCGCGGCGTTCCTCGCACACGGCCAGCGTCTCGGGCGTGAAACAGGCCAGCGCCGCCTGCTGCGCGATGGTCGAGGCACAGATGTAGAGGTTCTGCGCCAGTTTCTCGATCGGCGCCACCAGGGCCTCGGGCAGCACCAGCCAGCCCAGGCGCCAGCCCGTCATGCCGAAATACTTCGAGAAGCTGTTGACCACCAGCACGTCATCGCCCAATGCGAGTGCTGTCTGTGCGTCGCTGTCGTAGCTCAGGCCGAGGTAGATCTCGTCGACGATGGTGATGCCTCCGCGGGCACGCACGACCTCGACGATGCCCGCCAGCGTCTCGGCGGGCACCGAGGTCCCCGTCGGGTTCGACGGGGACGCCAGCATCACGCCGCGCGTGGCCGTTCCCCAGGCCTCGGCCACCGAGCGGGCGTCGAGCTGGAAGCGCTGGGCTGGTGTGGTGGGCAGCAGCCGCGCCGTGCCGCCCGACGCCGTCACGAAGTGGCGGTTGCAGGGATAGCACGGGTCGGGCATCAGGAATTCGTCGCCCGGCTCGACCAGCGCGGTGCACAGCAGCTGCAGCGCGGCCGAGGCACCCGCCGTCACCACGATGCGGCCGGGATCGATGTCCACGCCCCAGCGGCTGGCGTACCAGTCCGACAGTGCCCGGCGCAGTGCGGGCAGGCCGACGGCGTGGGTGTACTGCGTGCGGCCGGCGTCCAGGCAGGCCTGCGCGGCGGCCACCACGGCGGGCGGCGCCGTCTCGTCCGGCTCGCCGATGTTCAGGTAGATCATCCGCTCGCCACCCTGCGCCGGGTCGCACGCCGCGGTGCGGGCGATGGCGTCCGCCGCCTTGGCGCACTCCATCACCCAGAACGGCTCGATGCCGGCCACCCGCTGCGCCAGGCGCAGCGGGTCGGGCACCGACGGCGTGCGGCGCAGGCTCATCCGGCGCGGGGGGCCGAGCGGGCCAGGCGCTGGGCGGCCACCTCGTCCGGTCGCAGGTCCACGGCGGCCTTGTCCAGCACGCCATTGACGTACTTGTGGCCATCGGTGCCGCCGAACGCCTTGGCCAGCTCGACCGCCTCGTTGATGGCGACGCGGTAGGGCACGTCCACGCAGTGCTGCAGTTCGTACAGGCCGATCAGCAGCACGCCGTGCTCGATCGGCGACAGCTCGGCGATCGGGCGGTCGAGGTGCGGCGTCAGCAGGCCGTCCAGTGCGAGGGCCTGCTCGATGCAGCCTTGCAGCAGGGCGTCGAACATGGCGCTGTCGCACTTGCTGAACTCGTCCTGCTCGCGCATGTGGGAGCGCACGGCACTGGTCTCGGCGCGGCTGATCTGCCACTCGTAGAGGCCCTGCAGCGCCAGTTCACGGGAACGGCGGCGGGCGGATTTGGGACGTGCAGCCCCCGGGCCGGTGGTGTCGCCGCGGGGTTTAGGGGTCGAGTTCAAGTCAGGTCTTCCAGCAAATTGGCCATTTCGACGGCGACGCGTGCAGCGTCGCGGCCTTTCTCTTCGGTGCGCGCCCAGGCCTGGGCTTCGTTCTCGACCGTGAGGATGGCGTTGGCGATCGGCACGCCGTGGTCCAGCGACACCCGTGTCACGGCCGAACCGCTCTCGTTGGCGACCAGCTCGAAATGGTAGGTCTCGCCACGGATGATGCAGCCCAGCGCGATCAGCGCGTCGTGGTCGTTCGACTCGGCCAAGGCCTGCAGTGCCACGGCCACTTCCAGTGCGCCGGGCACACCGACATGGCGGATGTGCTTGCGCTGCACGCCGAGCAGCACCAGTTCGTTCACGCAGTGTTCCGCGAGTGCGTCGGTGATGGCTGCGTTGAAGCGGGCCTGGACGATCGCTACCCGCAGGTCGCTGCCGTCCAGGCGGGGTGTCGTGCCCTTGTCTGCGCCTTGCATGGTCTGTTCCTTGGGTTGGAGTTCAAGTTCAGGCGGCCACGGGCATGAAACCGGTGACTTCGAGGCCGTAGCCGACCATGCTGGGCATGCGGCGCTGGTTGCTGAGCAGCTTCATGCGGCGGATGCCCAGGTCGCGCAGGATCTGGGCGCCGACGCCGTAGGTGCGCAGGTCCATGGTGGGGCGCGGCGGCTCGCCAGCGGGCGGCAGGGCCACGCCGAGCAGCGCCTGGGCGTCCTGCGCCACGTTGAGCAGCACGGCCACGCCGCGGCCGGACTCCTGCAGCGTGGTCAGCGCCTGCGGCAGCGACCAGGAATGGCGCGCGCGGCCGATGTCGAGCAGGTCCATCACCGACAGCGGCTCGTGCACGCGCACCAGCACCTCGTCCTCGCTGGTCCAGGCGCCTGCGCTCAGTGCCAGATGGACCTGGCCGGTGCGGTCGCGGTAGACGCGGCTGTCGAAGGCGCCCCAGGGCGTCGTCAGCCGGTCCTGGTGCAGGCACTCGATCAGCGACTCGTTGCCGCTGCGGTAGGTGATGAGGTCGGCGATGGTGCCGATCTTGATGTTGTGCTCGCGGGCGAATTCCTGCAGGTCGGGCAGGCGCGCCATCGTGCCGTCGTCCTTCATGATCTCGCAGATCACGGCCGACGGCGACAGTCCGGCCATGCGTGCCAGATCGCAGCCCGCTTCGGTGTGGCCGGCACGCATGAGCACGCCACCGTCCTGCGCCTGCAGCGGAAAGATGTGGCCGGGCTGCACCAGATCGCGTGCCACGCTGTCGCGTGCGACGGCCACCTGCACGGTGCGGGCACGGTCCGCGGCCGAGATGCCGGTGGTCACGCCGGTGGCCGCCTCGATCGAGACGGTGAACGCGGTGCTGTGCTTGGTGCCGTTGCGGGCGGCCATGGGCGGCAGATGCAGGTATTCGCAGCGCTCTCGGGTGAGCGTCAGACAGATCAGGCCACGGCCGTAACGGGCCATGAAATTGATCGCTTCGGGGGTGACCAGATCGGAGGCAAAGACCAGATCGCCTTCGTTTTCCCGGTCTTCTTCGTCGACCAGGATGATCATGCGACCGGCCGCCAGTTCGGCAACCAGCTCGGGAATGGGTGAAATCGGCATCCCTCGATTGTAGGCGGCTCAGGCCGGAGAGCCGAACCCCGTTGCAGATCGTGCCATCAGCCGCACGTCGCCACCGACGCGGGCGAGGTCCGTGAACACCAGCGGTGTGGCGTCGACCAGCGTGGCCAGCGGGCCGAAGGCCGCCATGTCGCGGCCGGCGCCGATCAGCTTGGGGGCGAGGTAGACGAGGTATTCATCGACCAGACCAGCGCGCACGAAGCTGCCGTTGAGGTGCTGGCCAGCTTCGATGTGCAGCTCGTTCACGCCCCGCTGTGCCAGCGCTTCGAGCACCGTCGGCAGATCGATCCAGCCGTTGGCGTCGGTCTGCACGGGTGCCAGGGTCACGTTCGACCGCAACAGCGCCGACGCCCGCGTGCTGTTCAGTGCCGATGCGGCGCAGCACAGCAGCACCTCCCCCGGCGGTTCCAGCAGCCGGGCCGAGGCGGGTGTGTCGAGCCGTGCATCGAGCACGACCCGCAGCGGCTGGCGGGCCGTCGGCACGAGCCGGACATCGAGCCGCGGATCATCCTCGCGCACCGTGCCGATGCCCGTCAGCACGGCACCTGCGCGGCGGCGCCAGGCATGGCCATCCCTGCGTGCCTCCGGGCCGGTGATCCACTGGCTGGTGCCGTCGGGCAGAGCGGTGCGGCCGTCCAGGCTGGCAGCGACCTTCAGCCGAACCCATGGCCGTCCGCGCAGCATGCGCGAGAAGAAGCCGATGTTGAGTTCGCGTGCCGCGTCGGCCATCAGCCCGTGGGCGACCTGGATGCCGGCGGCCTGCAGCCGTGCCAGCCCCTGTCCGGCGACCAGCGGATTCGGGTCCAGCACGGCGGCGACCACCCGGCCCACGCCGGCGGCGACCAGCGCGTCGGCGCAGGGCGGTGTGCGGCCGTGGTGCGCGCAGGGCTCCAGCGTGACATGCACGGTCGCGCCGCGTACATCGTGACCGTCTGCCTGCGCGGCGCGCAGCGCCATGACCTCGGCGTGCGGGCCACCGGCCTGCTGGGTGTGACCGGCGCCGAGGACATGCCCCCGCCCGTCGCTGATCACGCAGCCCACCCGTGGATTGGGGTCGGTCAGGCCGATGCCCAGTGCCGCCCAGGTCAGTGCCTGGGCCATGGCCACCTGGTCATGTGCCGTGAAGGAGGAGGTCGGTGTGTCGCTCATGGCGTGATTGTCCGCGCTGGCGGCCTGCAGGTCTTCATGGCTGGTGGGCCAGCGTGCTGTCGTCGACCGGATTGCCTGTGGCGAATGCGCTGAAAGGGCCGGCGTCGAGTGGACAGCGGGCTGCCGCCCGGATCACCAGGAAGTTCTGGTTGCCCAGCGTGGTGGTCACGACACTGTAGCTGGCGGGGTGTTCGATGTTGTCGATGCGGCCGTTGCCGTCATGGTCGGCGCTGTAGCGACAGACGCGAAAGCGTCCGGTGTTGCCACCGGTGGCGCTGACCAGCAGCCAGTCCTGCGGCACCAGATCGAGCCGTCCCGACCAGCGGGGTGTGCCGCCCGATGCCGGCGGCACTGGCTGGACCACGCAGTGGTACGCGATCGATGTCCTGGTCGTGATGCCGGGCGGTACGCCGGTCGGCCCGTCCTGCGCACACTCCCAGGCTGGACTGGGGTGGCCGGTCGTGGTGAGCGTCAGACGAAGATTGGTTCCCATGGCCAGGCTGGATGGCTGTTCGGCATCGGCCGCGGAGAGGCTGTCGCGGTCCGTGGCGAAGCGGATGTGACCGCTGAGCAGCAGGCCGCTGAGTGCCCGGCAGTTGCCAAGGCTGGCCGCGTCCAGCGAAGCGGCCGGGAGCCCGACCGCGCTGTCACAGCGCCCGGTCACGTCGCCGGAGCGGCTGTCGAACAGCCAGACCAGGGCCTCGTCGGTGCGTGGCTTGAAGGCGTGGCGGCCATCGCCAAGATCGTGTGCGGCGGCGGGGATGCGCAGCGAACGCTCCGGTGTGCCGGAGCTGCCCAGTCCGGTGCCGGTCAGTGCGGGCGTGCGGTTCAGCAGCGTGGCGGCGCCCAGTGCGGGATCGAGTGCGGTGAGAGCCGTCCCCAGCGTCACGGTGTGTGTGGTGGCCTGTCGATCCGTCCAGCGCACGGTGGTGGCGACGGAACGCAGGCGCCCGATGGCATCGGTGTGCACGCTGCGCTGCAAGGTGTAGCCGGTCGGCGTGGCGGCGTTGATCGGTGCGGGGCCGGTGGCGACGATGTCGGCCGGGCCGCTCCAGCGCAGTTGCTCCAGATCCTGTGCGGCGTGGCGGACAGCCTCGCTGCGCTGGCGAGACAGGTCGGTGGTGCGGCGCAGTTCGAGGTGCAATTGCAGCAAGGAGGCGGTGCCCAGACCGAGCACGGCCATGGCCACCAGGAGTTCAATCAGCGCCAGACCGACATGGCTGTTCCTCATCGGGTGTGCGGATCGAACCAGCTGCCAGGCACCGGAACGAGTGCCCCACCCAGCGCCGCGGCGCGCGCCAGCACGGTGGCATCCCTGGCCACGTCGATCTGGCCGCGCAGCAGGGTGGTGTCCAGACTGACGAGGCCACCACGCAGCAGGCTGCGCGGGCTGGTCACCACCTGGGCATCCACACGATTGGCCACGACCAGTCCCTGCAGCGACGCGTCCGGACCGACCCGCAGCGTGCCGCGCACGACCAGCAGCAGCGGTACCTCGGCCGTGCCCCAGCGACCTTGTGCCAGCGTCAGATCGCCGTCCAGCCAGAGCGCTCGTGCGCCCAGGGTCCAGGCCACGTCCAGGTCACTGCCGGTGCATCCACCTGCGCAGGCGAGGATCTGCCACGATGGCAGCGCCTTCAGCGTGGCGACTTCCAGCCCGAACAGGCGCCGCCAGAGTGCATCGCTGCCCGCGGTGAGCGGTGGGTCATCGGCGACCAGCCCGGCCGAGACGGGCTGTCCCGCCGGGCCGAAGACCTTGGCTGGCGCCTGCACGCTGATCGCATGGCCACTGTCGATGGCGATGCCGCCGCTGGTGTGGTCGGCATTGATGACGCCAGCGCCGTCCATGAGCGTGACGGCGCCCACACTCGTCAGTGCGGCCAGCGGCACCTGTACCACCTGCCCGAGTGCTGCCAGCACGGCGGTGACGCGGTAGCGTGCATCGGGTTCGGCGGCGCTGGCGTTGCCGCAATCCGGGCCCGGATTCGAGCAGCCCTCGGCGGTCAGCGTCCACACTCCCGCGCGCGGGCCGTTCTGCATGGTCACGGCAAAGGCTGGTGCCTCCAGGTCGGCTGCAGGGGACGAGACCCGGCCCGCACCGCTGTCGGGGCAGTGGCAGTTCCAGTCCGGGCCGGAATCGGCCAGCACGCACGCGGGTTGCAGGGCCACTGCCGTGGCAAGGCTGCGGTCCCAGCGGGCACGCAGCGTGGCGGGGGGTGCGGCGGCGTCCTGCGGTATCGGCAGGCACCGGCTGTCCAGCGCACGGGCGTCATTCAGATGCGATGCGGCCCAGTCGAGTCCGGCCTGCGCGGCTTCCTGCGCGCGAACGGCGCGGATCTGACCCGCGCTGGCACGCTGCTCGAACAGCAGCGCCCGGTGGCTGTAGAGCAGGCTCAAGTGCGCGATCAGCAGCAAGGTCATCACCATCGCGAGCGTGCCGAAGCCGGTGGTGCGCTGCGGCACCTCAGGTCGGGCATGCACCGGTGACCTCGTCATTGCGCAGCCGCGTTTCCGTGAACAGTTGCCGCTGTACCCGGCTGTCTCGGGCGTCCTGTGCATCCAGTTCGACCCGAACCTTGCGCTGCACGCGTTCGGGCGGACAGCGCGCCTGTCCGTTGCACGTTGTCAGCGGACAGAGTGCGAGCAGGCTCTGCCGCTGCTCCTCGATCCGGATCAACAGGCGTGTGACGCGGGCCAAGGCCGGATCGGTCAGTGCCTGCCAGCTGTCGCGGTCGTCCGGTGCGATGGCACTGCCGGACAGACGCCACTCGATGACCTGGCTGCTGGTGTTCAGCCGAAGGCCGAACTTTTCCTGGTTGCCGCTGATGTTGTCTTCGGTGAGGTCTCGGCTATAGCTGTAGCCGATCCAGGGTGCAGCCGTCGGGCCGTTCAACACCACGCCGCGGTAGGGATTGGGGCTCAACGTGGCGGATGGGTGGGTGCCATCCCATGCGCCGCCGGACACATCGGCCCAGTAGCCCGCGCGCCGGACATCCCGGGAGATCAGCTCGATCGCGGTGCGCAGGTCCTGTGTCAGGCGACTTTCCAGCAGCAGACGGCGCTGTTCATCGGTGTGCACCGCGGCGAGCTGCAGCAATCCGGTCAACAGGAGCAGGCCGAGTGCGATCGCGAGCATCAGCTCGATGAGGCTCCATCCATGCGTGCAGCGGCTCTGGCAACTCATGATTTCCAGCACTGCCGGTTCTGCGTGTCTGCGTTGCCGGCTTGCTCGTCCGGACCAGACCGGTGGTGGAGTTGTCCCGACTCGACGTCGAGCACCAGCCAGCGGCACAGTCGATCATCGGCTTGAGTGCCTCTGGCGATCGCCGTGACTCGGTAGTCGCGCTGTGCGGTGTCGGGCTGGACCGATGTGCTGACGTCGTAGTGACCCGCCGGACTGACCGAAGGCAGGTCGAGTGCGTCCTTACCGAGCCCGGTGGCATAGCCCGGGCGCTGGGAGCGCCAGCGTTCCTGGGCTTGCTGGATCTGGGCCAGTGTGACGATGGCGTCGCTGCGCCGCATCCGCTGGATCTGGCCCAGCCAGCTGGGTGCGGCCAGCGTTGCCATGATGGCCACCAGGACCAGCGCGATGACCAGCTCGATCAGGGTCATGCCCTGGTGGGCAGGCCAGTGGGGATGCATGGCCGGTCTCAGCACGCGCTGTAACCGGTGAATTGCGGCCCCGGGGCGCAGGTGCGCACGCGACCCAGGATGTTGACGATGTGGCGCAAGGCGCTGCTGCCGTCGGTGGCGGAAACGTCGATGCTGCCCGTGGGGGTGAAGGTGCCGTGGCGGGGATCGACACGCAGGCTGGCCACATTCGATTGCAGCCGGATGCGCCGTGATCCCGGCACGAGTGCGGCCCGCAGCAGCTCTGTGCCGGCGATGCAGCTCACCTGAGGCTCTGCCTGCGGGTTGGCGCTGCAGCGGCAGGCGTCGGCGTCGCCGCTGTGCAGGAAGTAGCAGGTGCCGGCAGGGGTGTCCTGGAAGGTCAGGCGCAGCATCCGGTGCCGGGTGACGGCAGCGGCGCGCAGCGTTTGCAGGTCGGCGTTGAACTGCGCCGAGATGCCCAGCAGGTGCTGCCGCTGCAGCCAGGTCGAGAACGACAGCGTGGCCCCATGCAGCAGGACCGCGGTCACGGTCATCACGACCAGCAGCTCCACCAGCGTCAGGCCGTGTGCCGCATGGGCAGCGTGTGTTCTCGCCTGCATCGTTGTCCGGACCATCCATCCCCCCGTTCGCCTGTGCTGGATCGCTGGCGACCAGTCTAGGCAGGCGCTGGTGGTATGCGCTTCCCTCCGAAGAGGGAGCGGT
>NZ_JBFPGY010000080.1:0-11940 GCF_041083715.1 Sphaerotilus sp.
GCGGGTGCGCCGCCGATCAGCTTCTACGTGATGCCACTCAAGCTGGAGCCGCTGCGCTTCAGCGGGACGATGGCGGTGTTCTTCACCCTCGTGAACCTGTCGAAGTGGATCCCGTACTGGCAGCTCGGCCTGATCGACCTGACCAACCTGGGCACCTCGCTGGCGCTGGGGCCGGTGGTGCTTGTCGGGGTCTGGGCAGGCGTGCGGCTGGCCACGCGGGTCAAGCCGACGCTGTTCTATCGGCTGGTGATGGCGGGGATGCTGCTGTCGGGGGTGAAGCTGCTGTGGGATGCCGTCGTCGCCTGACGCGATCCGCCGCAGGATTTTTTTTCCCTGGTCACACCGGGACTGGCATATCTGCGTCAAGTCGCGGAACTTGAGCGCCGAAATGAGGAGGGGTACAGCCCCTTTTCCGGGGCTGCCAGCCCGTTGTCGGACTCCAGGGAGCCACCGTGATCCACCGAAGAACTGCCCTTGCGCTGCTGCATCGCCTCATGCGTTCGCTGGCGCCTGTCCTTTCTGTCCTGTTCGTCTCCCTGGCACTGCCGGCCTGGGCGCTGGCGCCACCGACCGACACTGAGCTGGAGCAACTGCGCGCCAGCGGCCAGCTCGCTGCACAGGCTGCGCAGGCCCGGGCGCTGGGCAATCACCTGCTGGATCCGGCCACGGTCGCGACGCTGGCCTACCGCACGGGGCGCGCGAACGGAACGATCTCGATCGACACACCGCCGCCCGCCTGGGGTGGCGGACTGCCGACGACCGGCGCGCCGAAGATTCTTGTGCTGCTGGTCGACTTCCCCGACCAGCCCCACGTCGAGGCCAACACATCCGCGCTGATCGAGGAGCGCATGTTCGGCGTCGGTGGTCCGGCCGTGCCCGGCTATCCCTACGAGAGCCTGCGTGCCTTCTACCTGCGTTCGTCCTATGGCCAGCTGGATCTCCACGGCCACGTGGCGCCGTGGTACCGGGCACGCTACGGCCGGTCCTACTACCAGGCGCTGGGCGAGCGTGCAGGCACGGCGGCGGTCGTCGACGAAGCGCTCGGCGCCCTGCAGGCCACCGGTCACCCGATGGCCCAGTACGACAACGATGGGGACGGCAACTTCGACACCCTGTTCGTCAAGTGGGCCGGCCCGGCCGGGGCCTGGGCGTCGTTCTGGTGGGCCAAGCAGACGGTCTACGGCGGCACGCAGACCTACGGTGGCAAGCACATCCGCAAGGTGGTCTGGTCCTGGGCTGGTGGGCACTACAACACCGATCCGCTCTACGAGCCGCAGGTCGATATCCACGAGACCGGCCACGCGCTCGGGCTGCCCGACTACTACGACTACGACGGCAGCGTCGGCCCCAAGGGCGGGGCGGGCGGCTACGACATGATGCACAGCAACATCGGGGACCACAACGCGTTCTCGAAGTTCGTGCTGGGCTGGCTGACGCCCCGGATCGTCTCGGGCGGCAGCGCCACCGTGGTGCTGCGCCCGTCGGGCACCAGTCCGGATGCCGTGCTGTTCATGCCGGGGGCCTCCGCCACCAACCCGTTCACCGAGTATTTCCTGGCCCAGTACCGCCGCCGCGCGGCGGGCAACGACACCGGCTTCGTCGGCGACGGCCTCTCGCTGTGGCATGTCGATGCCCGCCTGAATGCGTCGGGCTACGACTATCTCTACAACAACTCCTACACCGCACACAAGCTGCTGGCGCTGGTCGAGGCGGACGGCCTGAACCAGATCGCACAGGGGCAGATGGCCGATCCGGGCGATCTTTACACCGCATCCCGGCTCTTCGGCCCGGACACGAAACCCAACTCCAGCCGCTACGACGGCAGCACCACCGGCGCGGCGATGCACAACATCAGCGCAGCCGGCGAGGCGACGATGGCGGCCACCTTTTCGGTCACGTTGCCGGTTCCCGTTCGCGTGACTCGCCAAGGTGGCGGCAGCGGAACGGTCACGGGTGCGCCGTCTGGCATCCAGTGCGGCACGGTCTGCGCCGCCAGCGTGGACAGCGGCAGCCGGGTGGCGCTGACCGCCAAGCCGGCCACCGGCTCGGTCTTCACCGGCTGGAGCGGGGCGTGCAGTGGCACCAGCACGCTCTGCGTCATCAGCCCGAACGCGGCCGCGACGGTGACCGCTTCCTTCGAGCTGCCGACCTTTGCGCTGGGGGTGACCCGCACGGGCAACGGCAGCGGTACCGTGCGCGGCGCGTCCGGACTGGACTGCGGTCTGACCTGCAGCGCGCGCTACACCGCCGGCACCGTGGTGACGCTGACGGCGGCTCCCTCGGCGCAGTCGGACTTCGCCGGTTGGTCGGGCGGCTGCAGTGGCGCCGGTCTGACCTGCACCGTGACCATGGGGGCGGCCCAGGCGGTCCGGGCGCTGTTTTCACCGAAGCACTACACGGTGAATGTGCGCCAGTCCGGCAGCGCCGGGCGCCTTGGCGGACTGCCTTCCGGGGTGGCCTGCCTGAGTGGCTGCAGCTTCTCGCGCGAGTCCGGCACCCTCACGCAGCTCACGCCGCTGCCGGCACGTGGCCAGCGCTTCGTTGGCTGGGGTGGTGCCTGCGCCGGCACAGGCACCTGCCGTCTGGCCATCGACGGCGAGAAGTCCGTGACCGCAACCTTCGCCGGTCCCTGAGTGGTCGCAGCCTGCGGCGCACAAATTCCCTAAGATGGCTTCTTTGGATCCCGAAGAAGCCGTCCCATGAGTGCCGAACCGCTGCCCGATGTCCGCTACGAACGCCACGCGACCTGGTCCGACGTGGCGCTGGTCACCCTCTCGAACCCCGGCAAGCTCAATGCCGTCAATGTCGCGATGTGGCGTGCGCTGCGCGGCATCTTCGACGGACTGACCGAGCGTGAGCCCGGCCTGCGCTGCGTGATCGTGCGTGGCGAGGGCGGCACCTTCGTCTCCGGCGGCGACATCGAGGAGTTCCCCGCCTTCCGTTTCGACGAAGCGCGGCTGCGCGACTTCCACGAGAACATCGTCGCCCCGGCGCTGGAGGCGATGTACCGCTGCGACATCCCGCTGGTGGCACAGATCGAGCGTGCGTGTGTCGGCGGCGGGCTGGAGATCGCGTGTCAATGCGACCTGCGCATCGCCGGACAGTCGAGCCGCTTCGGGGCGCCGATCGCGCGGCTGGGGTTTCCGATGGCGTGTGACGAGCTGGCCGGTGTGGCGCGGGTGGCCGGGCTGGCGACCGCGGCCGAGATCCTGCTCGAAGCGCGGCTGCTGGACGCCGAAACCGCGCTGCGCCGCGGACTCGTTCACCGCGTGGTCTACGACGACGAAGTGGCCACCGAGGCCGAGGCGACCGCGCAGCGCATCGCCGCCGGCGCACCCCGTGCCGCACGGTTGAACAAGCGCGCCCTGCGTCTTGTCGCGCCACAATTCCATTTCACCGAAGCGCAGCGTGCCGAGTTCGCCGCCTACGCCAGCGGCCCCGACCACCGCGAAGGCATCACCGCCTTCATCGAGAAGCGCAAGCCGAACTTCACCGGCTCCTGACCGCCTGACCACCCCGCATGACCATGTCCAACGACAACCTGTTCGCCGCGCTGCGCGGTGCCTTCCCTGCCGACCTCGACGCGGCGGCGATCGAGACCGACAACGGCCTCGTCTACTCCTGGCGCGACCTGGAGCGCGCGACGGCGATGCTTGCCAACCTGCTGCAATCGCTGGAGATCCCTGCTGGCAGCCGCGTGGCGGTCCACACCGAGAAGTCGGTCGAGGCGCTGGTGCTGTACCTGGCCACGCTGCGGGCCGGCTTCGTCTACCTGCCGCTGAACACGGCGTACCAGGCAGCCGAACTCGACTACTTCATCGGCAATGCCGAGCCGGCGGTGTTCGTCTGCGCCAGCAAGAATTTCCCCTGGATCAGCAAGCTGGCGTTCCAGAAGGGCGTCGCCCACGTCTTCACGCTCGACGACGACCGCACCGGCTCGCTGCTGGAACGCGCTTCGCACTTCAGCGACGAGCACGTGCCGACAGTGAAATCGGCCGACGACCTCGCCGCCATCCTCTACACCAGTGGCACCACCGGCCGCAGCAAGGGCGCGATGCTCAGCCATGGCAACCTGCTGTCCAACGCGCAGGTGCTGAAGACCCACTGGAACTGGCAGCCCGGTGACGTGCTGATCCATGCGCTGCCGATCTTCCATGTCCACGGCCTGTTCGTCGCCAGCCATGGCGCGCTGCTGAACGGCTCGAAGATGCTGTGGCTGTCGAAGTTCGATCCGAAGGCGGTGGTCGAGCGGCTGCCGCGGGCGACGGTGTTCATGGGCGTGCCGACGCTGTACGTGCGACTGCTCCAGGAGGCGGGCCTCACGCGCGAGGCCTGCGCCCGCATGCGGCTGTTCATCTCCGGCTCGGCGCCGCTGCTGATCGAGACCTTCCGCGACTGGCAGACGCGCACCGGCTACACCATCCTCGAACGCTACGGCATGAGCGAGACGGTGATGCTCACGTCCAACCCCTGCCGCGCCGAGGACGGCGAGCGCCTCGGTGGCACGGTCGGCCCGGCGCTGCCCGGGGTCGGCGTGCGGGTGGTGGATGACGCGGGGGTGGCGCTGCCGGCGGGCGAGATCGGCAACGTGCAGGTCCGCGGCCCGAACGTGTTCGGTGGCTACTGGCGCATGCCGGAGAAGACTGCCGAGGAATTCACGGCGGATGCGTGGTTCAAGACTGGCGATGTCGGTCGTTTCGACGCCGATGGGCGCGGTTACCTCACCATCGTCGGCCGCAGCAAGGACTTGATCATCACCGGTGGCTACAACGTCTACCCGGCCGAGATCGAGGGCTACCTGAACGACATGGCCGGCGTGGCCGAGTCGGCAGTGATCGGCGTGCCGCACCCGGACTTCGGCGAGGCGGTGGTCGCGGTGGTGGTGCCGAAGGCGGGCGCGGCGCTGGATGCGGACGCGCTGGTGGCCGCGCTCAAGTCGAAGATCGCCAACTTCAAGGTGCCCAAGCGGGCCTTCGTCGTCGCCGACCTGCCGCGCAACGCGATGGGCAAGGTGCAGAAGAACCTGCTGCGCGAGGTCCACCAGGTGCTGTTCGCGGCCTGACCCTCAGGCGCTCAGCCACCAGCCACCCCACGCGACCGCGGCGATCAGCAGCAGGCCGGGCACCACCTGCTGCGCGAACGGGCGTCTCCCGCCGGACATGGCCGCCCGAGCAGCCACGCCATCTGCACCACCGTGATCAGCAGCCCGATGCCGAGGGCCACGGCCAGGTGGATCCAGGAAACTTCCGACAGCGCCGTCATGGCGTCGATGGTACGGCGCCTTGCGTGGCCCCGTCCCGCCATGCCTTGGGGGTCACGCCGTGGTGCGTCCGGAAGGTACGGATGAAGTAGCTCGGCGCCGCGAAGCCGCAGGCCCACGCCACTTCCTTGATGGCGAGTGTCGTTTCGCGCAGCAGCCGGGCTGCGCGTTCCATGCGCAGCCGGTTGATGCAGCCGATCAGCGCTTCGCCGGTGACCTCGCGGAACAGGTGCGAGAGGTAGTCCGCCGTGCAGCCCGACTGCTCGGCCAGCCGCCGCACACCCAGCGTGTGGTCGCCGAGCTGGTTCTGGATCAGCACGCGCAGCCGGGCGATCAGCGGCGGCTCGCGGCTGGCCTCGCCTTCCGCTTCGTTCAGCGCGAGCAGCACCCCCGCCAGCGCCGCTGCCACCAGCGCCCGCGCCTGCGTGTCGGCCCAGGGCGGTACCGGGTCGGACGGGCTTTGCGAGGCATGGAACAGCCAGTCGTGGATGCGGGCGGCCTGCGCGTGGTGGCGGGTTTCGAGGTGGGCGATGCCGGGGCTGCCCGGGCTGTGTTCGTGCGCGAGGTGGCACATCAGCGCGGCCCCCGCCGTGTTCACCACCACGTTGCGGAACGCTGCTCCACGCGCTGCTCCGACATGCTCGTCGTGGCGCAACTGCGGCGGCACGATGAGCGCCTCGCCCGCCACCAGCCGGCAGCCGGTGTGCGGGAAGCGAAAGTCGGTCCAGCCCTCGACCTGCACGAACAGCTCGGGTGTCAGGTGGAAATGTCCGTCGCCCCGGGACTGTGGTGCGCCCAGGTTCTGCGGCCGGTGGACGACGAGCTGACCAGCCTGGGCAGCGGCCAGGGCGGCGGTCAGCGCGGACTCCAGGTTTTTTCGCATCATTGTCGGAATTCTGCTAGTGCTTGACCTTGGACTGGCCTGCCGATGTCCTTACGCTGTGGGCCTGCAATCTCCCCAACCTTGCTTCGGATGCCTGCTGTGAAGACCAAGATTTCTGTCATTGTCTGGAACGAATTCCAGCACGAACGCCAAAACCCCGCCGTGCAGGCGATCTATCCCGACGGCCTGCATGCCGTCATCGCCCAGGCACTGCGCGACACCCCGGCGCTCAACCCCGGCGCGCTGCCGCTGGAGGTCTCGACCGCGACCCTCGACCAGCCCGAACACGGTCTGAGCGAGGAGCGGCTGGCCGGCTGCGATGTGCTGATCTGGTGGGGCCACCGGGCGCATGACCAGGTGGAGGACGCCATCGTCGAGCGCGTGCAGCGCCGCGTGCTGGAAGGCATGGGGCTGATCGTGCTGCATTCGGGGCATTTCTCGAAGATCTTCCGCCGCCTGATGGGCACCAACTGCTCGCTGAAATGGCGCGAGGCCGACGAGAAGGAGCGGCTGTGGGTGGTCGAGCCGTCGCACCCGATCGCCACGGGACTGGGCGAGTATTTCGAGCTGCCGTACGAGGAGATGTACGGCGAGCGCTTCGACATTCCCAAGCCCGAGAGCCTCGTGTTCCTGTCGTGGTTCGAGGGCGGCGAGGTGTTCCGCTCGGGCTGCTGCTGGGAGCGCGGGCATGGGCGGGTGTTCTATTTCCGCCCCGGCCATGAGGCGTATCCGACCTACTTTGATGCCAACGTGCAGCGGGTGATGACCAATGCAGTGCAATGGGCCGCGCCGCGCGTGAACATCGTGGATGTCTGTCCGCAGAGTCCGCCGCTGGAGGCGCTCAGCCCGAAGGCGCTGAACTTCGGCAAGGTCGGTATCCAGCAGAGCCGCGGAGACATCGCATGAAGGGGGAAACGGGCGTGCGTCGTCTGCGCGTGGGGGTGATCGGTCTGGGCATGGGCCGTGCGCACATCGAGGGCTGGCGGCAGCATCCGCAGGTCGCGGTCGTCGCCATCGCCGATCCGGATGCGCAGCGGCTGGCAGCGGTGGGGGACCAGTTCGGCGTCCCCGGCTGCCACGCCACGGCCGAGGCGATGCTGGCGGCCGAGGCACTGGACGTGGTGAGCATCTGCACGCCGAACAAGTTCCACAAGGACTTGACGCTGATGGCGCTGGCGGCAGGCTGCCACGTGCTGTGCGAGAAGCCGATGGCGATGAACGCCAGCGAGGGCCGCGAGATGCTGGCCGCTGCCGAGCGGGCGGGCAAACGGCTGATGATCAACTTCTCGTACCGCTTCTCGGCGCAGTCGCGGGCCTTGAAGGCGCAGGTCGATGGCGGTGTGTTCGGCGAGTTCTACTTCGGCCGCAGCGTCTGGCACCGCCGGCGGGGGATGCCAGGTTTTGGCGGCTGGTTCGGTACGAAGGCGCTGGCCGGCGGCGGGCCGCTGATCGACCTGGGTGTGCATCGGCTGGATCTGGCGCTGTGGCTGATGGGCTACCCGAAGCCGACCTGGGTGATGGGTGCGACCTACGACCCGATCGCCCGTGCGCTGGCGGACCAGGCGGGCAAGACCTTCGATGTGGAGGATCTGGCGACCGCGTTCATCCGCTTCGAGAATGGCGCGACGCTGGCGCTCGAAGCTTCGTGGGCGGCCAACATCGCTGAAGCCGAGCTCATGGAGACGCGTCTGCTTGGCACCCGCGCTGGCCTGCTGCAGAAGAATCTCGACGAGGGCTATACCTTCGACGCGCACATCTTCACCGAGCAGCACGGCGCGCCGTTCGACCTGCATCTGCACCAGGCCGCGACGTCGGCGCCATCGGCGATGCACGACTACGCCGACGCGATCCTGAACGACCGGCCGCACCCTGCGCCGGGCGAGGAAGGGCTGATCGTGATGGAACTGCTCGATGCCATCTACGAGAGTGCGCGCACGGGCGCACCGGTGCAGCTGTGACGGCCGCCGTAGACACCCGGCCGGACGCCGCGAGGCTGTCGCGGGCGCGCAAGGCGGTGCGCTGGCAGTTCGGGGCGCTGGGCGTGCTCGGCGGAGCGTGGGGCGCCCACATCCCGTCGGTGAAGGCGCAGTACGCGCTGGACGAGGCCACGCTGTCGCTGGTGCTGCTGTCGGCGGCGCTGGGGGCCGTGTCGTCGCTGTTCTTCGCGGGGCGGGTGGTCGAGCGGCTGGGCGTGCGGGGCGTGGTGCGGCTGGGGGCCAGTGTCATGGGCGTGGCGCTGGCGCTGGTGCTGCACTGGCCGGGCTTGTGGGCGGTGCTGCCGGCGATGGTGCTGTTCGGAGCGCTGATGAGCTGCTACGACGTGTCCATCAACGCCGAAGGCACGGCGCTGGAAAGCCTGAGCGGCCGCACCGTGATGAGCAACCTGCACGGCACCTTCAGCCTGGGCGCGATGGCGGGGGCCGCATTGTGCGCGGGGCTGCTGCGGCTGCAGATCGCGCCGGCCTGGCAACTTGCTGGCATCGGACTGGGGGTGTCTGCGCTGGCGATGCTGACTTCGGGTGGCCTGCTCGACGCGCACCCGCGCGAGGCCGGTGATGACGGTGAGCGGGCGCATTTCGCGTGGCCGCGCGGCTTGCTGCTCGTGATCGGCTTGCTGATCTTCACCGGCATGACGGCGGAGGGCGTGATGTACGACTGGTGCGTGCTCTATCTGAAGCAGGAAGTCGGCATGTCACAGGACCGTGCGGCGCTCGGCTACGCGAGTTTCTGCGGCGCGATGGCGCTGGCGCGCTTCGGCGGGGATGCGCTGCGGGCGAGGTACTCGGAGCGGCTGCTGCTCGGGGCGAGTGCGTCGCTGTCGGCGGTGGCCATGGCGATCGTGCTGCTCAGCGGGCATCCGGTCGTGTCGCTGATCGGCTATGCGTTTGTCGGGGCGGGATTGGCGCCGGTGGTGCCGATCCTGTTCAATGCAGCGACGCGGGTGCCGGGTGTCAGCCGGGCGGCAGCGATCGCGTCGGTGTCGTCGATCGGCTACTCGGGCTTCCTGATCGGCCCGCCGATGATCGGTGCCATCGCGCACGCCGTGTCGCTGACGGCGGCGATGTCGGTGGTCGTGGTCGGCACGGTGCTGCTGGCTGTGGGTGCGCGGCGGGTGCCCGTCCAGGACTGATTGCGGGGAATCGAAGGCACCAAGAAAAAATCGCGCTCCAGGGCGCGATTTTTCTTGTACTCACTACAGTGTCTGGTCGGGGTGAGAGGATTCGAACCTCCGGCCTCTACGTCCCGAACGTAGCGCTCTACCAGGCTAAGCTACACCCCGAAAAACAAATCGCGCCATGAGATTCCATGCGGCGCGATCGTTTGAATTGTGTCTTGGTCGGGGTGAGAGGATTCGAACCTCCGGCCTCTACGTCCCGAACGTAGCGCTCTACCAGGCTAAGCTACACCCCGTGTGCTGCAAGAAACTTCAGAAGTTCCTGTCAACTGCCAAGACTGACAATGTTAGCAGCGCATCCTTGAATTGGGAAGAGGGCAGTGCCGAAATGTGCTGCTGCGCCCGCTGCGCCTCGTCGCGTGCCGCCTGGCGGGTGGCGTCGAGTGCGCCCGTGCGGCGCACGATCTGGATGATCTCGTCGAGACGCTCGACCTCGCCATGCTCGATGGCGTGGCGGATCAGATCGCGCTCGGCCGCGGTGCCATCGCCCATGGCGTGCAGGAGCGGCAGCGTCGGTTTGCCTTCGCGCAGGTCGTCGCCGACGTTCTTGCCCAGCTCGGTGGTCGTGCCTTCGTAGTCGAGCAGGTCATCGACGATCTGGAATGCCGTGCCCAGTGACTGCCCGTACGCAGCGCAGGCGGCTTCGACCTCGGCATTGGCGCCTGCCAGCACTGCGCCGATGCGCGCACTGGCCTCGAAGAGCTTGGCGGTCTTGTAGCGGATGACACGCAGGTAGTCCTCGACGCTGGTGTCGGGGTCGTGCATGTTCATCAGCTGCAGCACTTCACCTTCGGCGATGACGTTGGTGGCCTCGGCCAGCACATCGAGTACACGCATGCGGTCGACCGACACCATCATCTGGAAAGCGCGCGAATACAGGAAGTCGCCCACCAACACACTGGCCGCGTTGCCGAACAGCGCGTTGGCGGTCTTGCGGCCGCGGCGCAGTGCCGACTCGTCGACGACGTCGTCGTGCAGCAGCGTGGCCGTGTGGATGAACTCGACAGTGGCTGCCATTTCGAAGCGCTCTGCCCCTTCGAAGCCCAGGGCGCGTGCAAAGAGGAGCACAAGCTGCGGGCGGATGCGCTTGCCTCCGGCACTGACGATGTAGTGCGAGATCTGGTTGATCAGCGCGACTTCCGAGGCCAGACGGCGGTGGATCACGGCATCAACTTGCGCCATTTCGCCGGCCATGAGTTGCGTGACGGCGGAGGAGGTCGGCTGGGTGGCGGTGGCGAGGCTCACGAGGAGGGGCTGGTTGGGGTGCGCTGAAAACCGTGGATTATAGGAAGCCCGTCACGTCCACCACTTGACCAGTCTTCCCCCCTGCGCACTTTGCTGCTTGTGGCTGTGATGAGAAGCCGACATCGGTACCGGCATGTCGTGCAAAGCGTGGCATAATATCGGGCTTCGCGTTTGCAGCCGGGATGTTGCCGGTGTGCATCACGCGTGAGAACTTTACCCCCAAGAAAGGGCTGATATGTACGCGGTCATAAAAACCGGTGGCAAGCAATACAAAGTTGCAGCCGGCGAAAAAATCAAAGTAGAACAGATCACTGCGGACGTTGGCCAAGAGATCGTGATCGACCAGGTGCTCGCCGTTGGAAGCGGTGCAGAACTCCGGGTTGGCGCTCCCTTGGTTGATGGCGCAACGGTGACGGCCACCGTGCTGTCGCATGGTCGGCACGACAAGGTGCGCATCTTCAAGATGCGCCGTCGCAAGCACTACCAGAAGCGCCAGGGCCACCGCCAGAACTACACCGAGCTGCAAATCAGCGCGGTGCTCGGCTGAGCCGTCGCCTCTCCCATCCAGCACATCCTCAGAGGATCTGAACCATGGCACAGAAAAAAGGCGGCGGTTCCACACGGAACGGCCGCGACTCCCAACCGAAGATGCTCGGCGTCAAGGCCTACGGCGGCCAGGTCGTCAGCGCCGGCTCCATCATCGTGCGCCAGCGCGGCACCCGTTTCCATGCCGGCAGCAATGTCGGCATGGGCCGTGACCACACGCTGTTCGCGCTGGTCGATGGCACCATCTCGTTTGCCACCAAGGGCGCCGAGAACCGCAAGACCGTGATCGTCACGCCGGTCTGATCGACCTGCGACGCTTGCGCGCATGAAGCCCCGGCAAGCCGGGGCTTTTTTGCTTTGAAGTTCCTTGAAGTTATTGCTGCGAAGCGCCTGGACGCTGGAGTACAAGCATGAAATTTGTCGATGAAGTCACCATCGATGTGGCCGCCGGCAACGGTGGCTCCGGCTGCGCCAGCTTCCGGCGCGAAAAGTTCATTCCATTTGGTGGTCCGGACGGCGGCAACGGCGGCCGTGGCGGCCATGTGTTCGTCGTGGGCGACCGCAATCTGAACACGCTGATCGATTTCCGCTACATCCGCCGCTACGAAGCCCGCAACGGTGAAGCCGGGCGCGGCTCGGACCAGTTCGGGGCTGCCGGGGCGGACATCGTCCTGCGCGTGCCTGTCGGTACCATCATCCGTGACGGCGAGACGGAAGAAGTCATTGCCGAGCTGCTCACGCACGGCGAAGAGATCATCCTGGCCAAGGGTGGCGACGGCGGCTTCGGCAACCTGCACTACAAGACCAGCACCAACCGCGCCCCGCGCCAGA
>NZ_JBFPGY010000081.1:0-3634 GCF_041083715.1 Sphaerotilus sp.
ACCGCCGCCGTCGCCGAAAAGCTCGGCCGCCGCTGGATCACGACCGACCTCGGCAAACCCGCCTGCATGATCATGCGCAAGCGGCTGATCGACCAGAGCGCCCGGCCCTTCCTGTACCAGGCGATCGGCGACTACCAGGTCGAGGCCGCCAAGGTGAGCTTGGGCCGCGAGTTCCGCATCGGCGACCTGTCGCAGATCGTTCTGTCGCTCTACGGCGCCCAGTCGCTGCCCGCCGAATTCAACCCGCAGCGCAACCTCGGCCAGATCGCCGGCCTCGACCTCGGCCCCCGCAAAAGCAGCAAGACGCTGGTATTGGCCGACTCCCCCAACAAACTCACCGGCATCACCACGCTGAAAAAAGCCATCGCCCAGCGCGACAACCTGCTCGGCGGCTGGGACCGCGTGGTCGTGCTCGGCTGGAATTTCGAGTCGTCGATCGGCCAGGACATCACCGCGCTCAACGACAACCGCCTCGAAGTGCTGGTGATTCCGCCCGACCTGCTCGACCGCCTGAAGAAAAAGGGCGGCATCGACAAACTGCGCGGCCAGGTCCGTTTCTCGTCGCTGCAATACCTGACGATCCACCCGGTCGAGCGCACCAGCAGCGCCGCCAGCGACGCCGCAGACACCCGCCCCGACGAGCACCTGACCGTCAAGCTCAGAAACTACGTGCTGCTGTCGCCCGAGGCGATCAACCTCGACGACGCGAACCGCCAGAAACTCCAGGCCGTGATGAACCAGGAGCCGCTCGCGCTGATCGAATACTGGGCCGTCGATCCCGATTACGACGGCCGCGTCTTCCGCTCGGTCTGGCAGGACTACCGCGGCAACACCGCCAACGACGACGACGCGCTGCGCGTCGTCACCCATGCCCGGCTGACCGTGCCGCACAAGACCGGCCCGCGGCGCGTGTGCGTGCGGGCGGTGGATGTGTTCGGCTTCGAGGCCGAGGTGGTCACCACGGTGGCGGAGGCCGTGCGATGAGCGCCGCCCAGCCGAACCCCGCCACGAACCCGAACCCGCTCGCGCTGTCCATCGCGCTGACCGAACACACCCGCGCCCTCTGCCAAGGTCTCGAAGACGGCTCCGCCGAGATCCTGAACCGGGTCACGCCGCACACCGCCGACCTGCTGCACTGGTGGTTCAGCGACGAGGTGTGCGCCGTGCGCGGATCGCTGAACTTCCACGCCGGGCAGAAGCAGGCGATCCTGAACACCATCGTCGCGCACGAGGTGCTGGCATCCGGCTCGCTGCTCGACCTGTACGCCCAGGTCGCCCCCCACGCGCTGACGCCGCCGCGCCGCCAGGAGATCGCGCAGCCCAAGCACGACCACCCGAAATACTGTCTCAAGATGGCGACCGGCACCGGCAAGACCTGGGTCATGCAGGCGCTGATGGTCTGGCAGTTGCTCAACCGCACGGCCGCGCAGGCCGAGGGCGTGGACGACCCGCGCTTCACGCGCCGCTTCCTGGTCGTCGCGCCGGGCCTGATCGTCTACGAGCGGCTGCTGGATGCGTTCTGCGGCCGGCTGGCGGGCAGCGGGCGCGATTTCGACAGCGCGGACATCGCCCGCAACGCCGGGCTGTTCATCCCAGAGACGTACCGCGACAGCGTGCTCGCCTTCGTGCGCGGCAACGTCTGCGCCAAGGGCGAGATCGGCCTGAAGGCGACCGGGAACGGGATGATCGCCATCACGAACTGGCACCTGCTCAACGGCGTGGACGACGAGGTGGACGAAACCGCCGACACCAGCGACACCCCGCCCCCGCTGGAAGCCCACCGCGTGATCGACGCCGTGCTGCCGCTGACCCCGGGCCGCGCCGCCGGCAACAGCCTCGACATGCTCGACCGCCGCTACGCCCGCGGCGACGTGCTGGAGTACCTCAGCGCCTTGCCCGACCTGATGGTCTTCAACGACGAGGCGCACCACATCCACGAACTCAAGCGCGAGGGCGAGGCCACCGAAGTCGAATGGCAGAAGAGCCTGTCGCGCATCGCCGAGCCGAAGGGCCGACGCTTCGTGCAGATCGACTTCTCGGCCACCCCGTACAACGACGTGGGCACGCCGAAGAACAAGCGCAAGGTCTACTTCCCGCACATCGTCACCGACTTCGACCTGAAGGACGCCATGCGCGCCGGGCTGGTGAAGTCGCTGGTGCTGGACCGGCGCAAGGAGGTCGGCGCGCTGCCGCTCGACTTCAGCGTGGAGCGCGACGACAAGGGCCGTGCCGTCGAACTCAGCGCGGGCCAGCGCGTCATGCTGCGCGCCGGCCTGATGAAGCTGCGCAAGCTGGAAACCGACTTCGCCCGGATCGACCCGACACGCCACCCGAAGATGCTGGTCGTCTGCGAGGACACCACCGTGACGCCGCTGGTCGCCCGGTTCCTGACCGAGGAAGAAGGGCTGGCCGACGAGGCCGTGATGTCGATCGACTCGGGCAAGAAGGCCGAGCTGGGCGAGAAGGACTGGGCCGCCGTGCGCGAACGGCTGTTCAGCGTCGATCAGCACGCGACACCCCGCGTGATCGTCAGCGTGCTGATGCTGCGCGAAGGCTTCGACGTGAACAACATCTGCGTCATCGTGCCGCTGCGCTCGTCGCAGGCGCAGATCCTGCTGGAGCAGACGATCGGGCGCGGCCTGCGGCTGATGTGGCGTGACGGCGAGTACGACAGCCTCAAGGCCGAGAACCGCCAGCGCATCGACAACGGCCAGGAGCCGGGCAGCCTGCTCGATGTCCTGACCATCGTCGAGCACCCGGCGTTCAACACGTTCTACCAGGCGCTGATGGACGAGCAGCTGGTCGGCAGCACCACCGAACAAGGCGACCGGGACTCCAGCACCGGCGACCTGATCGCCGCCAGGCTGCGCGAGGGCCACGAGGCGTTCGACTTCGCCATCCCCTTCATCCTGCAGGAAGCCGACGAGGTGATCGAGCACACCGCGCCCGACGTGTCCGCCCTGCCCGCGTTCACGTCCATGTCGCTGGAACAGCTCACGAACCTGCTCGGCAAGGGCGACCAGTTCATCTCGCAGGACTTGCAGAGCAGCACCCTGTTCGGCGACTACCGCGTCGATGGCGCGGTGATGACGGTGACGGGCTACAACGACTACCTGTCGCGGCTGACGCGGCGCATCGGCCAGTCCCTGGGCCAGCCGCTGCCCAGGGGCAACAAGATCGCCCACCACCTCGATCTGCCGTATCTGCAGGTCCACACCGCCGAGCTGACGGGCTGGCTGGACGACTACATCTGGAGCCAGCTGTTCGGCACGGCCTTCAATCCGCACGAGGGTGAACGCTGGCGCGTGCTGCTGCTGAAGCCGGTGGTCGATCACCTCACGCGCATCTTCGGCCACGCGCTGCGCGAGGCGGGGCAGTCACGCCCGGTCGGCGCAACCGAGGTGCGCCACCGCCGGCTGTCGGAGGTGCGTCAACTGCTGGTGCGCGAGAGCAGCTCGGTCGAGGTCGGCAAGTGCATCTACCCGCGCCTGCCCTACCCGGCGCGCAACGGCGGGCTGGAAAAGCGGTTCATCCACTGGGCGCAGGCCGACAGCCACGTCGAGGCGTTCTGCAAGATCAGCGAGACGCGCCACGACTTCCTGCGGCTGCGCTACGTGAAGGAGGACGGGCTGCC
>NZ_JBFPGY010000082.1:0-3634 GCF_041083715.1 Sphaerotilus sp.
ACCGCCGAGACCGGCGCGCAGGCCATCGCCGGCACGATCAACATCGTGCTGCGCGAAGAGGTGCGCCAGCGGCTGAACAACGTGCACCTGCGCCTCGGCCACGACGACGGCCACTGGGAACCCAGTGTCAGCTGGACCCGTGCCGACCAGATCGACAACTTCAGCTACAACCTGTCCGCCCACGCCTCCAGCGGCCGCAGCGACGACGCCAGCAGCGTCCACACCGTCGAGACCCGGCTGGCCGACAACACGACCACGCTGGACCAGACCCGCACCACGCAGGACAGCAGCCAGCGCGAGGCGATCCACCTCGGCGGGCGCATGCAGTGGCGGCTGGGCGCGGGCGAGTCGTTCGCGCTGATGCCGTTCGTGATGGCCAACCAGGCCCGCAGCACCAGCGCCCAGGGCATCGACGCGGCCACGGGCACACCGGACTTCGTCAGCGCCAACCAGACCGGTCAGAGCCGCTTCTCGCTCGCCCGGCTCAGTGCGCAATGGCTGACCCGGCTCGACGACAACCTGCGCCTCGAACTCAAGGCCGGCGGCAGCCTCGGCACCGGCAACGCAAGCAGCCAGCGGTTCGAGCGCGACGGGGCTGGCGCCACGCTGCGCCAGGTCGACGACGCCCGCGACGGCCGCGACCGCAGCCTCAGCACCGGCGGCAAGCTCAGCCGCAACCTGGTCGACGGGGCGCACCAGGTCTCGCTCGGCTGGGAGCTGGAAGACAGCCAGCGCCAGGACAACCGCACCACGCTGGAGACCACGGCCACCGGCATCCGTTCGCTCAACGGCGAGGTGGGCGACACCCTGCAGGCCCACACGCTGCGCCGTGCGCTCTGGGCACAGGACGAATGGGCCGTGACGCCGCAATGGTCGGTGCAGGGTGGCCTGCGCTGGGAGGCGATCGACACCGACAGCGACGCCGCCGACGGCCGCATCAGCAACCGCAGCAGCGTGCTGACGCCGCTGCTGCACGCCGTCTGGCGCCCGGTGGACGGCGGCAAGGACCAGGTGCGCCTGAGCCTGACGCGCAGCTACCGCGCCCCGACGCTGGCCAACCTGATCGCCCGCCGCACAGAAGCCACCGGCACCAACCTCGAGACCAACCCCGACCGCGCCGGCAATCCGCAGCTCCGGCCCGAGCTGGCCACCGGGCTGGATCTGGCCTTCGAGCACTATCTGTCGGCCGGCGGCCTCCTCAGCATCGGCGTGTTCGAGCGCCGCATCGACCAGCTCATCCGCGCGCAGACCACGCTGGAAACGGTGGGCGGCGCCTCGCGCTGGGTCTCGCGCCCGCAGAACATCGGCACCGCGATGACACGCGGCGTCGAGCTGGAGGCCAAGCTGCGCCTGAGCGAGGTGATGGCCGAGAACGCACCACCGCTGGAAGTGCGTGCCAACCTGAGCGCCTTCCGCTCGCAGGTCGACCGCATCGCCGGACCGGACAACCGCCTCGACAAGCAGCCCGACTGGAGTGCCAACCTCGGCGGCGACTGGCGGGTGCGTGGCCTGCCGCTGGTGCTGGGCGCGAGTCTCAACTTCACGCCCGAGTACGCGATCCAGCTCAGCGACAGCCAGCTCAACACGGTGGACACCCGCCGCGTGATCGACGCCTATGCGCTGTGGACCTTCACGCCCGACCTGCAGCTGCGCGCCTCGGTGAGCAACCTGCTGCCACTGGACAACGTCAGCAGCGCGACCGTCACCACCGCGAGCACCCGCCAGGTGGCGACGACCAGCAATCCCGGCACCACCTCCTGGGCGCTGCGGCTGGAGATGAAGCTCTGACGCAGCGGACGTCGAGCGTTCAGAGTTCGCAGACGACCTGGCGCAGCTTGCCGCTGCGCAGGTCGATCGCTGGTGCCTCGTCGCTGACGCTCAGGCGCACCGACAGGCCTTGCGTGTCGAAGTAGCGGCGCAGGGCCTCCAGCGACGCCACGCGCAGCGCCGCCGGGTCGGTGCACAGGCTCACGTCCAGGCGCAGCTCCAGCGCATCGGGGGCAGTCTGGCGGAGCTGGAAGCGGTGCACATCGGCCCCCTCCTCCAGCGCCGTGGTCACCGCCATCGGCGACAGGTGCACCACGTCGCCAGCGGCGTTCGGGAACTGCAGCGTGTCGTCGCAGCGACCTTCGACGGTGAACGACGGCCGGTGGTTGCCGCACGCGCAGTCGTCCGGATGCATCGTCACGCTGTCCCCGAGGCGGTAGCGGATCAGCGGCTGGACGCGGTTGGCCAGGTTGGTCAGCAGCACCGAGTGCGAGGCGGTGCCGACCGGCACGGGCCGGTCCTGGGCGTCGATCGGCTCCATCAGCACCCAGTCGTCGTTCAGATGCAGGCGGCCATGCGGACACTCGAAGGCGATGGCCAGGCACTCGGAGGCGCCGTAGTCATTGACCACCGGTGCGCCGAAGACCGACTCGATCCAGTCGCGTGTGCTGGCTGCCAGCCCTTCGCCGCCGGACCAGAGCGCCAGGGGCATCAGCCGCAGCCGCCCCGCCTCCTGCTGCCGCGCCAGCTCGACCAGCATGCTCGGATAGCTGGCGATGAAGGCCGGGCGCCACGCCTGCAGTTCGTCGCACAGCTGCTCGATCGGCGCGGTGACGGAAAACGCCCGTGACTCGCTGCCCGTCACCGGGTTGAAGCGGCACTGGCGCGACCAGAACGACACGCCGGCATAGTGCCCATCGAGCGCCGCCACCAGCGCGCTGCGCGGCCGCAGACCCCATGGACCCATCGCGCCAGTCGCCGCCAGCGCCCACCAGCGGTGGGTGGCGAAACGCCGGTCCATGCGGCTCTCGAGCATCGTCGAATACACCGCGAGTGCCGCACTGTCCTGCACGAAGATGCCCGGCTCGCCGCTGGTGCCGGAGCTGGTCCACACCGCATAGCGGCGCAGGAAGTCCGACCCGATCCGGCTTCGGTCGGCCAGAAAGGCCTGCACGCCCTCGCGCGTGATGGCCGGGTCAGTCACCCAGTCGTCGAAGTGCTGCATGAGCTGCGACTTCGTGACCGGGGGCAGATCGGTCCACGACACGGGCGCGCCCCCGTGGTGCCGGCGATAGAACGCGCTGTGGGTGCGGGCATGGTCGAGCAGCGACTGGCACCGCTGTTCAACCAGACCGGGCTTGGCGGCGGACGCGCCAACGCCAGCGGCGGCCCAGGGATTGGTGGGGGTGGTCCAGGGGGCGATCCAGCCCGCCCAGGGTTCGTCTTGCTGCAGTGCCATGCTTGTCTCCTGCGCCCGGGTCGGGTCGAACCGGGTCCTCATCGTCGCGCCCATCATGGACGAGGTGACTGACAGGGATCAGACAATCTGGTGTCACAGCGCCTGGGACCAGCGTCAGGACCAGTTGCTGGCGCGGCCCAGAAAACCCAGGGAGCATTGCCGTAGACCACATCGTTGCCGTGGCCGAATATCTCGCGACGGCGACGGTGACTGCAAGCGGTATTGCCGAGGCCGTGACCGTTCCAGAACCCACCGGGGAAACCTTGTCGCTTATTTTTGATGCATCCCGGTTTGCGGGATTTCCCGAATAACCGGCGATTTTGATTCAGTCTGGATTTATCTGCGCAAGGCGAAGATAAGAAGCCGAAATGGAAATCACCCCGATTGATAAGCCAACGGCCCACCTGC
>NZ_JBFPGY010000083.1:0-3622 GCF_041083715.1 Sphaerotilus sp.
GCTGTGGTGTGGTGGCTGTGGCACCTGCCGAGCCGCGAGGCGCTGGTTCCTCAGGTGACCGATGGGTCGTCGTCCGGGAACAGTGGCAAGGTCTGACGCATCGACGTCGGCTCCGCAGGCAGCGTGGCGCTTTCATCCCGCACATCGGATCGGCTGCTCGGTGGTGGTGTCGATGCCGGGCGTGCACCGGCCTTCGACAGTCCGCCGACCCGCACCCCCAGCAACCGCAGCCGCCTGCTCAGATCGACCCGTTTCAGGCACAAGCCACCGGCCCGCCGGATCGCACTGGCTTGTGCGGTCGGGGCCGGCAGGGTCAGATCGCGCGTGACGGTGCGGAAATCGTCGAAGCGCAGCTTGATGCCGATGGTGCGGCCGACGTAGCCCTTGCGCTGCAGATCGCCGGCCACCTGCTCGCACAGCGTGGTGAAGATCGCGCCCAGCGCTGCGCGGTCGTGCCGGGCGTGCAGATCGCGGTCGAAGGTGGTCTCTCGGCTCATGGACACCGGCTCGCTGTACGTGATCACCGGGCGGTCATCCAGACCGTGTGCCGCCCGGTGCATCCACAGGCCGTGGTTGCGCCCGAAGTGGGCGACCAGCCAGTCCGGCGTGCAGGTGGCGAGTTCACCGATGGCATGCACGCCGAGTTCATCCAGTTTCGTGCCGGCCTTCGGCCCGATGCCGTTGATGCGGCGCACCGGGAGTGGCCAGATGCGTGCGGGCACATCGCTGGCCATCACCACGGTCAATCCGTCCGGCTTGTCGAGATCGCTGCAGATCTTGGCCAGCAGCTTGTTCGGCGCCAGCCCGATCGAGCACGACAGGCCGGTGGCGCGGCGCACGTTGTTCTTGATGTCCTGTGCCAGCGCCCGGGCACCGCCGAGTGGGTCGTGGCCGACTGCGTCGCGCACACGGGGCAGGTGGGTCAGCTCGATGTAGATCTCGTCGATGCCGCGGTCCTCGATGTCTGGTGCCATCTCCGCGACGGCCGCCTTGAACGCCCGCGACAGGCGGCGGTATTCCTCGAAGTCGGCGGGCAGCAGAACGGCCTGCGGCGCCAGCGCCGCCGCTTTCATCAGCCCCATGCCGGAGTGGATGCCACGTGCCCGGGCTTCATAGGTCGCTGTGGTGACGACGCCGCGGCCGGTGTAGTCGCCCAGGCGGGGCCAGTCGCCGGCGAACTCGGCCGCGCGGTGTCGGCTGCCGCCGACCACGACCATCTGGCCACGCAGTTCCGGCCGACGCAGCAGCTCGACCGACGCATAGAAGGCGTCCATGTCGAGGTGGGCGACGAGTCGCTGCGGTGGCGTGGAGGCGGACATCGGCAGAATTGTGAGGGCAGGGGTGAGGTCAGCGCCATCGGTCGCAGACGCGGCCCGGCGGCGTCCCTAGAATGCGCCCATGATCTCTCGCGAACCCACCCTCGAACGCCTGGCCACCGCGCGCCAGTTGCTGCTGGACCCGTTTGGCCTGACCGAGGCCAGCCTGACCCGGGCGCTCAACACCATCTCGGCGCACCGCGTCGACGACGCGGACCTGTACTTCCAGTACACCCGCAGCGAGGGCTGGAGTCTGGAGGAGGGCATCGTCAAGAGCGGCAGTTTCAGCATCGACCAGGGGGTCGGCGTGCGGGCCGTGGCGGGCGAGAAGACGGCGTTCGCCTATTCGGACGACATCTCCGAGGCCGCGCTGCTGGATGCCGCGCGCACTGTGCGCACCATCGCCGCCGCAGGCCAGAGCCGCCGCGTGAAGATCGACACTCCGCAGCAGGTTGCGGCCAGCCGCAGCCTCTACGCTGGCATGGATCCGATCGCCTCCCTCGACAGCGTGCAGAAGGTGGCGTTGCTGGAACGGATCGAGAAGATGGCGCGCGCCAAGGATCCGCGGGTCGTGCAGGTCATGGCCGGCATGGCGGGCGAGTACGACGTGGTGATGGTCGCCCGCGCCGATGGCACGCTGGCAGCCGATGTACGCCCGCTGGTGCGCGTGTCGATCACCGTGATCGCCGAGCAGAACGGGCGCCGCGAGGTGGGTTCGGCCGGTGGTGGTGGCCGCTTCGGGTTCGGCTACTTCACGGATGTCTTGTTGCAGACGTACGTGGACCAGGCGGTGCACGCGGCGCTGACGAACCTGGACAGCCGCCCGGCGCCGGCTGGCGAGATGACGGTGGTGCTCGGCTCGGGCTGGCCCGGCATCCTGCTGCATGAAGCGGTCGGCCACGGTCTGGAAGGCGACTTCAACCGCAAGGGATCGAGCACCTTCTCCGGCCGCATCGGCGAGCGTGTCGCGGCCAAGGGCGTGACGGTGCTCGACGACGGCACGATCGCCGACCGCCGCGGCTCGCTCAACATCGACGACGAAGGCCATGCCAGCCAGAAGAACGTGCTGATCGAGGACGGCATCCTCAAGGGCTACATCCAGGACGCGATGAACGCCCGCCTGATGAAGACTGCGCCCACCGGCAACGGCCGCCGCGAGAGCTACGCCCATGTGCCGATGCCGCGCATGACCAACACCTACATGCTGGCCGGCGACAGGACCCCCGAGGAGATCATCGCGTCGATCGACCGTGGTCTGTATGCCAGCAACTTCGGCGGCGGGCAGGTGGACATCACCAGCGGCAAGTTCGTGTTCTCCGCCAGCGAGGCCTACTGGGTCGAGAAGGGCAAGATCCTCTACCCGGTCAAGGGTGCGACGCTGATCGGCAACGGCCCGGACGCGATGACGCGCGTGTCGATGATCGGCAACGACCTGGCGCTCGACTCCGGCGTGGGCACCTGTGGCAAGGACGGGCAGAGCGTGCCGGTCGGTGTCGGCCAGCCCACACTGCGCATCGACGGCCTGACCGTGGGCGGCACCGCCTGAGCAACAGGCTTGACGCCACGCCACACCCGCGCCTACATTTGACGCCTATGCAGCGCACCACCGTGTTTTTTAGCTACTTTTGGTTCTCGTACCGCACCGGCGGAGGAGAGGCCAACGCGTAGCTGAACAAGCCCGCAAGCGCTCCCGAAAAACCGCCGGAACCCCG
The DNA here is from genome assembly GCF_041083715.1 of Sphaerotilus sp. Lineage (GTDB taxonomy): Bacteria > Pseudomonadota > Gammaproteobacteria > Burkholderiales > Burkholderiaceae_C > Sphaerotilus. The sequence continues at coordinate 3,029 of NZ_JBFPGY010000083.1, forward strand.
GCGGTTTTTTTTCGCCCCGACATTCTCCCTGCCCTCCGAACACCACTCAGGACACCCCGACCATGAACGCCACCAACGCCGCCCCGACCGATTCCTGGTATCCGCCCGTCGACCGCACCTCGCAGACCGACGACGAAAGGATCCAGGACGTGACCCCCTTGCCCCCGCCCGAGCACCTCATCCGCTTCTTCCCGATCCGCGGGACGGCGGTCGAACAACTGATCGGTGAGACACGACAGTCCATCCGCCGCATCATGCAGGGCGGCGACGACCGCTTGCTGGTGGTGATCGGGCCATGCTCCATCCACGATCCGGCTGCCGCGCTTGAATACGCCCGCCGCCTGAAGCCGCTGCGCGAGCAGTACAAGGACACGCTGGAAATCGTCATGCGCGTGTACTTCGAGAAGCCGCGCACGACGGTCGGCTGGAAGGGCCTGATCAACGACCCCTACCTCGACGAGACCTATCGCATCGACGAGGGCCTGCGCATCGCGCGCCAGCTGCTGCTGGAGATCAACCGCCTGGGCATGCCGGCGGGCAGCGAGTTCCTCGACGTGATCTCGCCGCAGTACATCGGCGACCTGATCGCCTGGG
>NZ_JBFPGY010000084.1:0-11806 GCF_041083715.1 Sphaerotilus sp.
GGTACTGCTGCGAGCGGACCTGGTGCATGACCACGTGGATCAGCTCCAGCACGGTGTCCGGTTCGCCGATATGGTTGACATTGTCCATTGATTTGGTCATCATGGATGACATTATCAACCATTCAGCCCCCACCTCCATGACTTCGGACAACACCGGCTCCACCCGCCCCGCCACCCGCATCCAGCGCGTCCGCCACGCACTGCGCCGCCGCGACCTGACCGTCCTGCGCGTCGATACCCCCACGCCCGGCTTCCGCCGCATCACCTTCACCGGCGACGACCTGGCCGGCTTCACCAGCGCGTCGTTCGACGACCACGTCAAGCTCTTCCTCGACGCGGCGGCGGGCGCCGAGCCGGTGCGGCGCGACTACACGCCCCGCCACCACGACGCCGCGGCCGGCACGCTCGCCATCGAGTTCGCGCTGCACGGCGACGGCCCTGCCGCCACCTGGGCCGCGCACGCCGCGCCCGGCCAGCACGCAGCCATCGGCGGACCGCGCGGCTCGTTCATCGTGCCCACGGACTTCGACTGGCACCTGCTGGTCGGCGACGAGACCGCACTGCCCGCGGTGGCACGCCGGCTGGAGGAGCTGCCGGCCGGCACCCGCGCCTTCGTCGTGCTGCACGTGCACGACGCGGCCGACCGGCGCGCACTGCCGAGCGCGGCCACCGTGCAGGTGCAGTGGGTCGACAGCGGCACCGCGCTGGTCGAGACCGTGCGGGCACTGGACCTGCCCGGCGGCGAGGGCTTCGCCTGGGGCGCGGGCGAGGCGGGCGCGATGGCGGCGCTGCGGCGCGTGCTGGTCGACGAGCGGGGGCTGGACCGCCACGCGGTGCGGGTCTCGGCGTACTGGAAACAGGGCGCCACGGCACACCACGAGCACATCGAGACTTGACCCCGCTTAACATGCGCACTCCCCAGAAACGGAGCGGTGCCATGAGCTTGTCGAACGCGTTTGCGCAGATCGTTGCATTGGCGGGCAGCGCCGCCATCCGCTGGCGCCGCCGACAAGGCCCCGTGCCCGCGCAGGCCGTCGGCACCGCGCCGACCATCCCCGAAGCACGCCCGCAAGGCCGCATGCCGACCCTGAAGATGCCCACCGCCCGCGGCTGGGCGCCCGGCCAGCAGCCGGTGGCCGCGCCCGGTCTGCAGGTCAACGCCTTCGCCACCGGCCTCGACCACCCGCGCTGGATGCACGTGCTGCCCAACGGTGATGTCACCGTCGCCGAGGCCTGCTTCCTGCCCGGCGAAGTGAACTCGCTGTTCGACCACGCGATGGTCAGCACCATGAAACGCGCCGCCGCCACCGGCATCAGCCCGAACCGCATCACCCTGCTGCGCGATGCCGACCGCGACGGCGTGGCCGAGACGCGCGAGACCTTCCTGTCCGGCCTGAGCCAGCCCTTCGGCATGGCGCTGCTGGGCGACACCTTCTACGTCGGCAACACCGACGGCGTGGTCGCCTTCCCCTGCGTGCCGGGCGCCACGCGGATCACCGCCGCAGGCAAGCCGGTGACCACCTTCAAGCCGGGTGGCCACTGGACCCGCAGCCTGCTGCCCAGCCCGGACGGCCGCAGGCTCTATGCCGGTGTCGGCTCGCTGAGCAACATCGCCGAAAGCGGCTTCGAGGTCGAGCAAGGCCGCGCCTGCATCTACGAGATCGACCTCGCCACCGGCCGCAGCCGCCCCTTCGCCACCGGCCTGCGCAACCCGGTCGGGCTGGCCTGGGAGCCGGTGACCGGCGCACTCTGGACCGTGGTGAACGAGCGCGACGGCCTCGGCGACGAAACCCCGCCGGACTACCTGACCTCCGTGCGCGAGGGCGGCTTCTACGGCTGGCCCTACAGCTACTGGGGCAGCACGGTGGACGACCGCGTGCCGCAGGACGCGGCGGCCGTGGCCCGCGCCATCGCGCCGGACTACGCGCTCGGCGGCCACACCGCCTCGCTCGGCCTGTGCTGGATGCCGGCCGGCACCCTGCCCGGTTTCCCCGATGGCATGGTCATCGGCCAGCACGGCTCCTGGAACCGCAGCACGCTCAGCGGCTACCGGGTGGTCTTCATCCCCTTCGTCGACGGCAGGCCGTCCGGCCCGCCGCGCGACATCCTGAGCGGGTTCCTCGCGCCGGACGAGTCGGCCTCCTACGGCCGACCGGTCGGCGTGGCGATCGGCGCGGACGGCACCAGCCTGCTGGTGGCGGACGATGTGGGCAACGCCATCTGGCGGGTGACGGCAACATTCCATTCATCGGAGCACCCCACAATCTCCGGAAACTCTCCGGTGATTCCATGAAACAAGCCTCCACCACCCGCTACGACACGCTCAGCCAGGCCTTCCACTGGACCACGGCCATCGCCGTGGTCATCGCCTTCATCCTCGGCCCCGGGGGCTTCGGTCGCCAGATGCACGAAGGTCTCGACCCCGCCACGCGCAGCGACATCGTCTGGCACGAATCGCTCGGCATCCTGGTGCTGGTGCTGACCGTGGCACGCCTGCTGTGGGTCGCGGTGCGCCCTGCGGCACCGACGTTCGAGATGGCGGGCTGGATGCAGCTGGCCTCGAAGCTGGTGCATGGCGTCCTGTGGACGCTGCTGCTGGCGCTGCCGGCCACCGCCCTGCTCGCGCTGGGCAGCGAAGGCCATCCGCTGACGCTGCTGGGCGGCGTGCGCGTCGACCAGATGCCGCTGATCGCCAACTCCAGCCTCGCGGCGCTGGCCGACTGGGGCGATGTCCACGGCTTCCTCGGCGACGCCATCCTGGCACTCGCCGGCCTGCACGCCGTGGCCGCGATCTACCACCATGTCGTGCTCAAGGACGGCGTGCTGTCGTCCATGCGGCCGGGCAAGGGCTGACGCCACTCAGCGCAGTGAAGGGCGGTGGCGATACGCCTGGCGCAACGCGCCTGGCGTCATGCCTTTCCACCGCAGGAACTGGCGGTTGAACTGCGCCAGGCTCGCATAGCCGACCTCCGCCGCGATCAGCCCGATCGGCCGGTCGGTCTCGATCAGGCGGTGGCAGGCCTGCCCGATGCGCAGCCGGGTCACGTAACCCAGCACCGACGTGCCGGTGTGGCGCTTGAAGAAGCGGTGGAAGGCCCCCACCGACAGTGCGGCCAGCGCCGCGAGTTCGGACAGTCCGGGCGGGTCGGTCCAGCGGGCGTGCAGCACGTCGAGCACCTTGCCCAGCCGCTGCCGCGCCAGGTCACTCGCTGGCGGGTCCAGCGGCAGGGTCAACACGGCGGCCCCGTGGTCCAGGCTCAGCCGGCGCAACACCTCCAGCAGCACAGGCATCCGTGCCGCCTCGTCCAGCGCGTGCAGCGTGAGGAGCTGCGGCGCCACCTCCTGCGCCGCCGCGACCGAGAACTGCAGCGCACCGCCCGCCCGTCGCGCCAGGTGGCGCAAGCCGACCAGCTCCGGCATCACCGCCACGATCCGCTCCAGCCAGTCGGCGGTGAACCAGGCGACGGCCGCGCGCATCGGCACGGTGGTGTCCGGACGCTGCTGCGCGGACCAGGTGTGCGCCACATTGGGACCGACCAGCACGAGATCGCCTGACGCGAAGTCCGCGAGGTGGTCACCGACATACCGCTGACCCGCCGCGTTCAGCGTCAAGGTCAGCTCGAACTCCGGGTGGTAGTGCCAGACAAAGGGAATCTCGGCCAGCTCGCGCCACAGCAGGCTGCACGAGGTCCGGCTGTCCATCGGCACGCGCTCGAACAGGGGTTTCATGCTGACATTCTCCTGCAAGGGAAAGGTCAGGATCGCATCAGAACAGGTCAGTTTGACGCTGCCGGAACAGGGTGGTCGCTCGCAGAATTTCTCCACCTTGACCGCTCCGGAGACTCCCCATGAACGACCGCTACCGCTATGGCGACCAGCGCCCCGGCAATCCCACCGTCGCCTACCAGGAACTGCCGCAACTGCGTGATCTGCAGAAGACGCTCCCGCTGCGCGTGCTGAGCGAGGCCGATTTCCGGCACTGGCAGACCCGCGGCTACGTCCTCGTGAAGCAAGCCGTCAGCGCCGAGCAGGTCGCGCGCACCGTGCACGATCTGTGGCAGTTCCAGGAACTGGACCCCGGCCGCCCCGAGACCTGGGACGCCACCGAGCGCCGCAGCCACGCCATGCCCGAACTCAACGGCTCCGGCATGGTCGAGGCCTACCACCTGCCCTCGCTGTGGGACAACCGCCAGACCCCGCGGGTCTACGACGCCTTCGTGGACCTCTGGGACCGCGAGGATCTGTGGGTCACCATCGACCGCGCCAACCTCAACACGCCCAACCGCGGCAAGCGCGCCTTCCCCGGCTTCATCCACTGGGACGCGGAGACGACGCTCGACCCGCTGCCCGTGAACGTGCAGGGTGTGCTCGCGCTGTCGGACACCTCGGAAGAGGTGGGCGGGTTCCAGTGCGTGCCGGACCTGTTCGAGCACTTCGAGACCTGGCGCCGCACGGCCCCGGCCGATCGCCACCCCTGGCAGCCCGACATGGCCACGCTGCCCTGGTCCACGCACTTCGTGCCGATGCAGGCCGGCGACCTGCTGATCTTCAACAGCCTGCTCGCACATGGCATCCAGCCCAACGTGTCGCAAGACGGCGTCCGCATCGCGCAGTACATCGCGTTCACCCCCGCCGACGAGGGCCGCGACGACCTGCGCGACGCGCGTGTGCATTCATGGCGGGAGCGGGAAGCCCCGGTCGGACACGCCTTTCCCGGCGATCCGCGCGGCTGGGAGCAGACGCGGTACCCGACTGCCGTGCTGAGCGCGCTGGGCGAGAAGATCCTCGGGCTGCGCCGTTGGCAGGACAGGTCAGCGTGAACGCAGCCGCTCGACTTCCCGGGCGACCATCCGCTCGCGCAGGCCCTGCGTCTGCAGCCTGACGAAGACCACCGTGCCATGGATGGCCAGCCCGAAGGCCCAGCCCCACAGCGGCACGTGCAGGCCGTGCTCGCCACCGGTGACGGCGTGCAGCGTGAGCAGGCCCAGGTTGACCAGCGTGAACACCAGCGCGTGGAGGAAGAACCCCATCTTCAGCTTCACGCGGCGGCGCGCCTGCAGCAGCAGTGCCTCCGTGGAGTCCAGGGCGGCGGCGGCATGGGAAGTGGCGGTGGGCATGGCAAACCTTTCTGGTCGGCGGGACCGTGTGCGGGAAGGAATGCCTGCAGTCTGGACCGGCACCTGTCCGCCCGCCAGCCCCTTGCGATGAAGTGCCGATCCAGCGGAGCGAACCGCACGGGCATGGCGCGAGCAGCGCCAGTGCCTTACCGGCACAGCGCCCGCAGCTGCCGGTGCGCGGCATCGTCCGCATCCGGCGGCACGCTCTGGCGGGCGCGCAGGTAGCGGCTGCTGAACACGTCCAGCCAGGCCTCCAGCACCTGCGCCGCGTGCGTGTCGCCGGCCATGGCCAGGCACAGCGCCGCCACTTCGGAGGTGCAGAAGTGGTGCGCGTGCGTGGAGCGGCGCAGCCGGTAGCGCGAGAGCTGGTCCGGGTGCAGGCTCAGCACCGGAAAGCGGTTCAGCCAGGGGCTCTTGCGGAAGATCTTGCAGGCCTCGGACCAGGTGCCGTCCAGCAGGATGAACAGCGGGCGCGCACCCGCAGGCCCCTGTGGCCCCGCAGGCACCAGTTCGGTCACCACCCGCTCCGGCGCGGCGAACTCGGCGGGGAACACCACATGTGGCTGCCACTGCGGATCGTCCAGCAGGGCCAGCAGCACCGGGTCCACCGCGACCCGCGACCAGCCGAAGGCCGCCGTGTCCGGCACGACATCGGCGACCAGCCAGCCCGTGTTGCTCGGCTTGAGCGGCTCGAACTCGGCCATCAGCAGACAGAACCCGGCGCGCGTCGGCACCACCGGTTGCCAGGCACACAGGCAGTGGCTCGGGACCAGGCGGCAGCGGAGACAGCGGTCCTTGCGCGGGGGGCCGCGGTCGAGGTGGGGACGGGTGAGGCTGGTCGCGAGGCAGGTGGCGCGCAGGCGGGCGACGGCGTGGGGCATGGTGGGGAGTCTACGGGGCGGCGGCAACCGCTTGACCACACAGGGCACGGCCATGCGATCCTTCGGTGTCGTCGCCCACCTCTAACCCACTGGACACCCCCATGCCACGCTGGACCCGCCGCCTTGCCCTCCTTCTGGCCGGATGCATCGCCGCCCTGCCCCTGTGCCAGGCCCAATCCACCCCGGCGGCACCGACGGTGCGCGTGCGGGGCACGGTGCAGGCCGTCGGCCCCGACACCTTGACCGTGAAGGACCGCAGCGGCGACACCGTGGAACTGGTGCTGCCCGCGGCGCTGGTGGTGTCCGAGGTGTTCCCCATCGCCCGCGGCGACATTCAGCCCGGCAGCTTCATCGGCGTCGCGGCGCTGCCGCAGTCCGACGGCACACGGCGCGCCATTGCCGTGACGGTGTTCCCCGAAGCGGCCCGCGGCACGGGCGAGGGGGATCGACCCTTCGATCTGCTGCCGCAAAGCACGATGACCAACGCCACCGTGGCAGGCGTGGCCACGGTCACGCAGGGTCGCGCGCTGCAGCTGCAGTTGCAGCACAAGGACGGCGAAGCCCGCATCGTCGTGCCCGACGACGCACCGATCGTCACCTTCCGGCGCGCCGATCGCAGCCTGCTGGTGGTGGGGGCGAGCGTGTCGCTCCAGGCACAGGTCGTCGACGGCCAGCCGACCGCGGCGCGCATCAGTGTCGGGCGCGCGGGATTCGTGCTGCCGTACTGACCGGTTGCGCCCTGCGCGGGTCAGGCCGGCATCCAGACGCACCGCCTCCCGAAATCAGAGGCCCATGTGCAGCGCGACCTCGCCCGACCAGGGCTCGGTGAGCCCCCGGCCACCCCCCAGGTCTTCGAGGATGGGGCGCAGCTTGTCGAGGTTGGCGATCATCGCAGGACGCGCGGCGGCCAGCGCCTCCAGGCTGTCCCATTCGGCCACCACGACGAAGCTGCGCTCACCCGAGCGGACCAGCCAGAAATTGCGCCCGCCCGGCATGGCCCGGGCGTCCATCGCCTGGTGGATGCGGACGAATTCGTCCTCCTGGCCCGGCTTCACGCGCATGTGCACCACGTTCATTGCAGTCATGGCTTGCTCCTTTGAACCACCCCGGCATTGGAGGGGCGGCCTTCGTTTGAGAAGATGGCGGCCTCCACAGTTCCCGGGGCGCTTCCCACTGTGAAGGTCCCTGCACACCCCAGCCAGGAGAACCACCATGGTCCGCAAGAACACGATCTGCCTCTGGTACGACGGCACGGCCCTGGACGCCGCGCACTTCTACGCCGAGACCTTCCCGGACAGTGCGGTGGGCGCGGTTCACCGTGCGCCCAGTGACTACCCGATGGGCAAGGCGGGCGATGTCCTGACGGTGGAGTTCACCGTGATGGGCATTCCCTGCGTGGGACTGAACGGCGGCCCGGTCTTTCGGCACAGCGAAGCCTTCTCGTTCCAGGTGGCGACGGATGACCAGGCCGAAACCGACCGCCTGTGGGACGCGGTCATCGGCAATGGCGGGCAGGCGAGCCAGTGCGGGTGGTGCAAGGACCGGTGGGGGTTGTCGTGGCAGATCACGCCGCGGGCGCTGGTGGCCGCCATCGCGGATCCGGATCGGGCGGCGGCCAAGCGGGTGTTCGAGGCGATGATGGGGATGACGAAGATCGACGTGGCGGCGATCGAGGCGGCGCGGCGCGGTTGACGGGCCAGTGTTGCGTCAAGCATCGATGGACGGTTGGCGCGACCCCAACCCCCACCCCGACCCTCCCCCGCTGGGGGAGGGAGCAAGGCCAGCCACGACGCCGCATCCCCGCCGATGACGGGCTGATCGGGCGTCCGGGTCGGTGTCGCCCTGCACCTGCGTCTGTACACTGACTTCCCTATGGAAACGGCCTTCAATCCCGAAGTCTTTCGATGGGCCAGAGAGAGTGCCGGCCTTGCGCTGGAGGACGCGGCGCGGGCCATCCCTCGTGCATGCCAATGCCCGTTCGGCACTGCCTTACTTGCCTGATTGATTCCGCTTTCGCGCCAGCGCCTTGAGCACCGGCGCGTCCATGACTCCGTCTGGAATGACAGGATCTTCGTCCACGTCCAATGCCACAATGTCGGGATCATTCTCACCGATTTGCCAGGCAGGACGAACGTGGATATGCCCCTTGAGCAAATACTGCGTATATTCTAAATTTGGCACGCCACCCAGCGTGTCAGGCATTTTTGCTGACATCAGGTAAAACGCACCAAATTTTTTGAGCTGCTTCAAAAATCCATCGAGATTTTTGGTGGTGTCAGGACTCATCCGGTTAATTCGCGAAACCAAAGAAAAAGTTTTGTTCGCTTCAAGAGTAATTTTTATCTGGTCAACATTGCCTCCTATGACAACAGTGTAGTGAGTGGGGTTGCTCTTGGAAATTCCGGTGATAATTGCAATACGCAACTCATCATCCTTATCTGCTTTCCCGAATCGGGTACTCCATTCAGAAAAAATCTGTGAAGCTGCCCCCATATTCCGAAAAATCAGACTCATGAACGGTGGAGCTGATCCGGACCAGCCATAGGCTGTGCCCCTCCAACAAGCTTGGTCCCAGGCCGGAATGTTGATAGGTGATAGCACCTGTCGATCGGTGTGTTTCCGCTCGGACGTGTCCATTAGTTCCTTCGGCGGTGGCCCTTCACCTCGCTTAACAGGCCCCTGGGACGAGGGACGCGCTGCAGTCGGCGTAGAAGATCGCCAGTGCCTATCCCGCATACACTCGTAAATCTTATCGTCGGCATCGATCCAGTCTGTCAAGCGCACCTTGGCATCATTCCCGAACAGGATCCTGCCGATCATTAGGACATTGCCGAGGATGGTTGCGCGTGCAAGTCCGCGCTCGCTCCCAGCAACCTGCTTCATCCATTCCTTCGGCGATCGGATGATGAAACAGCGGGCTGCAATCTTCGCGGAGGTCTGGCCGAGAAATTCGGTGAATTGGGTCACGGCATCGGCATTATCAAAGGTAATGTTTTCGCTGGTCAGTATCTCGGCATGAAAACCGGCGGCACCTTCTATCCAATCGAAGGTCGGCCCTGTCATCTGCTGCCTAGCTTTCCGCAGAAAAATAACAGTGCGTTCAGAATGGGGGAAAAGATCCCTCTCATCGCTGGTCGATAGGAAAGCTTCCATGGCGCCCAGTAGAGACTCCGCAACACCAACCGATGTAGGGTCGTTCGGACAATCGATGACAAACTCCGCCCCCAGTATAATAGATCGAAGGCATGTTCGCGGTCCTTCGTTCAATGCCGGCTCGTTTGATATGTCCTCGCGCGCCGGCTGGTCCTGCCATTTTTCGAAGAAATCGCAAAGTTCGGCCGGGGTCTGAGGTGAATTTGGAAACGCTTCATTATTTACACGCTTTTCGTGCCCCAGAGCATACAAAACAGCCGTTCGAGGAATTTCGAGGTTGAGCCGCTGCAGCGCGTCTGGCAGTTGTTCCAGCGCCGACAAACGGCCAAAAGGAACACTCAAGAAGTGCATACCGAACACAGCATGCATGGACATCTTCTCTGCAAGATTGGCTTCGTCGTCCGCATCCGTCCCTTCGAACTTCACCAAACTTTCGCAATACCTCGTCCAGACAAGGGACTGCAGAATCTGTGGAACCCGTCCTAACTGTAACTCGATCCTTGTCAGACGCTGCAGTAAATGGTATGTTACCGGCGGCAACTCGCCTTCTATGCTGAGCATGTGGAAGGCTCGCTCGATTGCAACCAATATTTTGTTGCGTGCCGCCCATAACAAGCCTGCTTGCTCGTATGCATGGCTTCCCGCAGCAAGGGTCATGATTAATTCGCGCTGATATTCTTCCTTGATGAATAGTTCCTCGGCACGACCAATCCACCGTATGGCTTCGTAGGGTTTTCCGTTCCTGAGCTTCTGAAGTCCGCGAGCTTTAAAGGACTCTCCAGCCTCGCCATCGCTAATCCGCTGGCGCTCGATATCGACAATTGCCTCGTACAGACCGTCAAATCCCGGACTGTCGAACATCTCGCTCATTTCATGGACCATTGAAGACAATGCATTGAATGGGAATTGTCCGAGTTCCTTTGACTCCTGAGCGATAGTCTCAAGGTCGGTCCATATGTCACCGACTGCGCTTAAATCGCGTGCTTGCATGAGATTGGTCAGACGCGCGAAGGTTCTGAGCATGCGTGCGAACAATGCGTTGTTCGGACGTGCCGCATCCGCTTCAAGTGACTCCAGGTGCTGGACCAGGGCGGCCCGTCTTTCATCGACTCGCGTTTTGTCCTTGTGGAGAATACCCCGCGCGTCGATGCCCACCAACAGGTGGTTCAAATTCAACAGAAGCTCCTGATCCTGCGCCTCTTGAGATTGCAAGGCAAAGTGCTCTACTTTTTCGTAGAACCTCAGGAATTCGGTGTAATCCTCGAACCACCAATGAGCTGTCCAAGCGCAGTGATAGGCTACGCGCAACTGCTTTTGCGGGATGGCGAGTTCCCGCGCGAATCGATCAGCCATGGCAAACCGGCTCTCGATCTCGTAGCGGGGCTTGTCGAGCGAACGTGCTAGTTTCGCGGCGCGAACACAGTCTTCTATCAGTTGGTACTGCACGCCCGTGTAGCGCGAGGGGTCTGAGATCTGCGCATCCAACTCGTCCAAGTCCGCCTGACGTTCCGTGTCCTTCGGGCCAAGCCGCGCCTTCCGTTCGACGGAAGCGCCGTCGATCTGGAGGGCTGAGATTGCGAGCTGCAGGTGCCCGTGGCTGTAGACGCGATCGACAAGCCAGCTTCTATCGATGATGTGGACAGGGATGTTTGCCTTCTTGGTCAGAGTATCCTCTGCGCTGGCTCGCGATTTGTCACTGACAAACTGATTCGTAAAGAAATAAATTCTCTTGTAGTCGCGCTGGGTCGATAGGATGCTCTTGACGTCAGCTTCTAGTTTCGGTTTCCACGTCTTTTTTGCACTGAAGGCGAACGCCCAGCGTTCAGAGCCACCCAAGGATTCACCTAGCCACCAGCGGTCGGATATTTCCTTCGCGACTGGGTACGTCTCCGAATCAACTTTGCTATCACCCCCGCCCGTCGGCCCCGTCTGCACGCGCAGGTTGGGGCAAATTTCTTTTTCGGCGATAAGCCGGCAGAAGTGCTCGAATTGATACTCTTCTTTCCGAGCAGTCAGGGTTTCAAGATGATATTCAAAGACAGGCCGTGCGAGGAGGGGGCGCTCCTCAACGAGGCTGTCCGAAAACAGGTCAGGATGCCTAGTGCGCATCAGCTCCTTTGGACTCGGGAAAACATTGGCCTCCGTCTTATCGAATCTGATGCCACCTGTGATTTTGTTTGAAGTACCCATCCCTCTACCTCTGTATGACTCTGATGCACTAGCGAGACGCGAAGCCAACCGCCGACGGCTTCGCTCGACTAGAAGCTGGCAGCCGTCATCTGTCACTCTGCACGCAGAAAAAATTACGAGACAGCTCGCTCAACCAAAGTCCTCGCCAGGCGCTCGTTCAACGCCTGCGCCCGAGCTATTTTGGATTTGATCCGATCGCACAGCCCCACAAATTCATCGACTTTGGCGATGATTCGATGTTGCTCTTCCATCGGAGGAAGCAAGAAATCAATCGTCGCAAGCCGGCCTGAACTCAAATGCGCGATATTCGTTGTCTGCTGTGCATGTTTCTGAAAAATGCCGCTATACATGCAATGCAAGAAATATTTTAGTGCGTAGCTTGGGGTGACGCAGTCGTAACACCGAAACCGAAGCAGCGTGTTTTGGAAGCATGCGCCAAGAACTTCGTCATTGAAAATGGCTGGT
>NZ_JBFPGY010000085.1:0-3602 GCF_041083715.1 Sphaerotilus sp.
ATGAAAGCCGCGCTGGCCGACCCCGCCAGCCGCATGGAGGCGGCGCGCCGCTACGTGCGCAAGTCCGCCCCGGCCGACAAGCCCGAACTCGCGCAGCAGCTCGAAGCCTCGGTGCTGCGCGCACTGACACTGTTCGCCGGCGCCGAGGCCGTGCGCAAGAACGCGCCGAGCGCCGGGCTGGTGGCGCTGCAGGACTTCATCGAGACCAACGTGCCCGAGGCCGACCGCGGCCGCACCTCCGAGGTGCTGATCCGCATCCTCAACGGTGGTCTGTTCGAGCTGCTCAACCTGGTGCGCGAGCACGCCGGGCTGGCGGCACTGCCGCCGGGCGAAGATGCCCAGCGCTTCATGGGCCAGGCGGTGCTGTCGCTGTCCGATTCGTTCGCCTATCCGGCGCCGCTGCTGCTGTCGCTGACTGGCTTCGACCAGGTGCAGGCCAGCGTGTTCCAGGTCACCCGCGCGCCGGGCCAGAAGCTGGTCTATCTGGGCTGCGGGTTCCTGATCCTCGGGGTGTTCGCGATGCTCTACATCCGCGAACGCCGCCTGTGGATCTGGATCGAAGGCCCGGCGGACGCCCCGTCCACCACCGTGACCCTGGCCCTGTCGGCCACCCGCCAGACCATGGACACGGACAAGGATTTCGACGCCTTGAAAACCAGGATGCTGCAGATACCATGAACCAGACCACCACCCTGACCCTCGGCCGGGCATCGCCGCTGAGCCGGCGCAGCGCCTTCGACTGGCTGTTCGCGCTGCTCGTGATCGGCGGCGCGGGCTTCGTCTGGCAACGCTACGGGGCGGCGATGGACGGCTACGAGCGCGGCATCCTGCTGTGCGCCGTGCCCGGCCTCATCGCGCTGGGCTGGTTCTGGGCGCCGCTGCGGATCTTGAGCCTGGGCGTCGGCGCGGTCAGTTTGCTGGCAATTTCCCTCTACCTACGCCAGACAGACGCCTTCGGCGCCGATCTGGCCGCTGCGGACAAGGTGTTCTGGCTCAAGTACCTGCTGTCCAGCCAGAGCGCCATCATGTGGATGTGCGTGCTGGTGTTCATGAGCACGCTGGCGTACTGGATCGGCCTGCTGATCGGCCGTGGCAGCGACACGGCGCAGCGCATCGGCTCCTGGCTGGCCTGGGCCGCCGTCTTCATGGCGCTGACCGGCACCTTCGTGCGCTGGTTCGAGAGCCACCAGATCGGCCCCGACATCGGTCACATCCCGGTCAGCAACCTCTATGAAGTGTTCGTGCTCTTCATCTGGCTGACCACGCTGATCTACCTGCACATCGAAAGTCACTACAAGACCCGCGCGCTGGGCGGCTTCGTGATGCTGATCGTCAGCGCTGCGGTGGGGTTCCTGCTGTGGTACTCGCTGGCGCGTGGTGCGGACCAGATCCAGCCGCTCGTGCCGGCGCTGCAGAGCTGGTGGATGAAGATCCACGTCCCTGCCAACTTCGTCGGCTACGGCACCTTCGCGTTGTCGGCCATGGTCGCGCTGGCCTACCTCGTCAAGACGGCGCCGGTGCGTTCGCTGTGGACCGGGCTGGTGGGTGTGCCGGGCGCCTTGCTGGTGCTGCTGGCCGGTTTCTGGCTGCTGGGCGATCTGTCGCCGCAGACCTCGGCCGCGGTGATGAAGTCGATGCGGATGCTGGGCGGCTGCGTGGCGCTGTTCGCGTTCACGGTCTCGGTGCGCGGGGTGCTCAACGCCCGCACGCCGGCACCGGAGGTGCTCGATGACGTGATGTACCGGGCCATCGCGCTCGGCTTCGCCTTCTTCACCATCGCCACCATCCTCGGCGCCTTCTGGGCCGCGGAGGCCTGGGGCGGCTACTGGAGCTGGGACCCCAAGGAAACCTGGGCGCTGATCGTCTGGCTGAACTACGCCGCCTGGCTGCACATGCGGCTGATGAAGGGCCTGCGTGGCTCGATGGCGGCCTGGTGGGCGCTGGTCGGGCTGGTGGTGACGACGTTCGCGTTCCTGGGCGTCAACATGTTCCTGTCGGGGCTGCACTCCTACGGCGAGCTCTGAATCCGGACCTGGTGAACGCGGCGGCAGCTCAAGCCGGTGCGTTCGCCGCCGATAGGGCAGAACAGAGAGGTTCTCCCATGCCCTACGTTCACAGAGATGCCCGCGGCCAGATCGACCGCATCCACCGCGACGAAGCGCCCGGGTCGGAATTCCTGCCGCCGGAGCATCCGGAGCTGCTCCAGATGCTGGGCGGATCGGCCAAGGGCGCCTCGTTCGCGCACCTGGACACCGGCTTGATCCGCGTGCTGGAGGACCTGGTGGACGTGCTGGTGTCGCACAACGTCATCTGCATCACCGACCTGCCGATCGAGGCACAGCAGAAGCTCTTCGCACGCAAGAATTTCCGGGACCGTTTCCAGAGGAATGCCTTGCAGCTCGGTGCACCGGAAGTGCCGTTGGGCCATGATTCGCTGATTCCCACGGTCGCGATGCCCGTTGCCCCGAGCCGGGTGAAGCGACGGGGCTGATCCGGTGTAAGAAACCGGGTGGCTGCCGCGACTGAGGGAGAGTCCCAGCCCAGGAGCGCACCATGTCCGCACGATCGCACGGCCACCCCGACCACGGGTTCCTTCACCCCGTTCCCAGCGAGATCACGCCCGCCGAGGTCTATGCCGGCCGCCGGCAGTGGTTGCGGCAAGTCGCTGCAGGCACCGGTGGCGCGGTGATGGCCAGTTGGGCTGCCCGCGATGCGCTGGCCCAGGCCGCCAGCAGCCCGGCCCGGCCTGGCAAGCTCGCCCCACTGTCCGGCGCCCGCAGCGCGGTGCCCGGTGCGCTGACGATGGACAAGCCCACCGCCTACGCCGACGCCTCCACCTACAACAACTACTACGAGTTCGGCACCGACAAGGCCGACCCCGCCCGCAACGCCGGCAAGCTCCAGACCCGCCCGTGGACCGTGGCGATCGAGGGTGAGGTGAAGAAGCCCGGCGTGCTCGATCTGGAGGCGCTGCTGAAGCTCGCACCCATGGAGGAGCGCCTCTACCGCCTGCGCTGCGTCGAGGGCTGGTCGATGGTGATCCCGTGGGTCGGGTTCTCGCTGGCGGAGCTGATCCGCAAGGTCGAGCCGACCGGCAACGCCAAGTACGTCGAGTTCGTGACGCTGGCGGATCCGAAGCAGATGCCGATGGTCGGCTCGCGTGTGCTCGACTGGCCCTACGTCGAAGGGCTGCGCATGGACGAGGCGATGCATCCGCTGGCGATGCTGGCCTTCGGTATGTATGGCGAGGTGCTGCCCAACCAGAACGGCGCGCCGGTGCGGCTGGTGGTGCCGTGGAAGTACGGCTTCAAGAGCGCCAAGTCGATCGTCAAGATCCGCTTCACCGACAAGCAACCGGGCACGGCGTGGAACAAGGCGGCGCAGCAGGAATACGGCTTCTTCTCCAACGTCAATCCCGAGGTGGACCACCCGCGCTGGAGCCAGGCCACCGAGCGCCGCATCGGCGAGGACGGCTTGTTCGCCAAGAAGCGCCCGACGCTGATGTTCAACGGCTACGGCCCGCAGGTCGCGTCGCTCTACGCCGGCATGGACCTGCGCAAGTTCTACTGATCGGGTGGCGCCATGAACCGAGCTGCCGTGAA
>NZ_JBFPGY010000086.1:0-11754 GCF_041083715.1 Sphaerotilus sp.
TGACATCACCGCCATCTGCGCCGGCAACGACCTGCTCGGCATCGGCGCGCTGCGGGCCGCCGCCGAGCGCGGCGTGGCGGTGCCGCGGCAGCTTTCGGTGATCGGCTTCGACGGCATCGAGCTGGGCGGCTACGTCCACCCCGGCCTGACCACCGTCGGCCAGGACATCCGCAGCATCGGCGAGCGCGCCGCCGCCGTGCTGATCGAGCGCATCCGCCGCGGCGCGGCCCACCACCACGGCCCGGTGCGCGAACTGGTGGTGATGCCCGAGCTGATCCTGCGTGAATCGACCGGACCTGTGCCTGCATGAATCCTGCACCCTCCCCTGCATCCTCCCCTGCGCCAATCGCCGCCATCGCCGTGCGCATGACCGGCATCCGCAAACGCTTCGGCGCTGTCGCGGCCAACCAGGACGTGGACCTCGCCGTGCAGACCGGCTCGGTCCACGGACTCGTCGGCGAAAACGGCGCCGGCAAGAGCACGCTGATGTCGATCCTCTACGGCTTCTACACCGCCGACGCGGGCAGCATCGAGGTCTTCGGCCAGCCGGCGACGATCCGCAACGCGCAGGACGCCATCGCCCGCGGCATCGGCATGGTCCACCAGCACTTCATGCTCGTGGACACGCTCAGTGCGCTGGACAACGTGATGCTCGGCGCCGAGCCGCACGCGCTGCTGCACAAGGCAGAGGGCCAGGTGCGCGGGCGGCTGCGCGAGCTGATGCAGCGCACGGGCCTGAACGTGAACCTCGACGCCCTGGTCGGCGACCTGCCGGTGGGCGACCAGCAGCGGCTGGAGATCCTGAAGGCGCTGTACCGCGGCGCGCGCGTGCTGATCCTCGACGAGCCGACCGCCGTGCTGACGCCGCAGGAGACGCTGCAGTTGTTCGAGGTGCTGGCCCGGCTGCGCGAGGCCGGCACGACGATCCTCCTGATCACGCACAAGCTCAAGGAGGTGATGCGGCTGTGCGACCGCGTCACCGTGATGCGCGCCGGGCAGGTGGTGCATGAAAGCGAGATCGCTGCGGCGAGCGTCGAGTCGCTGGCCGAGGCGATGGTCGGGCGCAAGGTGGCAATGGGGCGGCAGGCGGACAACGTGGTGCAGCGGGGTGCCGTGCTGGTGCAAGCGCGTGGGCTGGGGCTGCGCGACAAGCTGGGCGTGGTGCGGCTGCGGGAGTTTTCGCTCGACCTGCACGCGGGCGAGATCGTCGGCGTGGCCGGCGTGTCGGGCAACGGGCAGAGCGAGGTGCTGGAGCTGCTGTCCGGGCTGCGGGCGTCGGATGGCGGCACGCTGCAGGTCGGCGAGCGCCGGTTTGCCGCACCAAAATGGCTTGATCCGCGCACCGCCCGCGCCCTCGGCATCGCGCATGTGCCCGAGGACCGCTACGCCCGGGCGATGGTGATGGGCTTCGAGGCGTGGGAGTCCGCCGTGCTCGGCTACGAAGGCTTGCCCGGCTACAGCCAGGGCGGCTGGATGCGCCGCGCCGCGATGAAGCTCGCCACCGCGCAGATGATGGACAAGTTCGACGTGCGCCCGCGTGACCCGCGACTGGTCAGCGGCAAGTTCTCGGGCGGCAACCAGCAGAAGCTCGTGCTGGCCCGCGAACTCGGGCAGGCGCCGCAGATCCTGCTGGTCGGCCAGCCGACACGCGGCGTGGACATCGGCGCGATCGAGTTCATCCACGGCCGGCTGCGGGCGATGCGCGACGCGGGCTGCGCGGTGCTGGTGGTGTCGAGCGAGCTGGACGAGATCCTGGCGCTGGCCGACCGGGTGCTCGTGATGAACCAGGGGCGGGTGACCGGCGAGCTGCCGATCGCCGACTGCACCGAGGCAAGGCTGGGGATGCTGATGGTCGAAGGAGCCTCTGCATGAGCGCAAGTCGAAGTGCCAATGCGCCGCTGCCGCGCTGGGCGGATGTCGCGCTGATGCCGGCGATCAACCTGCTGGTGGCGCTGGTCGCGGCGGGCGTGGTGGTGGCGCTGGTGGGGCAGAACCCGTGGGAGGTGCTGTCGGTGCTGATCCACGGCGCGTTCGGCACGCCGCGCGGGCTGAGCTACACGCTGTATTACGCGACGACCTTCACCTTCACCGGGCTGGCGGTGGCGGTCGCCTTCCACGGCGGGCTGTTCAACATCGGCGGCGAGGGGCAGGCGATCCTCGGCGGGCTGGGCACCGGGCTGGTGGCGCTGTGGCTCGGGCCGCACCTGCCGGCGGTGGTCGTGCTGCCGCTGATGCTGGTGGGCGGGGCGCTGTTCGGGATGGTGTGGGCAGCGGTGCCGGCCTACCTGCAGGCGTACCGCGGCAGCCACGTCGTCATCACCACCATCATGTTCAACTTCCTCGCCAGCAGCCTCCTGGTCTACCTGCTGGTGAACAAGCTCAAGCCGCCGGGCTCGATGTCGGTGGAAAGCCAGTCGTTTGCCGCGTCGGCCAAGCTGCCGGCCATGCACGAACTGCTGGGCGCGCTGGGCATCACGTGGCCGTCGTCGCCGCTGAACCTGAGCGTCGTGCTGGCGCTGCTGGCGGCGGGCGCGGTCTACCTCTTCCTGTGGCGCAGCCGGGCGGGGTATCGGCTGCGGGCGGTCGGCTCCAGCGAAGGTGCCGCCGCGTATGCCGGCATCGAGCCGAAGCACCAGGTGCTGGTCGCGATGGGCCTGTCGGGCGCGCTGGCCGGGCTGGTCGGCATGAACGAGATCGCGGGCGTGGCCGGGCGGCTGCAGCTCGATTTCGTCGGCGGCGCGGGCTTCACCGGCATCGCCGTGGCGCTGATGGGGCGCAACCACCCGGTCGGCATCCTGCTGGCGAGCCTGCTGTTCGGCGCGCTGTTCCAGGGCGGGGCCGAGGTGGCGTTCGAGGTCTCGGGTTTCAGCCGCGAGATGGTGGTGACGCTGCAGGGCTTCATCGTGCTGTTCTCGGGCGCGATGGCGTATGTGATCGCGCCGCGGGTGGCCGGGCTGCTGTTTCGCCGTGTGAAGCAGGGAGATGCACATGGATGAGGCACTGATCGGGGCCTTGGTCGCCTCCACGCTGCGGGTCGCGGCGCCGCTGATCCTGTGTGCGCTGGCGGGGCTGCTGTCCGAGCGGGCCGGGGTGATCGACATCGGGCTGGAAGGCAAGATGCTCTTCGCCGCCTTCGCCGCGGGCACGGTCGGCGTGTGGAGCGGCTCGACGGCGGTGGCGCTGCTGGCGGCGATGGGCGTGGCGGTCGTGCTGTCGTGGCTGCACGGGCTGGCCTGTGTCAGCCACCAGGGCGACCAGGTGGTGTCGGGTGTCGCGATCAACATCATCGCCGCCGGGTTGACCGCCGTGCTCGGCATCGCGTGGTTCAAGCAGGGTGGACAGACGCCGCCGGTCAGCGACGCGGTGCGCATCCGGGCGGTGCTGCCGTCGATGGCGGACTCGGCGCTGTTCGGCCACAACGCGCTGGTGTACCTGGCGCTCGCGCTGGTGCCGGCCGTCTGGTGGATGGTCTACCGCACGCGCTTTGGGCTGCGCCTGCGGGCGGTCGGCGAGAACCCGGCGATGGTGGACGCGGCCGGCGTGTCGGTGACGCGGCTGCGCTATGCGGCGCTGACGCTCAACGGGATGCTCTGCGGGCTGGCCGGCGCCTACCTCGTGCTGGCGCAGAACGCCTCGTTCGTGCCGAACATGACCGCCGGGCGCGGCTTCATGGCGCTGGCCGCGATGATCTTCGGCCAGTGGCACCCGGTGCGGGCGCTGTGGGCCTGCCTGCTGTTCGGGGCGCTGGACGCGATCGCGATCCGCTTGCAGGGGGTGAGCCTGCCGATGGTCGGCGAGGTGCCGGTGCAAGCGGTGCAGGCGCTGCCTTATCTACTGACCGTCGTGCTGCTCGCGGGATTCATCGGCAAGTCCGTGGCGCCGCGGGCGCTGGGGCAGGCGTATCTGAAGGAGCGTTGAGCATGGCGTCGAATCTGCTGGAACTGAACGACTTCCCGTGGGCTGCGTTGATGGAAGCCGCCCGGGCTGCGCGACTGCACGCACACGCGCCCTACTCGCGCTTCCTGGTCGGTGCGGCGGTGCTGGACGAACACGGCCGGCTGCACGCGGGCTGCAACGTCGAGAACGCCGCTTATCCACAGGGCGTCTGCGCGGAAGCGGGTGCGCTGTCGGCGATGGTGCTGGCGGGCGGGCGGCGGCTGCGGGCGGTGGTCGTGCTGGGCGACGCGGGCGGCGCGCTGGTGACGCCGTGCGGCGGCTGCCGGCAGAAGCTGCGCGAGTTCGGCGCGGCGGACCTGCCGATCCTGGTCGCCGATCCGCAGCGGGCGCGGGCTCGGTTCACCCTCGATGACCTGCTGCCGCACAGCTTCGGCCCGGACCACCTTGCCCTGAATCCATGACATGACCGACACCGCCCTCGACCGACTCCGTGCCCGCTGCGCCGACCAGCCGCCCCGCATTGCCGTCGTGCTCGGCTCCGGCTGGGGCGGGCTGACGGCGCGGCTGCAGGACGCCGAGCGCATCCCCTATGCCGAGCTGCCCGGCTTCCCCGTCTCGACGGTGGCCGGCCACGACAGCGCGCTGTGGCTCGGCCGGCTCGGCGCGCACCGGCTCGCGGTGATGAGCGGGCGCAAGCATGTCTACGAGACCGGCGAGGCGGACGGCATGAAAACCCCGCTGCGCACGCTGCGGGCGCTGGGCTGCGAGGTGCTGGTGCAGACCAACGCGGCCGGCAGCCTGCGCCCTGTGATGCCGCCCGGCAGCCTGATGGCGATCAGCGACCACCTGAACCTGTCGCAGCGTTCGCCGCTGGTCGGCGAGCCGGGTTCGGAACGCTTCGTCAGCATGGTCGATGCCTACGACCCCGCGCTGCGCCAGCACGCGCAGGCCGTCGCGCAATCGCTCGGCACACCGCTGCGCGAAGGGGTGTTCGCCTGGTTCCTCGGGCCGCAGTTCGAGACACCCGCCGAGATCCGCATGATGCAGGGCTTCGGCGCCGATGCGGTCGGCATGAGCACCGTGCCCGAGACGATCATTGCCCGCCACGCCGGGATGCGCGTGCTGGCGCTGTCGCTGCTGACGAACATGGCCGCCGGCTTGTCGAACGAGCAGCTCAGCCACGCCCACACGCTGGCCCAGGCGCAGGCCGCTGGCGACACGGCGGGCGATCTGCTGGCCGCCATCCTCTCCACCCTGCCCTTGGCATGACCCTCATGACCGCCACGACGCTCACCGAAGCCGCCCGCCTGTCGCTGGCCTGTCTCGACCTCACCAGCCTCAACGACGCCGACACCGAGGCCGACATCGCCCGCCTGTGCGAGCGTGCGCAGGCGCCGATCGGGCCGGTCGCCGCCGTGTGCGTCTGGCCGCGGCTGGCGGCGTTTGCGCGGGCGCAGTTGCCGGCGCACATCGGCGTGGCCGCGGTCGCCAACTTTCCGGACGGCAGCACGGACGTCGAACGTGCCGTGCGGGACGCCAGCGAGATCGTGCAGGCGGGCGCGCAGGAGGTGGACGTGGTGCTGCCGTGGCGGGCGCTGCAGGCTGGCGATGACGCTGCGGCAGCGGCGGTGCTGCGCGCCGTTCGGCGGGCGTGCGAGGGGCTGACGCTGAAGGTGATCCTCGAATCGGGCGAACTCGGCGCCACGGGCGACACCGCCATGATCACCCGCGCCAGCCGGATCGCGCTGGCCGCAGGCGCCGACTTCCTCAAGACGAGCACCGGCAAGACCTCGCGACACGCCAGCCTGAGCGCCGCCGAGGCGATGCTGGCCGCCATCGCCAGCGATGCGCAGGCATGCGAGCGCGTCGGGCTGAAACCGTCGGGCGGGCTGCGCACGGTGGCGGACGTACAGCCGTATCTGGCGCTGGTGGCGCAGCACCTCGGCGCCGGGGCGCTGAATCCGAAGCGGTTCCGCATCGGGGCGAGCAGCCTGTATGCGGACATCGAGGCGATCCTGTCCGGCACCGGCCGTGCGCCCACCGGCAACACGTACTGACCTCCCATGCTCCCCCAGGAAATCATCCGCACCAAGCGCGACGGCCACACGCTGACCGCCGCGCAGATCGACGCCTTCGTGGACGGCCTCGTCACCGGCGGCTGGAGCGACGCGCAGGCGTCCGCGCTGGCGATGGCCGTCGTGCTGCGCGGCATGGACGCCACAGAAACCGTCGCGCTCACCCAGGCGATGACCCGCAGTGGCGAAATCCTGCACTGGGACGACCTCGGCGACCACCCTCCGATCCTCGACAAGCACTCGACCGGCGGCGTCGGCGACAAGGTGAGCCTGATGCTGGCGCCGATCGTGGCGGCCTGCGGCGGCTGGGTGCCGATGGTGTCGGGGCGCGGCCTAGGGCACACGGGCGGCACGCTCGACAAGCTGGAGAGCCTGCCCGGCTACCGCACGCAGATCACCCGCGGCGAGCTGGTCGCCACGCTGCGCTCGGCCGGCTGCGCCATCGTCGGCGCCTCGCCCACCGTGGCGCCGGCCGACCGGCGGCTCTACGCGATCCGCGACGTGACGGCCACTGTCGAATCCACTGCGCTGATCACCGCCAGCATCCTGTCCAAGAAACTCGCCGCCGGGCTGCAGGCGCTGGTGATGGACGTGAAGACCGGCGACGGCGCGTTCGCCTCGACCCCGGAACACGCCCGCGAACTCGCGCTGAGCCTCGTCCGCGTGGCCGAGGGCGCGGGGCTGCCGACACGGGCCGTGATCACCGACATGAACCAGGTGCTCGGGCACACGGCGGGCAACGCGCTGGAGGTGCAGGAGGCCCTCGACTACCTGCGTGGCACGCGGCGCGATGTCCGGCTGCACACACTGACCCGCACGCTCTGCGCCGAACTGCTGGTGCTGGGCGGACTGGCAGGCGACACGACCGACGCCGCAGCGCGGGTCGATCGTGCGCTGCACAGCGGCGAGGCACTGGAACGCTTCGAGCGCATGGTCCAGGCACAGGGCGGTCCGGCCGACGTCGGCACGCGCGGCCGGCTGCCGCGGGCGCCGGTGCAGCGGATCGTGGTGGCGCCGCATGCGGGCTGGGTGCAGTCGATGGCGGTGCGCGAACTCGGCGTGCTGGTCGTGACGCTCGGCGGCGGACGGCGCACGGTCGGGGAAGCGGTCGACCCGCGGGTCGGGCTGAGCGAGGTGTGCCAGCTCGGCGACCGGCGCGAAGCGGGCGAACCACTGGCCATCGTCCACGCTGCCACCGAGGCAGCAGCGGACGAAGCGGTCGCGCAGGTGCAGCGCCTCATCACGCTGGGCGAAGTGCCACTGCCACAACGACCGGTGGTTTTCGAGGTGCTGCACCACGGTTCGGCGCCGGAGTGACTGGGGTATTCTCGCCGCCGCCTGTCACTGATCCCCCACGCCCATGACCACCCGCGCCGCCATCGCCGCCTCCATCGCCTACGACACCATCATGGTGTTCGAGGGCCAGTTCACCGACCACATCCTCCCGGACCAGATCCACAAGATCAACCTGTCCTTCCTGTCGCCGAAGATGCGCCGCGAGTACGGCGGCTGCGCCGGCAACATCGCCTACAACTACGCACTGCTCGGCGGCGAGGCGGTACCGATGGGCATGGTCGGCGACGACTTCGGCCCTTACCGCGAACACAACACGCGCACCGGCGTGGACCAGAGCTGCATCGTGACCGCCGCGGACGCCTACACCGCGCAGTGCTTCATCGTCACCGACCTGTC
Source organism: Sphaerotilus sp. (assembly GCF_041083715.1). GTDB lineage: Bacteria > Pseudomonadota > Gammaproteobacteria > Burkholderiales > Burkholderiaceae_C > Sphaerotilus. The sequence continues at coordinate 7,665 of NZ_JBFPGY010000086.1, forward strand.
GAACAACCAGCTCGCCGGCTTCCACCCGGGCGCGATGGGCCGCTCGGCCGAGATCCCGCTGGCACAGGCCGGCGCCGTCACCTGCGGACTCGTCGGACCGGACGCGCCGGACGCGATGGTGCGGCACACCCGCGAGATGGCCGAGGCCGACCTGCCCTTCGTGCTCGACCCGGGCCAGAACATCCTGCTGTTCAGCGGCGAGCAGCTGCTGGCGATGATCGACCAGGCGCCGGTGCTGGTCTGCAACGACTACGAGGTCGAGCTGATCTGCGACAAGACCGGCCTGTCGCTGACTGCGCTGGCCGAGCGCGTCGAGACGCTGATCGTCACCCGCGGCGGTGAAGGCTCCCACGTCTACCAGAACGGCGGCATCCACACCATCGCCCCCGTGCCGGCCGCACAGGTGAAAGACCCGACCGGCTGCGGTGACGCCTACCGCGCCGGGCTGCTGCTGGCCTTGGCCGAGGGCAAGCCGCTGCTGCAGGGCGCGCAGCTCGGCAGCGTGCTCGGCTCGATCAAGATCGCCGTCCAGGGCTGCCAGAACCACCGCCCGAGCCGCGCCGAGATCCGCGCGCAGTTCGAGCAGCACTACGGCCCCTGGCCCTTCGCCTGAACGCCCCTGCTGCCCACGGAGACTCCGCCATGCCCCGCCCACCCACCGTCGCCGTCGTCGGCAGCCTGAACATGGACCTCCGGGTCCAGACCCCGCGCCTGCCCGCGCCGGGCGAGACGCTGATCGGCACCGGCTTCAGCACCGACAGCGGTGGCAAGGGCGCCAACCAGGCGGTGGCGGCGGCGCGTATGGGGGCGGCGGTGGCGATGCTCGGCCGCGTCGGGCGGGATGCGCATGGAGCGGCGCTGACGCAGGCGCTGCAAGCCGACGGCATCGACACCTCGGCGGTGGGCGAGGACACTGGCGCGCCCACCGGCACGGCCATCATCGTGCTGATGCCCGATGGCGAGAACAGCATCATCGTCATCCCCGGCGCCAACCACCGCTACACCCCGGCGCAGGTCGCGGACCGCAGCGAGGGGCTCCGGCACGCCAAGGTCGTCGTCGCGCAGCTCGAATGCCCGCTCGACACGGTGCAGGCCGCACTGGCACTGGCCCACGGCGCGGGTGTCTGCACTGTGCTGAACGCCGCACCCGCGCAGCCGCTGGACGACGCGCTGCTGACCACCGTGGACTGGCTCGTCGTCAACGAGATCGAGGCCGCGATGCTCACCGGCCTGCCGACCGACACCCCCGCGCAGATCGAAGCCGCCGCGCACGCCCTGCGCCAGCGCGGCCCGTCGCAGGTCGTGGTGACGCTCGGCGCGGCCGGCCTGCTGCACGTCGGCCCGGACGGCGCACGCGCCCTGCCCGGCCCGCGGGTCACGGCGGTGGACACGACCGGCGCAGGGGACACCTTCGTCGGTGCAATGGCCGCCGGTCTGGCCGAGGGCCTGCCGATCACCGCCACGCTGACCCGTGCCCAGCACGCTGCCGCACTGGCCGTGACCCGGCTCGGCACGCAGTCCGCCATGCCCACCCGTGCGGAGGTCGACGCCTTCGCGCCTGCCGCCTGACCCCGAGGCACCCATGACCACCAAGATCCTGTTCGACACCGACCCGGGCATCGACGACGCGATGGCGCTCTACCTGCTCGCCCGCGACCCGCGCGCCGAGCTGGTCGGCATCACGACCGTGTTCGGCAACGCGTCGGTCGACACCACGACCCGCAACGCGCTGTCGCTGCGCGAACGCTTCGGCATCCACCATGTGCCGGTGGCGCGCGGCGCGGCGCGGGCGCTGGTGAAACCGTCCACGGGCTACGCCGACTTCGTGCATGGCCAGGACGGCCTCGGTGACGTGGGCACCGCGCCAGCCACGAACGACACACTCGACGGCCGCGCCGCCGCGCTGTTCATCATCGAGATGGCCCGCCACCACTCGGGCGAGCTGGTGCTGGTGCCGGTCGGCCCGCTGACCAACATCGCCCACGCGCTGCAGCTCGACCCGGAACTGCCGCGCCATGTGCGTGGCGTGGTGCTGATGGGCGGTGCCTTCGGCACGCTGGGCCACGGCGGCAACATGTCCCCCGTCGCCGAGGCCAACATCCACGGCGACCCGCACGCCGCGGACATCGTCGCCACCGCAGACTGGCCGGTGACCTTCGTCGGGCTGGACGTGACGCACCAGATCCGCATGTCCACCGCCTACCTCGACGAGATCGGCCGCGAGGGCGGCGCGCACGGCCGCTACCTGCGCGACATCACGCGCTTCTACGAACGTTTCTACGAGCCCCGCACCGGTGGCGGCATCTACAGCCACGACGCCAGCGCGGTGGCCTGCGCGCTGGATCCGGGCCTGTTCACGCTGCGCCATGGTCCGGTGCGCGTCGTCACCGACGGCATCGCCACTGGCCAGACCATCCAGCGCCTGCCCGGCCGGCCCGATCCGTCACCGCACTGGGACGGCCTGCGCGACCAGGCGGTGTGCGTGGACGTGGACAGCGCACGGGTGTTGCGGGAGTACCGGGCGCTGTTCTGATCCAGACCGGACGCACCATGAAGAAAGCCCGGCAGGCGCCGGGCTTTCGGGGCACCGACGCAAGCGCGCCGGCAGTGTCGCTCAGGGCTTTTCGCCGGTCGGGAACGGCCAGGCGGCTTGCGGGCTGAGCGTGGTCTTGGCGGTCGAGGACGACGCCGAGGCCGGCACAGCCTTCTTGGCCGTCTTCTTCGCGGCCGGCTTGGCAGCAGCGACTTCCTTGGCGACAGCCGCGGCCTTCTTCGGCGCAGCAGCCTTCTTGGTCGACTTGGCGGCCGGCGCGGGGGCCGGTGCTTCCACAGGCGCAGGTGCGGGAGCCGGGGCGGGGGCCGGGGCGGGGGCCGCTGCAGCCTTCTTGACAGCAGGCTTCTTCGCAGCCGTCTTGACCGGTGCCGGTGCCACAGCAGGTGCGGGTGCCGGCGCAGGGACGGGAGCAGCCACTTCAGCCACCGGTGCGGCCTTCTTCTTCGCGGCAGCCTTCTTCGGCGCAGCAGCGGGCGCAGCCACAACCACCGGCGCAGCGACGACCGGCGCTGGCGCAGGGGCCGCCACCGCAGCCACCTTCTTGGCCGGAGCCTTCTTCGCAGCCGCCTTCTTGGCCGGTGCAGCAGGCGCAGCGACCGGGGCTGGTGCCGGAGCGGCAGCCACCGGAGCAGCGGCCTTCTTCGGCGCAGCCGCCTTCTTGGCCGGTGCAGCAGGCGCGGCAACAGGGGCCGGAGCCGGTGCAGCCGCGACCACGGCTTCAACCGGCGCAGCGGCCTTGGCGGCCTTTTTCGCGGGCTTGGCAGCAGGGGTTGCGGCCGGTGTTGCCGCGACAGCCTTGGGGGCCGCAGCCGTCTTCTTCGATGCCATCACAGTTCTCCTAGATGAGGATGAGGTTGGACACAACACACCCGGGCGCCTGAAGGTGCTCCGGGTGATCCTCGGTCCGCGAAACGGTCTGCACAAGACGTTCGGGTGCCGTGAATGGGGGAGCGGCCAGGCTGCACGGGATGGTGTCTCATCAATCCCAGGACAGCGCGCCGCCGGTTTGGTACTCGATCACGCGGGTCTCGAAGAAGTTGCGCTCCTTCTTCAGGTCGATCATCTCGCTCATCCACGGGAAGGGGTTCTCCTCTCCGGGGAACAGCTCGTCGAGACCGATCTGCACCGCGCGCCGGTTGGCGATGTAGCGCAGGTAGCCCTTGAACATCGCTGCGTTCATGCCCAGCACGCCGCGGGGCATGGTGTCCTCGGCGTAGGCGTATTCCAGATCGACCGCCTTGCGGAACAGCGCGACGATCTCGGCCTTGAACTCCGCGGTCCACAGGTGCGGGTTCTCCAGCTTCAGCGCGTTGATCAGGTCGATGCCGAAGTTGCAGTGCATCGACTCGTCGCGCAGGATGTACTGGTACTGCTCGGCGGCGCCCGTCATCTTGTTCTGGCGGCCCAGAGCCAGGATCTGCGTGAAGCCGACGTAGAAGAACAGCCCTTCCATCAGGCACGCGAACACGATCAGCGACTTCAGCAGCGTCTGGTCGGTCTCGGGCGTGCCGGTCTTGAAGTGCGGGTCCATGATCG
>NZ_JBFPGY010000087.1:0-3593 GCF_041083715.1 Sphaerotilus sp.
TGCCGAGCCGCTCGGGACGCGTGACCTGCGTGCGCACGAGGTCTTCGGCCACCGCGATGAAGTCGTCGTAGCTGCGCTGCTTGTGTTCGCCGACCGCGGCCTGGTGCCACGCCGGGCCGAACTCGCCACCGCCGCGGATGTTGGCCACCACCAGCACGCCACCCCGCTCGTACCAGGCCAGCCCGAAGCCGCCCGAATACCACGGCTGCATCGACACCTCGAAGCCGCCGTAGCCGTAGAGCAGCGTCGGGTTGTCGCCGTCGTCGCGGCAGCCCTTCGGCCGGACGATGAAGTACGGCACCTGCGTGCCGTCGGCGCTGGTGGCGAAGCGCTGTTCGGCGGTCATACCGTCGCTGTCGAAGTAGCGCGGGCGCTGCTTGAGCACCTCGACCTCGTCGGTGCCGGCGCGGGCCAGCATCAGCGAGTCGGGCGTCAGGAAGTCGGCGTAGGTGACCCAGTAGTGCTCGGCCAGCGGGTCATTCGGCACATGCGGGTCGTGCAGCGCGGCGATGCCGAGCGCGCCGGGGCCGGGCAGGTTCACGGCGCGGCGCTGCCATCGGCCATCCACCAGCCGCAGCTCCTCGACGCGGTTCGCCACCTGGTCGAGCACGTTCAGCAGCACATGGCCGCGGGTCCACGCGCTGCTGCCGAGCGAGCGCGTCGGCGTCGGCGTGAACAGCGCGGTCCACTGCGGGCGACCGGCGAGCAGGTCATCGGCCTGCGCGACCAGCAGCGCGCCGGCCGGGTGCGTGACGTCGCCCTGCACCAGATCGCTGCGCAGCGCCATCACCGCCCAGTGTTCGTGGAAGCCGAGGCTGGCGTCGGCCGGCTTGTCGAGGTGCAGCAGCGCACCGTCCGCGCCGACCAGCCACAGCTCGGTGGTGTAGAAATCGACCGAGCGGCCGTGGATCACGCGCTCGAAGCCGGGCGTGTCGTCCACGCTGACCCAGGCGGAGACGTCGCTCGCCGCGCCTTCGTGGATGGTGACGGCCTCGCTCAAGGGTGTGCTGCGACGCCAGCGCTTGATGACCCGCGGGTAGCCGGAATCGGTGAGCGAGCCGGGGCCGAAGTCAGTGCCGACGACCAGCGTGTCGGCGTCCAGCCAGCCCGCGGTGCTCTTCGCCTCGGGCAGCGTGAAGCCGCCTTCGTCCGCGCCAAGGAAGCGCTTGTCGATCAGGTCGAACTCGCGCACCACGGTCGCATCCGCCCCGCCGCGCGACAGCGAGATCAGGCAGCGCCGCCACTCGCCGCCGGACACCGCGGGCGAGCACACATCGTCCCCATGCCAGACCCAGTTCTCGCCTTCGACCGCGGCCAGCGCATCGAGGTCGAGCACGGTCTCCCAGTCAGGCTCGGCCTGCCGGTAGCTCGCCAGCGTGGTGCGGCGCCACAGGCCGCGCACATGCGCGGCGTCCTGCCAGAAGTTGTAGAAGTGCGGGCCGACGCGGCTGACGTAGGGAATGCGCTCGCGGGCGTTCATCAGCGCCAGCAGCCGGGGCTTGAAGTCGGCGTACTCGGGGCGGGCGCAGAGTTCGGCCTGCGAGCGGTCGTTGCGGGCGCGCACCCAGTCGAGCGCGGCCTCGCCCTGTACGTCTTCGAGCCAGAGGTTCGGGTCGAGGGCCTGGGGGGTGTCGCTCATGGGGTGCTTTCGGCGTAGGGATCGGCGAAACCGAGCGCGGCCAGGATCTCGCGTTCGCGCTCTTCCATGCACTCGGCGGCCTCCTCGTCGTCCTCGTGGTCGTAGCCCTGGGCGTGCAGCGTGCCGTGGACGAGCAGGTGGGCGTAGTGGGCGAGCAGGTCCTTGCCGTTCGCGGCGGCCTCCGCCTCGACCACCGGCGCGCACAGCACCAGGTCCGCCGACACCACTGGCTCGGCGCTGTAGTCGAAGGTCAGCACGTTGGTGGCGTAGTCCTTGTGGCGGAAATCGAGGTTCAGGCGCCGGCCTTCCTCGGCGTCGACGATGCGCACGGTGATCTCGCCAGGCAGCTCCAGCGCGGCGCGGACGAAACGCGCCACCTTGTGCCGCGGCAGCACCGCGCGGTGCCGCGGGTCGGCGAATTGCAGGGACAGGCTCAGGTCGGGGCGGGCAGCGGGCATGGTTCAGTGCTCGGGGTGGAAGTCGTCGGCAGTGGCGGTGGGTCGCGCCGCATCGTAAGCCTCGACGATGCGCGCCACCAGCGGATGGCGCACCACGTCGGCCGAAGTGAAGCGGGTCATCGCGATGCCGCGGACCTTGCGCAGGATGCGTGCCGCGTCGGTCAGGCCGCTGACCTGTCCCTTCGGCAGATCGACCTGTGTGGTGTCGCCGGTCACCACGCAGCGCGAGCCGAAACCGATGCGGGTCAGGAACATCTTCATCTGCTCGGGCGTGGTGTTCTGGGCCTCGTCGAGGATGACGAAGGCGTGGTTGAGCGTGCGTCCGCGCATGAAGGCCAGCGGGGCGACCTCGATCTGGCCCTTCTCGAAGGCCTTGCCGACGCGGTCCATGCCCATCAGGTCGTAGAGCGCGTCGTAGAGCGGGCGCAGGTAGGGATCGACTTTCTGCGCCAGATCGCCGGGCAGGAAACCGAGGCGCTCGCCGGCCTCGACCGCCGGACGCGTGAGGATGATGCGCTGCACCGAGCCGCGCTCCAGCGCATCCACCGCGCAGGCCACGGCAAGGAAGGTCTTGCCCGTGCCGGCCGGACCGAGGCCGAAGGTGATGTCGTGGCCGAGGATGTTGTGCAGGTAGGTGGTCTGGTTGCGGGTGCGGCCGGCCAGCTCGCTGCGGCGGGTGCGCAGGACGATCTCGGGTTCGGCGCCTGCGTCGGCCAGCGGCTCGCCGGCATGCACCACGCGCAGCGCGGGGGCATCGTCCCGCAGCGCCTGGACCAGCGCGAGCTGCAGCTCGGTCGGCTCGATGGCCTCGGCAGCGCGGTCGTAGAGCTGCTGCAGCAGCGCCACCGCCCGCTCGGCGGCGCGGCGCGCGCCTTCGACCCGGAACGATTCGTTGCGCCGGCGGATGCTGACGTCGAAGGCGGCCTCGATCGTGCGGAGGTGCTCGTCGAGCGCGCCGCAGACATGCGCAAGCCGGCGGTTGTCCTGGGGGATGAAAGCGTGGCGCAGGATCACGGGATGAATGTGAACTATGAGGCAAGGGCCGGGAGCGTGATTGTCGCCGCCCGTCCGGGCCGGCTGTGGTCCGGCAGAATCAAAAGCTTGGGTTCAATTCTTCCGGATTTCACCATCTCAGTGGCCACGCCTCCCGCGCCAGCGACTCCCGCACCATCGCCCGGCTGGCTGACCCAGCTCAGGTCCATCGGCTCCGACCGCGGCCGTCCGCTGCTGCTTGCGCTGCACCCTGCGCGCTGGGGCCTGATGGTGGTGGCGCTGATCCTGATCGGCCTGTGGATGGTCGAGATCGGCGGCCGCGCCAGCCCGGAGGGCATCACCACCATCAGCAACGCCATCGTGGTGCGCGCCCCGACCCGCGAGCTGCCGGTCACCGGTGCCGCGCGGCTGATCACGCTGCCGGACGCCTGGAACCATTCGCCCAAGCTCACCGCGCCGCTGTGGTACCAGCTGCGCTTCGACCTGCCCGCCAGCCCGTCGCC
>NZ_JBFPGY010000088.1:0-11743 GCF_041083715.1 Sphaerotilus sp.
CCGGTGGTCGCGCAGCAGCTCCAGCATGCTCTCGCGGCGGCCGGCGCTCTCGGCGACGATCAGCACACGCGTCGGCGAGCGCGTCTCGCCCTGGCTGCGTGCGGTGCGGCCGAGGTGTTCCTCCAGCTTGCGCAGCGGGTCCTGGCCGCCGCGCTCGATGGACAGATCGGGCAGCGGGCGCGCCCAGTCCACCGCCTCGCTGCCGCGGATCGACAGCTGCGCGTGGTCGTTGCAGCGGGTGAAGAACTCGTCCAGCTTCAGGTACAGGTCTTCGGGCGGCAGGATGGGCCGCTCGGGGTCGTGCTGCAGGAAGCGGTGGCGCTCGCGGGTCTCGGTCCAGAAGCGCTCCAGCGCCTCGTTGACCTCGCCGTGCAGCGCGAGCACGGCGTTCGGGCCGAGGTAGTCGAAGATGCTGGCCGTCTCGTCGAAGAACAGCGGCAGGAAATACTCGATGCCGCCGCCGACGATGCCCTGGGCGATGTCCTTGTAGAGGCGCGCCTTGCTCGGGTCGCCCTCCATGCGCTCGCGCCAGCGGGCCCGGAAGTCCTGGCGGGCCCGCTCGTCCATCGGGAATTCTCGGCCGGGCAGCAGCCGCACTTCCGGCACGGGGTAGAGGCTGCGCTGGCTGTCGGGGTCGAAGACGCGGATCGAGTCGACCTCGTTGTCGAACAGGTCGACCCGAAAGGGCACGAGCGAGCCCATCGGGAACAGGTCGATCAGCCCGCCGCGCACGGCGTATTCCCCGTGCGAGACGACCTGGCTGACGTGCTGGTAACCGGCGAGGGTGAGTTGGGTCTTCAGCTTCGCTTCGTCGAGCTTCTGCTTTTGTTTGAAGTGGAAGGTGTAGCCGGCCATGAAGGACGGCGGCGCCAGCCGCGTCAGCGCGGTGGTCGCCGGCAGCAGCACGACATCGACCTCGCCCGAGCGGATGCGCCAGAGCGTGGCCAGCCGCTCGGAGATCAAGTCCTGGTGCGGGCTGAAGGTGTCGTAGGGCAGCGTCTCCCAGTCCGGGAAGACGGCCACGCGCAGCTCGGGCGCGAAGAAGGCCAGCTCGTCCGGCAGGCGCTGCACATCGGCCGGCTCGGCCGTGACCACCCCCAGGATCCGTCCGGCTGCCTTGTGCTGTTGCGCGAACCGGGACAGCAGCAGCGCGTCGGCGGAACCGAGCGGGCGGGGCACGGTGAAACGGTTGCCGGGGGCGATCTTGGGAAGCTGCATGGGTGGAGTCGGTCAGGCCGCGAAGTCGGCGGCGATTCTAGGCCGCTGCCCGGCAGCGGCGACAATCCGGGGCATGCAGATCGGAATCCTTCCCCGTTGTTTTGCCCTTGTCCCCTGCGCTGGCGTCGGCCTGCGCGCCGGCACCGGAGGCCCCAAGCAATACCAGTGCGTCGCCGGTCAGGCCATGGTGGCGCACACGCTGGCGGCGCTGGCGCAGGTGGCGCGCATCGAGGCGACGCTGGTCGTGCTGTCACCGGGGGACGGGCAGTTCGATGCTGCGGCGCCTGGCCATGCCGGTGAGCGGGCCTGGGTGGCGCATTGCGGTGGTGCCACGCGCGCGGAGAGCGTGGCCAACGGGCTGCTCGAATTGCAGGCCCGGGGTGTTCAGCCACAGGACTGGGTTCTGGTGCATGATGCGGCCCGATGCCTGTTGCAGCCGGCCTGGGTCGATCGCCTGATCGACGCCTGTCTGGACGACGAAGTGGGCGGTCTGCTGGCATTGCCGCTGGCCGACACGCTCAAGCAGGCCGAGGGAGGGCGGGTGTCGTCGACGGTCGACCGCACCGGCAAGTGGGCCGCGCAGACGCCCCAGATGTTCCGTGCCGGCTTGCTCCTGCCTGCCTTGCGCCTGGCAGGGGACGCTGTCACGGACGAGTCCAGCGCCATCGAAGCGCTCGGGCACAAACCGAAATTGATACTTGGGGACCTCACCAATCTGAAAGTCACCTGGCCCGAGGACTTTGTCCTCGCCGAGCGGCTGATGAAAAGCTTAAATGGCGCATCCTGATTGCGGGATCCCGCAGAGAACGTATCTTCCTGGCTTGACTTCTTCGCTTGACCTGACTTTCGTTTATTTCCGGACTACAACACCATGAAAACTGTATGGATCGTGGACGGGGCCTACCTGTTCAACTATGGCCGCAACCGTCCCTTCGATTACCTCAAGCTCAAGGCCGAGATGACCCGTCTCAATGGCGGGCCGATCTACGAGTCGTACTACCTGAACTCGACCCCGGACGCGGCCACCGAGAGCCAGAACGCCTTCCACAGCTGGCTCAAGTCCGCCCCGCCGCGTGGCCCGAAGATGCGCGTCCAGCTCTACACGATCAAGGACCTCAACACCACCTGCCCGAGCTGCGCACATCCGTTCCACCGCTCGGTGCAGAAGGGTGTGGACGTGGGCATTGCCACGCTGATCATCAAGCTGGCGGCCCAGGGTGTCTATGACCGGCTGATCCTGTCGGCGGGCGATGGCGATTTCGAGGATGCGATCACCTACATCAAGTCCGAGCTGCACAAGGAGTTCTGGCTGCATGGCGCGATGTCGAACCTGTCGACCGATCTGCAGTGCTACGCCGACCACGTGCTGTGGATGGACGACATGCACCCGGCGATCGACAAGGACAAGCCCAGCTACGGCATCGGCTCCGGAGTCTCTCCATGATCCTGAACGCGCTGCGCATCGGTGAGGGCTGGGACACCCACGCGCTGGTCGCTGGCCGCCCGCTGGTGCTGGGTGGCGTGACCATTCCCCATGCGGTCGGGCTGCTCGGCCATTCGGATGCCGACGCACTGCTGCACGCCATCACCGACGCACTGTTCGGTGCGGCCGGGCTGGGCGACATTGGCCGGCATTTCCCGGACACGGCGGTGGAGTTCAAGGGTGCGGATTCGCGGCGCCTGCTCGCCGAAGCGGCCCGTCGCGTGCGGGCCGAAGGCTGGTCCATCGTCAACGTGGACAGCACCATCGTCGCACAGGCGCCCAAGATGGCGCCGCACATCCCGGCCATGCGCGAGGCGATCGCGCTGGCACTGGACATCGGTGTGGACTGCGTCAACGTCAAGGCCAAGACGGCCGAGCGGCTGGGCCCCGTGGGGCGCGGCGAGTCGATCGAGGCCCGCGCAGTCTGCCTGCTGGTGCGTTGAGCCGGCCAAGTTGGCCAGTTGCAGCTCAACCGCCGATGTAGCTCATCTCGATGCGCCGGCCGGACGCACCGGCGCTGGCGGGCTGGCTGGCGCGCAGCTGCGAATAGCGGTCATCACGGTCCTGCCAGATCAGGCCGACGGCGGCGGCAATCTCTCCATCGCTGTAGGGCCGGCCTGACGGATGGGCGGTGCGCAGCAGACTGCGCAGATCGTGGCCTTGCTGGGCGAACAGGCAGAGGTACAACTGCCCTTCGGTGGACAGCCGGGCCCGGTTGCAGTCACCACAGAAGGCCTGTGTCACCGATGAAATGAATCCCACCTCGCCGTGCCCGTCCCGGTAACGCCAGCGCTCCGCGGTTTCGCCAGGCTGGCTGGGGTCGACCGCCTCCAGCGGGAAGTGCCCGTCGAGCAGGCGCTGGACCTCGGCTGAAGGCATCACCTCGTCCATGCGCCAGCCGTTGGTGGCGCCGACATCCATGTACTCGATGAAGCGCAGGATCACCTGACCGCCATGGTGGTCACGGAAATGGCGCGCCATCGGCACGATCTCCTGCTCGTTGGTGCCCCGCTTGACCACCATGTTGACCTTGATCGGCCCGAGGCCGGCGGCCACTGCGGCGTCGATGCCCGCCAGCACGTCGGCCACCGGAAAATCGACATCATTCATCTGGCGGAAAACGGCATCGTCCATGCCGTCGAGGCTGACGGTCACGCGGTTCAATCCGGCCGCCTTCAGTGCGGCCGCCTTGCGCGCGAGCAGGGATCCGTTGGTTGTCAGGGTCAGATCGAGCGGTGTGCCGTCCGGTGTGCGCAGCGCGGCCAGCATGTCGATCAGCCGCTCCAGGTGTTTGCGCAGCAGGGGCTCGCCGCCAGTCAGCCGAATCTTGTGCACGCCATGGGCCACGAAAATCTGCGCCAGCCGGAGAATCTCCTCGAAACTCAGCAGCGCAGACTGCGGCAGAAACTGGTGATTCTTGTCGAATATTTCCTTCGGCATGCAGTAGCTGCAGCGAAAGTTGCACCGGTCCGTCACCGATATTCGCAAATCTCGCAGCGGGCGACCGAGCCCGTCACTCAGCAGGCCATTTGAAGGCGGCTGGAGCGCAGGAACGCGTGGCCGCGCCGGCTGGGGCGCCGTGGCACTGCGCTGATCGACGATGGCAATGATGTTGCGTTCCGACATGGCGGCTGCATTGTGCCTGTTTCAGGCGGCACGCGATGCCGTTGGAGAACGCGCCCGTACAACTCAGTTGCCAGCATTCGCGGCATTGAGGCTTCGAGAGGGGGAACTGGTGCTCAATTGCGGGACACGGCGTGCGCCATCGAAGCGGCGCAGCCAGTAATCCTGGTGCATGTCGTCGACGCGAATGGTGCTGCCGGTGCGTGGTGCATGAATGAACTTTCCTTCACCGACATAGATACCGACGTGCGAGAACGCGCTGCGCATCGTGTTGAAGAACACCAGGTCACCCGGTTTGAGATCGTCCTGGCGAATCGACAGCAGGCCGGGTGCCTGCGCCTGTTCCGAAGAGCGGCGCGGCAGCAACAGACCGACGCTGTTCTCGAACACATGGCGCGTGAAACCGCTGCAGTCAAAACCGGTTTCTTCGCTGGTGCCGCCGAAACGGTAACGGACGCCGAGGAAGTTCATCGCGGACAGCACCAGATCGGACGCCGTTTCCCGGACGCCGCCGAGCAGGTCCTCGGCGCGACTGCTGGTCGATGCCGTTGCGGTGCCATCCACCGCGAAGCGCTCCTGCAGGAAGCGACTGATCGCGTCGGTGCCCTCCGGCAGGGCCTGTACTGGCAGGCTGACCAGCGTGAGCGCAGAAGCTGCAAGACCAGACAGAACCAGAGACCGTAACGCCGAGAGCAGACCGTGCATGGGGTAATGGAGTGTGAAAAAAGTCACCGGCGGAGCATAGGTACCGGTCGATGGGCTGTCAATCCGCAACCAACCCTCAATTCTTAAGAGAAGCCGGCGGTTGAATCTGAGTCATGTTCAACGTACTTCAGTCGGGGCTGCATGATCCGCGCCACTGGAATCGGCTCGGCAGTCTGCCTGAAATGAAAAAATAAAACCACCCGAAGGTGGTTTTCATGGGGCAGAGCAAGGTCTCTGCCCTGAAGCGCGCTGCAGGTGTCAGACGGCAAATTCGGCCAGCGCGCGCCCGTTTTCAAGGGCGGCCGTCAGCCACTTGGGCTTCAGGCCCCGGCCCGACCAGGATTCGCCGGTGTCCTTGTCGCAGTACTTGGCCGCGACCTTGCGGATCGTGCCTGGCTCGGCGATGCCGATTTTCGGCGGGCGTCCGGGTTTGCCCGAAGCGAGGTCGGCGGCGGTGAGGCCGTGTTCGGCCATCATCGTCTTGATCTGGCTGATCACGCCGGCGCGTTCATTGCGCAGGGTTTCGGCGATCTGCTTGGCCAGTTCGGCTTGAAGGCGATCGAGTTCGGCCTTCTGCGCGATGAGTTCTTGATAGGTGGTCATGTGTAATTCCCCAACGGTTGATCCGGGCCGGATTCTAGAAACTTTTGCTTCCTGCTGTCCAGTGCGAACTTGGCGTCAGGGTATCTCGAATCATTCCGCCGGCGGAACGTAACCTTGCGGCTGGTCGGCGCCAGCGCCGAAGAAATAGTTCTCCATCTGGCGCGCCAGATACTGTCGCGCACGTGCATCGGCCAGATTCAGGCGATTTTCATTGACCAGCATGGTCTGGTGCTTGAGCCACTGCTGCCAGGCTTCCTTGCTCACGCTCTGGTAGATGCGCTTGCCCAGTTCGCCGGGATAGGTCGGAAAGTCGAGCCCTTCGGCTTCCTTTTTCAGCAGGATGCATTGAATGGTGCGTGCCATTGGTGTTTTCCTTTCGGGTGATTCAGCTGAGTTTCTTGACCAGCACCTGCGAGCGCCGGTCCCAGTTGTATTTGCGTTTTCGGGCTTCAGGCAGCCAGTCGGGGTCGACTTGCTGGAAACCACGTTTGACAAACCAGTGCATCGTGCGCGTGGTCAGCACGAAGATGCTGTCGAGGCCCATGCCACGGGCGCGCTGTTCGATGCGCTTGAGGATGCGCTCGCCGTCGCCCTGGCCCTGGACCTGGGGAGAGATCGTCAGCGCCGCCATTTCTGCGGTCCTGGCCTCCGGATAGGCGTAGAGCGCCGCGCAGCCGAAGATGATGCCGTCGTGCTCGATGACGGTGTAGGTGGTGATGTCGCGCTCGATCTCGGTGCGGCTGCGCTTGACCAGCGTGCCGTCGCGCTCGAAGGGTTCGATCAGCTGCAGGATGCCCCCCACGTCGTCGGCCGTGGCCTCGTGCAGGCTCTCCAGCTTCTCGTCGACCACCATGGTGCCGACGCCGTCGTGGGTGAAGATCTCCAGCAGCACCGCCCCATCGGCGGCATACGGCAGGATGTGCGAACGCTCGACCCCGCCTTCGCAGGCGCGCACGCAGTGCTGCAGGTAGAACGCGGGCTCGCTCGGCTGGGTGGGCGGCGGCAGCTTCGCGAGCAGGCGCCGCGCGTCGGCCAGCGCGAGTTCGGTGTCGATGGCGCTTTCCGGGTCGTCCAGGTCCTCGCGGATGCCTGGCAGCTCGGTCATGAACAGCAGCTTGTCGGCCTGCAGCGCCACAGCCGTGGCGGTGGCGACATCCTCCATCGTCAGGTTGAAGGCTTCACCCGTCGGCGAGAAACCGAACGGCGACAGCAGCACCAGCGCGCCGATGTCGATGGCGCGGCGGATGGTGGCCGAATCGACCTTGCGCACGACGCCGCTGTGCATGAAGTCCACGCCATCGACGATGCCGACCGGGCGGGCCGTCAGGAAATTGCCCGACACCACCCGCACCGTGGCGTTGGCCATCGGCGTGTTGGGCAGACCCTGCGAAAACGCGGCCTCGATCTCGAAGCGCAGCTGGCCAGCGGCCTCCTGCGCGCAGTCGAGCGCGACCGGATCGGTGATGCGCTTGCCGTGGCTGAAGCGCGAGGCGTGGCCCTTGGCGCGCAGCTGCTCGTTGACCTGCGGCCGGAAGCCATGCACCAGCACCAGCTTGATGCCCATCGCGTGCAGCAGCGACAGGTCCTGCACGAACGCATTGAGCTTGCCGGCGGCCACCAGCTCGCCGGCCATGCCGATGACGAAGGTCTTGCCGTGGTACGCGTGGATGTGCGGCGCGACCGAGCGGAACCAGGGGACGAAGGTGTGTGGAAAGACGAGGCTCATGGGGTCTGGATTGTGCCTGAGCACCTGCCGCGGACGCCTGGTGGCTCAGGCCGTGGACAATGTGGCGAAGCAAGAGAGGCGCGCCGTGAAAACACTGTGGAGGTCACTGGCCTTGAACCAGCAAGGGCTGGGCACATCGCCTGTTTTTGGTCATGGAGCGGCTGGGGCGCTGCATGCCATCGAACACCTCGGGTATGTCCAGATCGATACCGTGGCCGTGATCGAGCGGGCGCACCACCATGTCCTGTGGAGCCGCGTGCCCGGTTATGAACCCGCGCACCTGAATTCGTTGCTGCGCGAGGGGCAGGTGTTCGAGCACTGGTTCCACGCCGCGTCCTGCCTGCCCATGCGCGACTACCGGTTTTCGCTGCCGCTGATGGCGTCGGTGCGCGACGGGCACAACCGGCACTCCGCCCAGGCCGATGCCACGGTGATGCGCCAGCTCATGGACCAGATCCACCTCGATGGGCCGCTGACGCTGCGCAGCCTGGATCATCGGCCCTCGACCGTGAAGGGCGGCTGGTGGACCGCGGGGCCGGTCAAGCACGCGCTCAACCGACTCTTCATGCAGGGTGATCTGATGGTGTGCGAGCGCCGGGGGATGGACAAGGTCTACGACCTGGCCGAGCGGGTGCTGCCGAGCGGGCTGGACCTGCGTGTACCGGCGGTGGACGAGTCTGCGCGCTACCTGCTGGACACGGTGGTGCGGGCGCATGGGATCGTGACCTGGGCGCAATTGCTGCATCTCCGGACGGGGCAGGCCATCCGGGACGCGATGCGCCGCGCGCTGGACGAGCGGCTCGCTGATCGGTCCTTGGTGCCGCTGGAGAGTGCGACGTTGCCGGACGCCTATGTGGATGCCGCGGCGCTGGGCCGCGCGATACCCACCGCCAGCCGGACGGTCCGGCTGCTCTCGCCGTTCGACAACGTGGTGATCCACCGGGAGCGGCTGAGCGGCTTGTTCGGGCTGGACTATCGGCTGGAGTGCTACACACCAGCGCCGAAGCGGGTGTACGGGTATTTCTGTCTGCCGGTCCTGTTCGGGAACCGGTTCGTGGGGCGGGTGGATTGCAAGGCCCATCGGCGCGAGCGTCGCTTTGAGTTGCTGAGCGTGCATGTCGAGGATCCGATGCCCGATCGGGATCTGGACGAGTTCCGGCCGGCGTTCACCGCGGCATTGCAGGCGCTGGCACGGTTCTGCGGGTGTGACCGGGTGGACATCGGATCGGCGTCGGGGGCTGGTTTCCTCAACTTGACGCAGTGAATCCATCGTCGCACGATGCGACGCACAACCCCCACGAGGAGACCCGCATGGATGTTTTCAAGACCCACGGCGCAATCAGCTGGACCGAGCTGATGACCACCGACCCGGTGCATTCGGCTGATTTCTACCACCAGCTCTTCGGCTGGACCGTCGAGACCATGCCGATGCCGCAAGGCCCGTACCGCATCCTCAAGGTCGGGGGCACGCCCATCGGCGGCATCATGGGCATTCCGCCGAACGCCCCGCCGGGGATGCCGCCCAACTGGTGCCCTTATGTGACGGTGGACAACGCCGATGAAACGGCCGGCGAGTGCGCGGCGCTGGGGGGCAAGGTGATCGTGCCGCCGACCGACATTCCCGGCGTCGGGCGTTTCTCGGTGCTGCAGGATCCGCAGGGCGCGGTGCTCAACATCATGGAATACGGCATGCCGACCGACGCGCCGACCTGAGCGCAGCAGGCCACGGGGCAGGGCGGCGATAATCCGCCCCCTGTGAACCCGACGCTCCCCACCCCTCCCGCCGCGCCGCCGAAGCGGACTGCCGCTGCCGCCGCGCCCACGCGCCGCCCCGCCAATCCCGTTCCGCCGATCACCTATCCGGACACGCTGCCGGTGTCGGCCCGGCGCGAGGAAATCGCGCGGGCGATGCGCGACCACCAGGTCATCATCGTCTGCGGCGAGACCGGCTCGGGCAAGACCACGCAGATCCCCAAGATCGCACTCGAACTCGGCCGCGGTCTGGGTGCCGGTGGCTCGGGCCTGATCGGCCACACCCAGCCGCGCCGCATCGCCGCCAGCTCCGTCGCCAAGCGCATCGCCGACGAGCTGAAATCGCCGCTGGGCGAGGTGGTCGGCTACAAGGTGCGCTTTCAGGACCGCCTGCAGGCCGGCGCCTCGGTCAAGCTGATGACCGACGGCATCCTGCTCGCCGAGACCCAGTCCGACCCGCTGCTGCGTGCCTACGACACCCTGATCATCGACGAGGCCCACGAGCGCAGCCTCAACATCGACTTCCTGCTCGGCTACCTGCGCCAGATCCTGCCGCGCCGGCCCGACCTGAAGATCGTCGTCACCTCGGCCACCATCGATGCCGACCGCTTCGCGCAGCACTTCGCTTCCGCCAAGGGGCCGGCGCCGGTGATCCTGGTCAGCGGGCGCACCTTCCCGGTCGAGCAACGCTGGAAGCCGTTCGAGGACAGCAAGGACTACGGCCTCGACGATGCCATCGCCGACGCGGTGGATGACCTCTGGCGCAGCGGATCGGGCGACATCCTCATCTTCCTGCCCGGCGAGCGAGAGATCCGCGATGCCGCCGACCACCTGCGCAAGCACCTCAGCCACCAGCCGCTGCACCGCCACGCCGACATCCTGCCGCTGTTCGCGCGGCTGTCGCAGCAGGAGCAGGACCGCGTCTTCGAGACCGGCGGCGGCAAACGCATCGTGCTGGCCACCAACGTCGCGGAAACCTCGCTGACGGTGCCCGGCATCCGCTACGTCATCGACACCGGCCACGCCCGCGTCAAGCGCTACAGCTACCGCACCAAGGTCGAACAGCTCCAGATCGAACCCATCTCGCAGGCGGCGGCCAACCAGCGTGCCGGCCGCTGCGGGCGCGTGGCCAACGGCATCTGCATCCGGCTCTACGACGAGAAGGACTTCCTCGGCCGCCCGCGCTTCACCGACCCGGAAATCATGCGTTCGTCGCTGGCCGGCGTGATCCTGCGCATGAAGTCGCTGCGGCTCGGGCTGGTCGAGGACTTCCCCTTCCTGGAGCCGCCACCGCGCAAGGCCATCGCCGACGGCTACGCGCTGCTGGGCGAACTCGGCGCGGTCGATGACCTGAACGAGCTGACGCCGATCGGCCAGGAGCTGGCGCGGCTGCCGCTCGACCCGCGGGTGGGTCGCATGATCCTGGAAGCGCGCAACCGCGAAGCGCTGAACGAGGTGCTGGTCATCGCGTCGGCGCTGAGCGTGCAGGACGTGCGCGACCGGCCGATGGACCAGCAGCAGAACGCCGACGAGAAGCACAAGAAGTTCGACGACGAGCGTTCGGAGTTCATGGGCTACCTGAAGCTCTGGAAGTGGATCGACGAGGGCCGAGGCCACCACGCGCCGGCCGAAGGCGCCGCGCACAAGCTCAGCAACCGCCAGCAGGAGCAGCGCCTGCGCGAGAGTTTCGTCAGCCCGCGCCGCGTGCGCGAGTGGCGCGACATCTACAGCCAGCTCCACACCGTGGTCGCCGAACACGGCTGGCGCCTCAACGGCTCGCCCGCCACCTACGACCAGATCCACCTGTCGATGCTCGCCGGCCTGCTGGGCAACATCGGCCTGAAGTCCGAGGACGAGGACTGGTACCTGGGTGCCCGCGGCATCAAGTTCTGGCGCCATCCGGGCGCGCACCTGAGCAAGAAGCCGGGCCGCTGGCTGGTCGCGGCCGAATTGGTCGATACAACGCGGCTGTTCGGGCGCGGGCTGGCGGCGATCGATCCGGCCTGGATTCCGCCGATCGCCGGCCACCTGCTCAAGGTCCAGCTGCTGGAGCCGCACTGGGAGAAGAAGGCCGCCGAGGTCACCGCGCTGGAGCGGGCCACGCTCTACGGTATCGTGATCTACAGCAACCGCCGGGTGAACTTCGGCAACGTCGATGCGCCGGCCGCGCGCGAGATCTTCATCCGCGAGGCGCTGGTCAATGGCGAGTGGGAGACGAAGCTGCCCTTCCTCGCCCACAACCAGAAACTGATCCGGCAGGTCGAGGAACTGGAGCACAAGTCGCGCCGCCAGGACGTGCTGGTCGACGACGAGCTGATCCACGCCTACTACGACGCGCAGCTGCCGCGCGACGTCGTCAGCGGCGCGACCTTCGAGCGCTGGTACCGCCACGAGAGCAAGGCGGAGCTGTCGGGGCCGAAGCTGCTGCACCTGACCCGCGACGAGCTGATGCGCCACGAGGCGGCGGGCATCACGACCACCGCGTTTCCGAAAACGCTCCGGCTGGGCGGCATCGACTGCCTGGCCACCTACCTGCACGATCCGGGCGATGCCAAGGACGGCGTGACGGTGACGGTGCCGATCTACGCGCTGAACCAGGTGAGCGAGGAGCGCTGCGAGTGGCTGGTGCCGGG
>NZ_JBFPGY010000089.1:0-11660 GCF_041083715.1 Sphaerotilus sp.
TCCTCGAACTCCTCCCGACTGAGTTCATTGCGATAAAAAATGAATCCGGTCAAAGTCAATCCATAAATTCCGGCAATCACCTGAGCCGATGTTGAATATATATACAATATCTGATTTTCGTTCAGATAGAATATTCTTGTATTCAGGCCCATCACGCAAGAAAAGACAGCTGCCATGACGAACAGCACCGAAAAAGCATAAATCGACGACTTGTAGGACCAGTCTCTGATCATGTTCGTTCCATAATAGTTCTACTGACGCCAGCGGGAGTCTCCCGCATCAGTTTCGTCTGCAATGGTGCGCTTCTGGCACGCACCAAGCATCCGAAGAAGCGCGGCAGAAGCGGCATGATTCACATTGCAGCAATATAAATACATGAAAGTAAAAACAAAAACACAAACGACAAACTCAGAAAAACAACACAGCTTCACAAAGCGGAAAACATCGACCAACCACTCTGCTCGCGCAAACGCCATGCGCTGCGGAATTCAATATTTCCGCAGGTAAAGTGCAACAGTGGCCAGGGATGCTGCGGCCCGTTTCCATGACAATCTGGCCACTCGTCGGCCTGCGCAGGAAGACCGGAAAAATAATCAACAGGACTGCAGATGCAAGATACCGAGCCCGAGGGGCAGACCGGGGCCGGTATGCCGCGGACGCGTCGAATGAAGTTGCTGGCGTGGTACTACGTGCAGCTGCTCGATCTCCAGGGACGCGGATTGACACTGCTGGTCAGCTTGCTGCTGCTGACCTGGATTGCATCCGGCTTCTACAAAGTGCAGCCCGATGAGCAGGGCGTGATCCTGCAATTCGGGCGCCATGCCGAAACAACCGGGCCAGGCCTGCATTTTCACTGGCCGTTTCCTGTCGAGACCGTCTGGCTGCCCAAGGTCACGGAGGTCAAGCAGTTGCAGCTCGGCAATCTCCGTCTGTCCGGATCGGACAGTCAGGAGGACTTTCACGAAGGACAGATGCTGACAGGCGACGAGAACATTGTCGAAGCGGAATGCACGGTGCTATGGCGCATCAAGGATGCCAGCCAGTTCCTGTTCAACATTCAGGATGCGCCGCAGGCGGTCAAGGTCACGGCAGAAAGTGCGTTGCGTGAAATCATCGGCCGCACACCGATTCAGTCGGCCATGTCCGACAAGCGGCAGCAGATCGCCGACGAGACACGGGATCTGCTCCAGCGCCTGCTGGACAAGGAAAAATCAGGGATCCTCATCGTGCAGGTTCAATTGCAACGTGTCGATCCGCCCAAGGCCGTGATCGATGCATTCAACGACGTGCAGCGGGCCCGCGCCGACCAGGAGCGAGCCCGCAACGACGCCGATTCCTATGCCAATGACATCCTGCCGCGCGCGCGTGGAGAGGCCAATCGCATCATTCAGGAGGCCCAGGCCTACCAGTCACAGATCGTCAATCTGGCAGAAGGGGATGCCAAGGGGTTTCTGTCTGTCTATGCGTCCTATGGACAAGCCAAGGAAGTCACGGCATGGCGCCTGTATCTGGAGAGCGTGGACGACGTACTCCGGCACGCCACCAAGGTCATCATCGACAGTTCCGGCAAGGGGGTATCGGGCATTGTTCCCTACCTGCCCATGACCGACAGGGACAAGGTTTCCTCAAGGGAGCCCGCGAAATGAAGGGCCGCGCTGGCTGGCTGGTGCTGATGGTCTGTCTGGGTCTGGTCTGGCTCAGCTCCACCGTGCTCTACACGGTGGATGAAACCCAGCAAGTGCTCATCATTCGACTGGGTGCCCCTGATCAGGTCGTGACGACACCGGGTCTCAAGGTGAAATGGCCCTTTGTCGACTCTCTGGTCTATTACGACAAACGGCTTCTGACGTTGGAGCCGGCCACCGAGCAGGTCATCCTGGGTGACCAGAAACGCATCGAGATTCAGCCCTATACCCGGTTCAGGATCACCGATGCGCTCCAGTTTTACCAGTCATTGCGGACCTTCGAGCAGGCGGCACCACAAGTCAATCAGGTGGTGAGTTCGGCGCTGCGCCGCAAGCTTGGTCAGGTCATGTTGCCGGCACTGCTGTCTGAGGAGCGGCCACGCATCGTCATGCAGATTCAGGCAGACGTTTCGGAGCGCGTCAAACCTTGGGGAATCCAAGTCGAGGACGTCCGCTTTCACCGTGCCGACCTGCCCAAGGAAACCAGCCAGGCGATCTACGACCGCATGAAATCCGAACGTCAGCGCGAGGCCAAGGAACTGCGGGCGCAGGGTTTCGAGTGGGCGCAGAAGATCCAGTCCAAAGCCGACCGGGAACGCACGGTCATCCTGTCCGAAGCCCAGCGGCAGTCCAAGATCACCCGTGGCGAAGCCGATGCAAACGCGAACCAGATCCTGGCCCGCGCGTTCAATCGGGATCCGCAGTTCTATCGCCTGTACCGCTCCCTGCAGACCTATCGGCAGGCACTGGCTGAATCGAACCCGACCCTCGTACTTTCACCAGACGCCGATTTCCTGAGGTTTTTCAAGACCGGCCCGGGAAAACCGTCCGAGCAGCGGTGATCCGGCATTCCTACTTGGACCTGGCAGCATGAATGACACGGGCCTGGAAGGCGTGGTGCATTACATCGACACCATTGGTGCTCTGCTGATCGTCGATCTGCTGCTCAGTGGCGACAACGCCATGGTCATCGCACTGGCCTGCCGGGCATTGCCTGGCGAGCAACGGCGGCGCGCCATGGTGATCGGAACCATGGGGGCCGTCGTTCTTCGTGTCCTGATGACCTTGATCGCTGGTGTGGTCCTGAGCCTGCCGCTGCTCAAGATCGTGGGGGGCGTGCTGTTGCTGGTCATCGCCGTCAAGCTGCTGCTGATCGAAGACGCGGCACCCGACGCCACTGTCGAAGCGAACTCGGCCAATCTGTGGTCAGCCGTCGGTACCGTCATCGCCGCCGATTTCATCATGAGCGTGGACAACGTCGTCGGGCTGGCGGCCGTCGCACATGGCGATGGATGGATGCTGACCCTCGGTCTGTTGATCAGCATGCCGCTGCTGATGTTTGGCAGCTTGTTCGTCACCACCTTGATACAGCGATTTCCACTGCTGGTGCAGTGCGGCGCAGCCTTGCTGGGCTGGATCGCCGGGGACATCGCGATGTCGGATGCGCTGGTTGTCGACTGGGTCCGTCAGCAGTCGCCTGGCTTGACCGTGGTGGTGCCCCTTCTTGCGGCTGCATTCGTCCTGCTGGAAAGCCGGATCATCCGGCGCACGGCGCCCGGGCTGGCGCCCATGCGCACCCGGCTGGAGCGCACCAGGGTCCGGGCGCCCGAGGCTCCGACCCGGCCGGAAGCCGATGCCCCCAAAGCGTTGGCCTCCGTGCCAGACCGGCTCCCGCCAAGCACCGCCAGCGTGACGGCGCCTGTGGCCAGCCCTGTGGGCGCCGACAAGCGCGCGTTCCAGAGGCCATGGTCCTGGATACGACCGCTTCCGTGGTTGCTGGCAGCGGGACTGGTCATCACCCTGGCCACCCGTTTCAGCATGCCGCTGCCAGCCGATCTGCAACGATTCGATTGCACCGGGGTGCATGCCTACCTGCAGTACCGAGAAGGCAGCACGGAGCTGCGCCTGACGCTCGGCTCCGCCTATGCCAACGCCAGCGTCCGATCGGACGGCTATCTCAAGTGGGGCGACTACCACATGGTCTCGACGGCCCTCGGGTTGCCGCCGCCCAACTACCTTCGGCAGAAGAGCGCGACCACCGTGGTGGTCCGCGGCGGCGGTTTTGCCGACGTCGAGTGCACAAGATCTCCTGACCGATGAGCCCGCTCGCACAGCGCCCGTGCCACGCAGGCAGGAATCCGGGTGACGAATCGCCGAAATCGGGCTGTCACACGGGACTGGCATGATGCGGCCCCATGTTCGGTCCATGCAGGGCCGGTCTCGGTTTCACGCTCCTTTCTCCCCTTCGTTGATGCTCGATTTCTCGTCGTTTGTTCGATTGCCTGCAGCCCCCGCAGCGGGCACGGTGTCGCGCTGGGGCTCCGCCTGGGACTGGGCGCTGCTGCCGCTGGTGCTCGCGCTGCTGGTCGGTCTGGCTTGGGTGGGGCCGCAGATGGCGCGCCCCTATCACCTGGGCGAAACCCTGCCACTGTCGCTGGATCCGACGATGCTGCCGTACTACCTGCTGCGCACCACGCTGCGGATGGCACTGGCGATGGTCGCCTCGCTGTTGTTCAGTGCCGTGTTCGCCGTGCTGGCCAGCCAGTACCGCTGGGCTGAACGGGTGCTGGTGCCGTTGCTGGACGTGCTGCAGTCGATTCCCGTGCTGGGATTCCTGTCGATCACCGTCACGGGATTCATCGCGCTGTTTCCGGGCAGGCTGCTCGGCGTGGAGTGTGCGGCGATCTTTGCGATCTTCACTTCGCAGGCCTGGAACATGGCCTTCAGTCTGTACCAGTCGCTGCGCACGGTGCCGGCCGAACTGCAAGAAGCCGCGCGCATCTTCCATCTCTCGGGCTGGCAACGGTTCTGGCGGCTGGAGCTGCCCTTCGCGATGCCGGCGCTGCTGTGGAACATGATGATGTCCATGTCCGGCGGCTGGTTCTTCGTCGTGGCATCCGAGGCCATTTCGGTGTCCAACCAGAACATCCGCCTGCCTGGCGTCGGCTCCTACATCGCGCTGGCGATCGAGGCGCGCGACCTGCATGCCATCGGCTGGGCGATCAGCGCCATGCTGGTGGGAATCCTGATCTATGACCAGTTGCTGTTCCGCCCGCTGGTGGCCTGGGCCGACAAGTTCCGCTTCGACGAAGGTGGCGTCGATCTGGCCCCGGGATCGTGGCTGCTCACCTGGCTGCGGCGGGCGCGCCTGCTGAATGCGGTGGCCGACCTGGTCTCCGTGCGCCTGGGCCGCAGTCTGATGTGGTTTCGGCGCTCCCATGACGGCACCTCCATCCTGGCCCGCGCGCGGTCACCGAACCCCCTGTGGGAGCGCGGCTGGGACAGCGTGCTGGCTGCAGCCGTCCTGCTCTCGGTCTGGCGGCTGCTCACATTCGTGCATGCCGAGGTGGGCTGGAACGAAGTCGTCCATGTCTTCGTGCTGGGTTGCTACACGCTGCTGCGGGTGGTCGTGCTGATCGCGCTGGCGGCGCTGGTCTGGGTGCCGGCGGGCATCTGGATCGGAATGAATCCCCGCTGGGCCGGCCGCCTGCAGGCGGTGGCGCAGTTCCTCGCCGCCTTCCCGGCCAACCTGACATTCCCGGTGGTGGTGGTCCTGCTGGTGCACTGGAAGCTCGACCCGGACCTGTGGCTGTCTCCGCTGATGGTCTTCGGCACGCAGTGGTACATCCTCTTCAACGTCATCGCCGGCGCCTCCACAGTGCCTGGTGAACTGCGCTTCGCTGCGGAGAACCTCGGCCTGAAAGGCTGGTTGCGCTGGAGACGCTACTTGCTGCCGGCCGTGTTCCCCAGCTTCATCACCGGTGCGCTGACGGCCAGCGGCGGGTCCTGGAATGCCAGCATCGTGGCCGAATACGTGACCTGGGGCAGCACCACGCTCGAAGCCCAGGGCCTGGGCAGCTACATCGCCCGCATGACCGCCATCGGCGACTTTCCGCGCATCGCGCTGGGCATCGGCGTGATGTGCGTGTTCGTGATGGGCATGAACCACCTGGTCTGGCGCCGGCTCTATCGCCTGGCCGAAGACCGCCTGCACGCCTGAGGAATCCGACCATGTCCGACACCATTCTCCGACTCAAGCAGGTCGGAAAGAGCTTCCGCTCCTCCGAAGGCACCCGCCGGCCAGTGCTGGAAGGCGTCGATTTCACTCTCAGGGATGGTGAAATCGTCGCGCTGCTCGGCCAGTCCGGATCAGGCAAGAGCACGCTGCTCCGGATCATGGCCGGGTTGATTCCGGCCGACGATGGCGAAGTGCTCTACCGCGACCAGCCGCTCTACGGGCCCGCACGCGGCATCAGCATGGTCTTCCAGTCGTTTGCGCTGTTTCCATGGCTGACGGTGCAGCAGAACGTCGAGCTGGGGCTGGAAGCCCGGGGCGTGAAGGAAGCGGAGCGCTCGCGCCGTGCAGAGTCGGCAATCGAACTCATCGGGCTGGCAGGATTCGAAGGCGCCCTGCCCCGGGAACTGTCGGGCGGGATGCGCCAGCGGGTCGGCATCGCACGGGCGCTGGTCGTGGAGCCGGACGTGCTGCTGATGGACGAGGCGTTTTCCGCGCTGGATGTGCTCACCGGCGAGCGCCTGCGCGATGACATCCTCGATCTGTGGGTGCGCCGATCCATCTCGACCAAGGCCATTCTGGTGGTCTCGCACAACATCGAAGAAGCGGTGCTGATGGCCGACCGCGTGCTGGTGTTCGCGAGTGATCCGGGACGTGTGCGCTCGGAGCTGGCGATTTCCATGCCGCGCCCGCGGGATCCGGACAGCCTGGAAGTGCGGGCGCTGGTGGACGAAGTCTATGCACTCATGACGGCCAGTGCTGGACGCGCTGCGCGCACCGGTGGCGGCGTGGCGGCTGAAGCCGAGCGTCCCCACATCGCCGAGCGCCTGCCGCAGGCGGACGTGGCGCGCATGGAAGGCTTGCTGGAGGTCCTGCACGAAGACCCGTTCCATGGCCGTGCGGACTTGCCACGCCTGGCCGAGGAAACCGAGCTGTCCGACGATGCGCTGCTGCCGCTGGCGCATGCCCTGCATCTGCTGGGACTGGCACAGCTGGCCGAGGGCGATCTGGCACTCACGCCGCTGGGACAGCACTACGTCACCAGCAGCCACGCTGTCCGGCAGGATCTGTTCGGCCAGCAGGTGCTGTCGCGCGTGCCGCTGGTGGCGCACATCCGCCATAGCCTGGAACAGCAGCCCAGCGGGCAGCTTCCAGAGGAGCCATTCCTGCACATGCTGCACGAGCAGCTCAGTCCCTCGGAAGCCATTCAGGTGCTGCAGGTCGCCATCGAGTGGGCCCGCCATGGCGAAGTGCTGGAGTACAACTACCACACCGGCCTCATCCACCTGCCCGACGGAACGGACACCGAGACGACCTGACCGAGCCGGGCCGACACGGACAGCCGCGGGGCTGCCCGTGTTCAGTGTCAGTTCGCAGGCGCAGCAGGCGGCTGCTTCGGCGGCTCGGGCTTCTTGTTGGCCAAGTGCCGCCCGACCAGACAACCACCGATGGCGCCGACCACCGCGTGGTGCCCGGCAAGATGCCCCGCCACGGCGCCTGCAGCCGCACCCTTGAGACAGCCTTTGGCCTGTGCCATGCCGGAAGTGACCGCCAAGGTAACGGCACACGCGATAACAACCAACGCCTTCGATTTCATGATCTTCCTTTTCGAGAGTGAACCCACTGTCACTCTGGACTCAACGGCATCGGCTCCGGTCGGGTTGACCCGGCACGGACTGCACCTATCATCGGATCCACGTCGCCCGGATGTCGGGCTGGATCGGAAAGAACCAACATGAGTGCAGGCCACGACCACAGCCATGCCCCGGCCAACTTCAACGCCGCCTTCGCCATCGGCATCGCGCTGAACATCGCCTTTGTCGCGATCGAATCGTTCTACGGCTGGAAAGTCAGCTCGCTGGCCCTGCTGGCCGATGCCGGACACAACCTGAGCGACGTGATCGGCCTGGTGCTGGCCTGGGTCGGTGCGCTGGCGAGTCGACTACAGCCCGATGCGCGCCACACCTACGGATGGAAACGTGCCAGCGTTCTCGCCGCCTTCGTCAACGCCGTGCTGCTGCTGGTGGCAATGGGTTCGCTGACCTGGGAAGCCGTGCTGCGACTACAGACACCGGAACCGACCGAGGGACTCACCGTGATGGCCGTGGCCGGCGTCGGCATCGCCATCAACACGGCGACGGCGCTGCTCTTCATGCGAGGCCGGGACAGCGACCTCAACATCCGCGGCGCCTTCCTGCACATGGCCGCCGATGCACTCGTGTCGGCCGGTGTCGTGGTGGCCGGCTGGCTGGCCCTGACATTTGGCTGGACCTGGCTCGACCCGGTCGTCAGCCTGCTGATCGCCGCGGTGATCGTCGTCGGCACCTGGAGCCTGTTCCGGCAGTCGCTGCACCTGCTGTTCGACGGCGTGCCCGATGGCGTGGACCTGCACGCTGTGCAGACCCTGCTCGAAGCGCTGCCCGGCGTGTCGCGGGTCCACGACCTGCACGTCTGGGCCATGGGCACGTCCGAGATTGCGATGACCGCGCACCTCGCCATGCCAGAAGGCCATGCCGACGATGCGTTCCTGCAGAACGCCACCACGCAGTTGCACGACCGTTTCGGCATCGAGCACGTGACACTGCAGGCCATGCGGGTGCCCTTCACCCGGCCATGCGCCATGCCAACCGAGGATCACCATCACCACGGGCACAGGCACGGCCACGCGCACGAACACGGCCATGCCCACTGAGGGCACCGGCCTCAGCCGCCCTGCAGCATCGCCAGCCGGTCGCGGCAGCGCTCCTTCGCTCCGACCGGCACCTTGCCGGTGATGGCCGCCGACACCGGCGCAGCCAGCATGCGCTCGAATTGCAGGCGCACCGTGTCGGCATCGATCGACGCGATCCGTTCCATCCACTCGCCGGATGGACGCACGCGGCCAAACACGAACAGGTCCTGCGCTGCCCCCTCCAACCGACGCTGCGAGCGCTCGCGGGCCCGTACGCTGCGCACCGCCAGCTGGTTGCGGGCACGCTCCAGTTGCACCGGATCGATGCACATGGAATGGCCACGCAGCAGCGTGGTGACCTCTTCGAACAGCGCGTCCAGGTGCTCTGGCGTGGTCGATGCCTCGATGACGAACTGGCCCGCCAGATCCGATACATCCGCCGAGCAGCTCGCGTAATAGACCAGCCCGAGTCGTTCGCGAACCCGGTCGAGCAGAGGCGAACTCATGCCTTCGCCGAACACCGTCGCAGCCATCACGGCGGCGGGCATGTCCGGATCGCACTGGGTCGGTACCGGAAACCCCAGCACGACATGGGTCTGGCTGGAGCCGCTCTGGCGCCGCGCACGCACGCCACCGAGGTAGGCCGGCGCGGCAACGAGGTTCGGCGTCCCGGCGGGCATGGCGCCGAACACGGTCTCGGCCTGCGCGGCCATCGCCTGCGGATCGACTGGTCCTGCCACGGCGACGATGACGTTCGAGCCGGTGTACTGGCGCTGCACATAGCCCATCAGCTCGTCGCGGCTGAAGCGTTCGATGTTGCGTCGACGACCGATCACCGGTTGCGCCAGCGGGTGGCGGCCGTAGCAGGCCTCATCGAAGAGCTTGAACGCGGTGGACAGCGCGTCGTCCTCGTCCTCCAGGTACTCCTGCAGGATCACCTGCCGCTCCCGCTCCAGCTCCACCTCGGGGAACTGGCTCTCCAGCACGATGTCACCGAGCATCCGGATGAACTGCGGCGCGTGCTGCGCCAGCCCGCGCAGGTGGTAGGCGGTGTGGTCCTTGTCGGTGTGGGCGTTGGCTTCGGCGCCGAGTTGCTCGGCGTCGAGGTTGACCTGCTGGCAATCGCGGGTGCGGGTGCCCTTGAACGCCATGTGCTCGACGACATGGCTGATGCCGTTGAGCCGGGCGCTTTCGTGGCGGCTGCCGGTGCGCACATAGATGCTGACGCAGGCACTTTCCATGTGCGGCTGCACGATGGTCAGCACGCGCACACCGTTGGCGAGGGTGTGGACGTGGGTGTCGGAGTCGGAAGAAAAATCGGAACGAAGATCGGTCATGCCACATTGTGACGGGGACCGCCCATCCACGTTCGGGCTCAACCGCCGCGCAACGCCGCCCGCAGCTTGTCCCCCAGATCCGGCCGGTCCTTGAACGGATCGGTCGGGTTGCGGCCTTGCAGCACATCCTCCAGCCGCGTGCCGACCAGCCCGATCGCCCTGGGGTGGCTGTAAATGTAGAACTGCCCGGCCAGCACCGCGTCCACCACCTTCTGCGCCACCTCCGCGGCGCTGACCTTGCCGCTGCTCACGGCCTTGTCCCCCATCACCTTGCCGATCGATTGGCTCGGTGTCGGTGGCACAACGGGCAGGTCGGCGGGCCGGTTGCGCTCGCTCTGGTGGATGCCGGTCGGCACGAAGTAGGGGCACAGCACGCTGGCACTGATCTGTGACGTGACCAGTGACAGGTCCTGGTAGAGCGTCTCCGAAAGACTCACCACCGCGTGCTTGGTCACGTTGTAGACGCCCATGTTCGGCGTGTTCAGCAGCCCGGCCATCGACGCGGTGTTGACGATGTGGCCATCCCAGTCCGGGTCGGCCTGGGCGGCGGCCAGCATCATCGGCGTGAAGACGCGCACCCCATGGGCCACGCCCATCAGGTTCACACCGACAACCCACTCCCAGTCGGCCAGCGTGTGCTCCCAGATCAGCCCGCCCGCGCCGACACCGGCGTTGTTGAACACCAGATGCGGCGTACCGAAGCGGGCGAGCGTCGCCGCCCCCAGCGCCTCCACCTGGTCCGCCTTGGACACGTCGAGCCGGAACGCCAGCACCTCTGCACCGTTCGGCGCACCGAGTGCGGCGATCTCCCCAGCCGCCCGGTCGAGCGCGTCCTGCTGCACGTCGGCCATGACGATCTTCATGCCCTGCCCTGCACACAACCGCGCCAGCTCCAGCCCGAACCCGGACGCCGCACCGGTCAGCACGGCCGTCTTGCCCATGAGTGACTTCATCGCCGTGCCCGCCTCAAACCAGCTTGACGAGTTGCTTGCCTAAGTTCTTGCCTTTCAGCAACCCGAGGAACGCTTCCGGTGCACTGGCAATGCCCTGCGCGACCGACTCGCGGTACTTGAGTTGCCCGGTCGCCACGCCCGTGCCGAGTTCTGTCAGCGCCTGCGGCCACACGTCCATGTGCTCGCTGACGATGAAGCCCTGGATCTTCATGCGGTTGACCAGGATCAGCGCCGGGTTGGCCATCGCCATCGGCTCGCCGTTGTAGCCAGCGATCATCCCGCACATCGCCACGCGGCTGAAGGCGTTGGCACGCAGCATCACGGCATCCAGGATCACGCCGCCGACGTTCTCGAAGTAGCCGTCGATGCCGTTCGGGCATGCGGCCTTGAGTGCGCCGGACAGCGACTTCAGGTCCGGGAACTGGCGGTAGTCGATGCAGGCGTCGAAGCCGAGTTCGTCCGTCACGTAGGCGCACTTGTCCGGGCCGCCCGCGAGGCCGACGACACGGCAGCCGCGCGCCTTGGCGAGCTGGCCGACCACCGAGCCGACGGCACCGCTGGCAGCGCTGACCACGACGGTTTCGCCCGGCTTCGGGTCGATGATCTTCACCAGCCCGTACCAGCCGGTCACGCCCGGCATCCCGACCGCGCCGAGGTAGGCCGACAGCGGGATGTGGCGCGTGTCCACCTTCTGCAGCACGCCACGCTGGTTCGCGTCCACCACCGCGTAGTCCTGCCAGCCCCCCATGCCGACGACGTGGTCACCGACATCGAAATGCCCGTTGCGCGAGGCAACCACCTCGCCGACCGTGCCGCCGATCATCACGGCGTCCAGCGGCTGCGGCTGGGCGTAGCTCTTGCCGTCGTTCATGCGGCCGCGCATGTAGGGGTCCAGGCTCAGGTAGTGGTGGCGCACCAGCACCTGGCCCTCCGCCAGTTCGGGCACCGGGGTTTCGACGAGACGGAAGTTGTCGGTGGTCGGCTCGCCCTGGGGACGCG
>NZ_JBFPGY010000090.1:0-3555 GCF_041083715.1 Sphaerotilus sp.
CGACAGTGGGTCCAGGCCATGCAGCGGCTGCTCGGCGACGCACCGCTTCGGGCGCAGCTGACCGCCGCGGCATTCGAGCGTGCCGTGCACCGCAGCCGGAGCAACTACAAGGAACAGGCCTGGGCGGAGATCTTCCGCCGCGCCACCGCTGCGGCTGCGGTGCGCGAGCACGTGGAACCCGGTCCGGCGGAAGTGACCGACATCGCCTGCTCTTCGCAATAAGACCTGGGGCAGTGCATGGAAGGCAGCGCGGAATTCCCCGTCAGGAACCACGTCCTGACAGGCCTCGACGACCACCTCTTCCTGTTTGGAGGAGGACAGCAGCAGTTCGACTTTCTGCTGGGCAACCGGGTCCCGGGCGCCAAGGACGTCCACAACTTCTTCGAGAACATCGCGCGCAGAACGTCCTTTTGCGGCGCCCGAGGCATCGAATACTTCCATGTGGTGTTCCCGTCCAAGCCGGTGATCGTGACGGACAAGCTCCCGCCGCCATACCGTGACCGCGTGCGAAGCCTGTTCCTGAGCCAGTACCTGGCGACTCGCCAGGGCGAGGCCGTTGACAGGCTGCTCTATCCGCATGCGCTGCTCAGAGTCGCCGGAGCCACCAACCGGGTCTTCCGGATCCTCGACACCCACATGACCGACCATGGCAATCTGGCGGTGGCCGAGTGGCTGCTGCTGCAACTGGGACTTGGATACGATGCCGGGAGGTATTTCACCCAGCACACGGAAGCCCTTCCAGGTGATCTGGCGGCGATGCTCGGATTGCCGACCCGACTCCCGGAACAGCGTCTGAAGGACCAGGCCGCACCGCTGTACTTCGACAATCGGCCCTTCCTGCCAGGCAACACCAACAACGTGATGGTGATCCACAACAGCGCCGCACGGACGAAGCGCCGTCTCCTCGTGTTCGGCGACTCCTTCATCAAGGACGGGCTGCGGTTCTATTCCCCGGTATTCAAGGACATTCTGTTCGTGCGGAGCACGACCTTCCACACGGACCTTGTCGATCTGTGTGCCCCCGATGTGGTGCTGACCAGCAACGCCGAGCGCTACCTGTCAACCGTCGGCAACGATGCCAGCGCCCAGAGCCTGCTGCTGGCCGATTTCGGAGAACGGAACGCCCGATCGGAACCCTTCTTCGAGGCCTTCCAGGCCCAGTTGTCATGGCGGCACCACCGCACGGCGTATGACACCTGGGAAAAGAAGATTCAGCGGGGCTGACCAGTCCCTGTCTGCACCATCTCGATCAATCGGGTGCTCCAGATGGACGGGGCCATGTCGAGGCAGCGGCGGTCAGGTCGGTCCGACAGGTCGGACAGATACGGGGGCGTCGCCGCCGCGATCGCCACGGCTCGACAGCGCTCGATGTCGAAATACCTCGTCGACGACCGGGCTGCATTGAACGCACCCGGCAACAGCGGCGCCAGCCCGATGTGCCCCCGCATCGCCCGGCAATGGCTCAGGTAATTCGGCCAGCCCATCGGATGCAGCACCCGCGTGCGCGGCAGGTCGCGGAACAGCCGGTTGACCTCGTGGTCGCCGATCACCTCGAACTGCGCCAGTGGACACGCCGACAGCACCTCGGCGATCACCGGCCGCAGCCAGCGCATCTCGTCGATGTGCACCGAGGTGCCGTGGTAGAAGATCTGCACTGGCTCGCCAGGCACTGGCTGGATCGGCACCCGGCCCGCGTCTTCGACCAGCGGCAGCGGCGGCATGGGCTGCATGGCGCGGTCGGCGTGCCGCTCGCACAGGGGCGCGGTTGATCCCCAATACTCGGTGACCAGCTCGGTCAGCACCCGGTGCATGCGCCCGCAGTAGCGCTGCAGCTTCTGCCGATACGGCGCCGGCAACCCCTGCCAGGCCTGGGGATCGAGCAGCTCGTCGTCCATGAAATAGACGATGCCCGCCAGCTGCGCCTGGTGCCGCTGCAGCGCCTCGGCCCACGCCGGAGTCAGGTAGCGAACGATCACGACCCGCGTGCCCGGCGGAAGGTCTGCCGGCGTCGGCAAGTCCAGGTCGAGGTGCCGGTAGGCCACGGGACACCCGCTGGCCTCGGCCCGCGGGCGGATGTAGTAATCGGTGGAGGGATTCGGCCCCTGCTGCAGCACCAGCCAGCGCAGCACCGGC
This sequence comes from Sphaerotilus sp., assembly GCF_041083715.1. Lineage (GTDB taxonomy): Bacteria > Pseudomonadota > Gammaproteobacteria > Burkholderiales > Burkholderiaceae_C > Sphaerotilus. The sequence continues at coordinate 2,134 of NZ_JBFPGY010000090.1, forward strand.
TCGGTGGGTGGCGCAGGGCGGCGGATCGGGCGCCAACGGTCGAACAGGGTCATGGACAGATCAGGGCAGCGTCAGGAGGCAAGCGTCAAGATGGCCGTGCCGGGCACCGACTTTTCCGGGCTTTGCTCCAGCCGGTCTGGCCGACCATCGGACGATGCTACTCGAATGGCTCCGCACCCCGTCCGCCAGCCGCATCGACGACCGCCGTCCCCGCATGGCCCTCGTCACCCGTGGTCTGCAGCGCATCCCGACCCTGCCGGCGCTGCTGCCCGACTGGGCACTGAAGGCGGGAGCGGACGCCCAGGCCAGCGCCGTGCTGGCCTGGGGCCACAAACCCAGCGCCCGCGTCGCCGAACAGTTCGCGCAACGCCATGGTCTGCCGCTGCTGCGCGCCGAAGACGGCTTCCTGCGCTCGATCGACCTCGGCCACCGCTGCCCGCCACTGTCGATCGTGCTCGACGACCAGGGCATCTACTACGATGCGGCGCAGCCTTCGCGGCTGGAAAGCCTGATCGCCGCCCCGCTGGGCGCTGCGCAGCTCGATCGTGGCGCCCACCTGCGCGCCGCCTGGGTGCATGCCCGGGTCTCCAAGTACAACCACGCCCACGACGGCCTGCCCGATGCACTGCTGCGCCAGGCGGCCACCGATCCACCGGTGCTCGTGGTCGACCAGACCGCGGGCGACGCCTCGGTCACCGGCGCGGGCGCCAGCACCACCCACTTCCAGTGGATGCTGCAGGCAGCGCTCGACGAACACCCGGACGCGCCGATCTGGCTCAAGGTGCATCCCGACGTCATCGCCGGCCGCAAGCAGGGCCACTTCACCGACCTGACACCCGGCGAGGCCGCGCGGGTCACGGTGATCGCCGAGGCCATCCACCCACCCGCGCTGCTCGACGTGTGCCGGGCGGTCTACGTGGTCAGTTCGCAGATGGGGTTCGAGGCGCTGCTGCACGGCCGCGCCGTGCGCTGCTTCGGCCTGCCGTTCTACGCGGGCTGGGGGCTCACCGCCGACCACCTGAGCGCACCGGCCCGGCGCCGCGCCGCGAACCCGAACGTCGCTGCGCTCACCCACGCAGCCCTGATCGCGTATCCACGCTACCTGGACCCCGAAACCGAGCGTCTGTGCGAACCGGAGCGCCTGCTGGCCCACCTGTTCCTGCAACGCCGCCAGCGCGCCGCCTGCCCATCTCCGGTGCAGGTGCTGGGCTTTTCGCGCTGGAAACGCCCGATTGCCCGCGCCTTCCTGCAAGGCAGCGCCGACATCGCCTTCCTGCGCCGCGAGCGGCAGCTCGATCCAGGTACTGCGGTCGCGGTCTGGGGTCGCCGTCCGGCACCGCCACAGGCCACCGGCCCGGTGCTGCGCATCGAGGACGGATTCCTGCGCTCGGTCGGGCTGGGTGCGGACCTGACGCGCCCGGT
>NZ_JBFPGY010000091.1:0-11608 GCF_041083715.1 Sphaerotilus sp.
GCTGGCGGCCACCATGCCGGCGGTGCTGGCCGAGTTCGCGGCCCGCACCGCCGCCGGCCTGAACCCGGAGCCCTTCCTGCTGCGCAAGGCCGGCCAGAGCTTTTTCAACACCTCGTCGCTCGACCTCGTCACGCTGCTGGGTGATCAGGACCATGTCCGGCAGAACCTGTACGCCTACATCCAGGGCTTCTCGCCGGCAGCGCGGGACATCTTCGAGCGCTTCGACTTCCACACCCAGGTGGAGCGGCTGGCCAAGGCCGACCTGCTGTACCTGGTGGTCGAGAAGTTCGCCAACATCGACCTGCACCCCGAGCGGGTGGACAACGCCAGCATGGGCGCGGTGTTCGAGGAGCTGATCCGCAAGTTCGCGGAAATCTCCAACGAGACGGCCGGGGAGCACTTCACGCCGCGCGAGGTCATCCGGCTGATGGTGAACCTGCTGTTCATCGAGGACGACGACGTGCTGACACCCGGCAACGCGGTGGTGCGCACGGTCTATGACCCGACGGCGGGGACCGGCGGCATGTTGTCGGTGGCGGGCGAGTACCTGCTGGAACACAACCCGCAGGCCCGGCTGACGATGTTCGGGCAAGAACTGAACGACGAGTCCTACGCCATCTGCAAGGCGGACATGCTCATCAAGGGCCAGGACGTGGGCAACATCGTCGCGGGCAACACGCTGAGCGACGATGGCCACGGCGGGCGCCAGTTCGATTACATGCTGTCCAACCCGCCATTCGGGGTGGAGTGGAAGAAGGTCGAGCGGGCGGTGCGCCTGGAGCATGAGCAGCGGGGGTTTGACGGCCGCTTCGGTCCGGGGTTGCCGCGGGTGTCGGATGGTTCGCTGCTGTTTCTGATGCACCTGCTGGCCAAGATGCGGCCGGCGCAGGACGGGGGCAGCCGCTTCGGGATCGTGCTCAACGGCTCGCCGCTGTTCACGGGCGGCGCGGGCAGTGGCGAGAGCGAGATCCGCCGCTATGTGCTGGAGAACGATCTGGTGGAGGCCATCGTCGGTCTGCCCACCGACATGTTCTACAACACGGGCATCGCCACCTATGTCTGGATCCTGTCGAACAAGAAGCCGGAGGACCGCCGGGGGTTTGTGCAGCTCATCGACGCGGGGAGTTTCTGGCAGAAGATGCGCAAGAGCCTGGGCTCCAAGCGCAAGGAGATGAGCGAGGCGCACATCGAGCAGGTGACGCGCCTGTTCGGTGGCTTCACCGAGGCGGAACTCGTCACGGTGCTGGACGCGGCCGGGCAGGCGCTGGGCGAAGCGCAGCTGGTCACCGGCGCCGACCTTCCGCCCGTGGTGCCGGAAGGCGGGCGGCTCCAGCGGGTGCCGGTGTCGCGCATCTTCCGCAACGAGGACTTCGGGTACACGACGATCACGGTCGAGCGCCCGCTGCGGGACGCGCAGGGTCAGCCGGTGCTGGGGGCCAAGGGCAAGCAGAAGGGCAAGCCGCAGCCCGACAGCGCCCTGCGCGACACCGAGAACGTGCCGCTGAGCGACGATGTCCGCTCCTACTTCGAGCGCGAGGTGCTGCCGCATGCGCCGGATGCGTGGATCGATCCCGAGAAGACCAAGGTCGGTTACGAGATTCCGTTCAACCGGCATTTCTATGTCTTCGAGCCGCCGCGTTCGCTGGCCGAGATCGATGCGGATCTGAAGCGGTCGACGGATCGGATCAAGGCGATGATCGAGGGGCTGTCGGCATGAGTGCGGCTGTTGTCGCCGCCAAAAGTGTCGGCAGTGCTGACACCAATGACGGTGCGCGAAGTTGATGCGTCCGTTGACCTCGAAGCCCCCCTCCCGACCTCCCCCCGCTGGGGGGAGGAGATCCGGCGCTTTGGGGTCTGGTCTTGCTCCCTCCCCCAGCGGGGGAGGGTTGGGGTGGGGGCCCGGGTCGCGCCAACCGTCCATCAACGCTTCATGTCAATGTGCGGCAACATCCAGATCGACAAAAAAACGCTGCCACAGCGCAGCAGACGGCGGGGAAAAAATGGTGGACGGGAGTAGAATCCGCTGCAACAACACCCCCCAAGCCTCTCGGACAGCCCGCTGTCATGATGCTCAAACCGGGGGGTTTATCTTTTTGGGGCTGGCCCATGCACTTTGACAAGCCGCCCCTCTCGCTGGCTGATCAGGTCGCCCTCTGGCGGTCGCGTGGCCTGCAGGTAGCGGATGTGCCTCGGGCCGTGCGCTACCTCGACAACATCGGCTACTACCGCCTGAGTGCGTACTGCCTGCCGTTCGAGGTGCTGCCTGCCGCCGGGGAGCGCCGACAGCATCAGTTCATCCCGGGCACGACGTTCGAGCAGGTGCTCCAGCTCTACATCTTCGACCGCAAGCTGAGGCTGTTGGTGATCGAAGCCATCGAGCGGCTCGAAGTGGCGGTGCGCACCCGCTGGGCCCATGCGATGTCCTTGCGTCATGGTGCGCACGCGCACATGGACAGTGCGTGCTTCAAGGATCCGAGGTGGCATGCCCAGAATCTGGCCAGTCTTGCGCGGGACATGGAACACAGCACCGAGACCTTCGTTGTCCACTACCGTGCCACGTACACCTCGCCGGACTTGCCGCCGATCTGGGCGGTGGTCGAGACGATGTCGCTGGGCGCGCTGTCACATTGGGTGAAGAACACCCGCGACAACACGGCCAAGCAGGTGGTTGCCAACAGCTTGGGTCTGCCGACGGTGGAGGTGATGGAGCGCGTGCTGCACGTGCTGACACCGATCCGCAATGCCTGTGCGCACCACAGCCGACTGTGGAACCGGCGCTTGCCGATGAAGCTGCCGCTCATCAGGCGCCAGGCGAGCAACCTCGTGCCGCCCGAGAGTCCGGACCACCAGGCGAACTACCTCTACAACCCGCTGACGCTGCTGGCTGTCATGTTGAACACGATGAATCCGGGCACGACGTGGGCAGCGCGCCTCGTGCATCTGCTGGACACCGAGTTGCCTGCCGACCGGCTGTCTGCCATGGGATTTCCACAGGACTGGCGCACACGGCCGGTCTGGCAAGAGGGCAACAAGCCATGAGTTTTCCAAGATACGAGCATTACAAGGATTCCGGGGTGGAGTGGCTGGGCAAGGTGCCGGCGCATTGGGAGGTGAAGAGCATCAAGCACCTGTCTTCTCGCATATCCAGTGGAAAAACTCCGCTAGGCGGAAGTGAAACATACGTTGATGACGGTGTGATATTTATCCGAAGCCAAAATGTTTACGATGATGGGCTGCATCTTGATGACGTTGTTTTTATATCCAATGATGTCGATGACTTGATGGCGGCAAGTCGGATAATGCCGGGTGATATATTGCTGAACATCACAGGCGCTTCAATTGGACGGTCATGCATTGTTCCTGCTGATCTTGAGCATGCCAACGTAAATCAACATGTATGTGCTATTCGGCCAATCGAAAAATCAATTGCAGCTCATATTGAGTGGTCATTGAAATCAGTAAATATAAAAAGGCAAATTGACTTTGTTCAAAATGGCGCCGCCAGAGAAGGGCTAAATTTTGATCAAATCGGTTCAATGAAGATTGCCGTGCCGCCAAATGCGGAGGGCGCGCTGATTTCAAAATACCTTACAAGCGAAACCACCAAGCTCGACGCCCTCATCACCGAACAACGCACCTTGATCGACCTCCTCAAGGAAAAGCGTCAAGCGGTCATCTCCCACGCTGTGACGAAGGGGCTGGATCCGCGGGTGCCGATGAAGGATTCGGGGGTGGAGTGGCTGGGGGAGGTGCCGGTGCATTGGGATGTGACAAAAGCTGGCCGCTATTTATCAATTCTTCCTGGGTATGCTTTTCCGTCTACAGAATTTTCTTTGGACGAGGCGAACACCAAACTACTGCGGGGCATAAACGTTGGCGTTTCAAAAATAAAATGGGATGAGACGGTATATTGGAAGCGCTTCGATGGTGACGGGCTTGATGCCTTTGAACTTGCTGATGGTGATATCGTCATTGGAATGGATCGGCCATACATCAGCGAAGGGATGCGCGTAGCCAGAATTTCAGAAGCTGATTTGCCATGTCTGCTTTTGCAGCGAGTGGCGGCTATTCGTGCCAGCGGAAAATTGAGCGATGATAATATTTTGTTGTTGCTGTCATCGAACATGTTTTTGGATCATTTCAGCCCAGAAACTACGGGTGTAAGTGTCCCGCATATCAGTCCGTCTCAAATAGCTGAGTTCATTATTCCAATTCCACCCTTGGAGGAACAGAAAGATATATTCAAGTGGGTCGAGGTTGAAACAACCAGAATCGACGCGCTCACCGCCGAAGCCCAAACCACCATCGCCTTGCTGCAAGAGCGCCGCAGTGCGCTGATTTCCGCCGCCGTCACCGGCAAGATCGACGTGCGCCAAGCGGCGCCTGCTTGACCTTACCGCGTCAACAGCTCAATGTAGGCACCGTAGCTGTAGATCCGGTTCGTTTTCTGGCCGGTTCGCTCGGTCAGGATATTCAACTGTTCCAGCAACTTCACGGCCGCGTTGGCGGTTGGAAAGCTGGTATCGAGTTTTTGCCGCGCCTGCTCGACAGTGAAGCGCGGCATCAGCGGCAGCAACTCGAACAGGCGGTAGCTGGCCGGACCGGCTTTCGGGTGGGCAAGTAACCGGCGGCGGTCGGTGTTGACCAGACTCGCCACGGCGATGATGCCGCGTTCGGCCTCCTCGGCCGCTCGGTTCACGCCTTCCAGGAAAAAGCCGACCCAGCCTTCCCAGTCCCCTTCGGTGCGGATGTCCGACAGGTGCCGGTAGTACTCCGCCTGATGCTGTTTCAAATAGCCGCTGAGATAGAGCAGTGGTTCGGACAACAGACCCCATTGCTCCATCAGGGCACCGATCAGCAGCCGGCCCAGGCGCCCGTTGCCGTCCAGGAAGGGGTGGATGGTTTCGAACTGTGCATGCACCAGCGCCATGCGCACCAGCGGTGGCAAGGTGGCCGGGGTCTGGTGGATGAAACGCTCCAGGGCGGTCAACAGTTCGGGCACTTGTTCGGCCGGCGGGGGAACGAACGCGGCGTTGCCAGGGCGGGTGCCGCCGATCCAGTTCTGCGACCGGCGCAGTTCTCCCGGCTGTTTGCCAGCACCCCGTGTACCGTCCAGCAGCAAGCGGTGCGCATTGCACAGCAGGCGCACACTCAGTGGAAGCCCGGTGGGTGAGCGCAGCTCGGACTGCACATGGCGAAACGCGCGCAGGTAGTTGGTGACTTCCTCGACATCGTCGGCATTGCGCACGGCAAAGCCGGCTTCCTGGTCGAACACGTCGGTCAGCGTGGCCTGCGTGCCTTCGATCTGCGAGGTGAGCAGGGCCTCCTTGCGCACGGCGCTGTACAGGAGCCAATCCACCGACGGCACCAGCCCAGACACACCGGCCAGCCGGGCCAGCGCCAGCTCTGCCAGATGGTTGGCCGCTTGTACGGCTTCCATCGCCAGCGGAGGGGAGGCTGGAGGCAAGGGGTGCGGCACAAAGGCATTGACCTCTTCGCCGAGGGTGGTGGTGCGTGCGTGACGCCCCGTGATGCGCTTCATGATGAAAGCCGATTTGAATGGCTGGAGCGCTGATTAAAGCATGCTTTAATTGCAGGGCGCGAGATGAAAGGCGGCTTGCATCCGGCCGACCCTTCACCGCGTGGCACCAGGGGGAACGAACACATGTCACTGCACCGAGAACATCACTTCGAGTCCGAAATCTGCGCGCATCTGGCGGCCAACGGCTGGCTCCATGCCGCAGGTGACGCCGCGCAGTTCGACCGCACCCACGGCCTGTTCCCGCCCGACCTGCTCGCCTGGATCGAAGCCACCCAGCCCGACGCCTGGACGCGCCTGACCAAGACCCACGGCGCCGCGCTGCCCCGGGTGCTGGCCGAGCGGGTGCGCAAGAGCCTGAACGAGCGCGGCACGCTGGACGTGCTGCGCCGGGGCGTGGAGATGCTGGGCCTGCGCGAGCCGCTGATGCTGGCCCAGTTCAAGCCGGCGCTGGCGCTGAATGCGACGACGCGCGCCCACTACGAGGCCAACCGCCTGCGCGTGGTGCGGCAGGTCACGCACTCGCCCAACAACCCGCAGGCCGAGCTGGACCTGGTGCTGTTCCTCAACGGCCTCGCGGTGGCCACGGTGGAGCTGAAGTCCAACTTCACGCAATCCGTCCACGACGCGGTGGACCAGTACCGCTACGACCGCCACCCGCAGCCGAAGGGCGGGTTGCTGGAGCCGCTGCTGGGCTTTCCAGGCGGGGCGCTCGTGCATTTCGCGGTCAGCCAGTCCGAAGTGATGATGGCGACCCGGCTGGCGGGGCTGGACACGGTGTTCCTGCCGTTCAACCGCGGCCATGCGGATGGTTCGGGCGGCGCCGGCAACGCGCCCAACCCCGCGGGCTTCGCCACCGCCTACCTGTGGGAAGAGGTCTGGGCGCGGGAGAGCTGGCTCGACATCCTCCACCGCTACCTGATCGGCAAGCGCGACGACAAGAAGCAGCTCAAGAGCGTGGTCTTCCCGCGCTACCACCAGCTCGACGCCACGCGCCAACTCGTGGCCGACGTGCTGGCGCAGGGGCCGGGGCAGCGCTACCTGATCCAGCACTCGGCCGGCTCGGGCAAGACCAACTCCATCGCCTGGACCGCCCACTTCCTCGCGGACCTGCACGACGCCGAGCACCGCAAGCTGTTCGACAGCGTGATGGTGGTGAGCGACCGCAACGTGCTGGACGTGCAGTTGCAGGAAGCCCTGTTCGACTTCGAGCGCAACGCGGGCGTGGTGGCGAGCATCACGAACGAAAACGGTGCCAAGAGCGCCCAGCTCTCGCAGGCGCTGAAGGACGGCAAGAAGATCATCGTCTGCACCATCCAGACCTTCCCGTTCGCCTTGAAGGCGGTGCAGGAACTCGCGGCCACCGAGGGCAAGCGCTTCGCCGTGATCGCCGACGAGGCGCACAGCTCGCAGACCGGCGAGGCCGCTGCGAAGCTCAAGACGCTGCTGTCGGCCGAGGAGTGGGCGGACCTGCAGGACGGCGGCGCCGTGGACGCCAACGACATCGCCGCCGCCAACATGGCCGCCCGCGCCGGGGACAGCGGGCTGACGTATGTCGCCTTCACCGCCACGCCCAAGGCCAAGACGCTGGAGCTGTTCGGCCGCAAGGGCGCCGACGGCCTGCCGCAGCCGTTCCACGTCTACTCCATGCGCCAGGCGATCGAGGAAGGCTTCATCCTCGATGTGCTGAAGAACTACACCAGCTACCAGCTCGCCTTCAAGCTCGCCCACGACGGCAAGACCTACGACGAGGCGCAGGTGGAGCGCAGCGCGGCGATGAAAGGGATCATGCAGTGGGTCCGGCTGCACCCGTACAACATCGCCCAGAAGGTGCAGGTCGTCGTCGAGCACTACCGCGAGAACGTGCAGCCGCTGCTGCAGGGGCGGGCCAAGGCGATGGTGGTGGTCGGCTCCCGCAAGGAGGCGGTGCGCTGGCAGAAGGCCATCCGCGCCTACATCGCCCGCCAGCACTACCCGCTGGGCGTGCTGACGGCGTTCTCGGGCGAGGTGGACGACCCGGACAGCTACCCGGACGCGGTCACCGAGGCGTCCAAGGAGCTGAACCCGGGGCTCAAGGGGCGCGACATCCGGGATGCGTTCGCCGCGCCTGAGTTCCACCTGCTGCTGGTGGCCAACAAGTTCCAGACCGGGTTTGACCAGCCGCTGCTGTGCGGCATGTACATCGACAAGGTGCTCGGCGGCATCCAGGCGGTGCAGACGCTGTCACGGCTGAACCGCTCGCACCCGGGCAAGGACACGACCTACATCCTCGACTTCGTCAACGCGCCGGCCGAGATCCTCCAGGCCTTCAAGACCTACTACCAGACGGCCGAGCTGGAAGCCGCCACCGACCCGCACCTGGTCTACGACCTGCGCGCGAAGCTGGACGCCGCCGGCCACTACGATGACTTCGAGGTGGACCGGGTCGCCAAGGTGGACCTGGACCCGCTCGGCACGCAGAAGCAGCTCGACGCGGCAATAGCCCCGGTGGCCGACCGCCTGCTGCGGCGCTACAAGGCCGCGCAGTTGGAGCGGACCGTCGCGCTGGAGCGGGGTGACGAGAAGACCGCCGCGCAGGCCAAGGACACGCTGGACGCGCTGGCGCTGTTCAAGAACGACATGGGCGCCTTCGTGCGGCTGTACGCCTTCCTGAGCCAGATCTTCGACTACGGCAACACCGACATCGAGAAGCGCTTCCTGTTCTTCAAGCGGCTGATCCCGCTGCTGGAATTCGGCCGGGAGCGCGACACGGTGGACCTCAGCAAAGTGGTGCTGACCCACCACACCCTGAAGAACCACGGCCGCCAAGCCATGGGGCTCGACGCCGACGGCCGCTACACGCTGCCGCCCATCGACGCGGTGGGCAGCGGGGCGGTGCAGGAAAAGGAAAAGACCTACCTGGACGAGATCATCCAGAAGGTGAACGGCCTGTTCGAGGGCGAGCTGACCGACGGCGACCAGCTCGTCTACGTCAACGGCGTGCTCCGGGGCAAGCTGCTGGAGAACGAGACGCTGCTGCGCCAGGCCGCCAGCAACACCAAGGAGCAGTTCGCCAACTCGCCGGACCTGAAAGACGCGCTACTGCACGCCATCATGGACGCGCTGGACGCCCACACCACGATGAGCACGCAGGCGCTGGGCTCCGAGCGGGTGAGGGAGGGGCTGCGCGACATCCTGCTCGGGCCTGCGCAGCTCTATGAGGCGCTGCGGGGGCGGTCTGCGGACGGCGGCGTCGGCGCACGCCTGTAGGCACAATGCACACCTATGAACGAAATAAACACACTTGAGCGCGCTCCGCGCATCGGCTTCGTCTCGCTCGGCTGCCCGAAGGCGCTGACCGACTCCGAGCTGATCCTGACCCAGCTCAGCGCCGAAGGCTACGCCACCAGCAAGACCTTCCAGGGCGCGGATCTGGTGATCGTCAACACCTGCGGCTTCATCGACGACGCCGTGCGCGAAAGCCTCGACACCATCGGCGAGGCGCTGGCCGCCAACGGCAAGGTCATCGTCACCGGCTGCCTCGGCGCCAAGACCGGCGACGGCGGCGGCAACCTCGTGCGCCAGATGCACCCCAGCGTGCTCGCCGTCACGGGGCCGCACGCCACGCAGGAAGTGATGGACGCCGTCCACCTGCACGTCCCCAAGCCGCACGACCCGTTCATCGACCTCGTGCCCGCCGCCGGCATCAAGCTCACGCCCAAGCACTACGCCTACCTGAAGATCAGCGAGGGCTGCAACCACCGCTGCTCGTTCTGCATCATCCCGTCGATGCGCGGCGACCTCGTCTCGCGGCCGATCGGCGACGTGCTGAACGAGGCGCGGGCGCTGTTCGAGGGCGGCGTGAAGGAGCTGCTCGTCATCAGCCAGGACACCTCGGCCTACGGCGTCGATGTCAAGTACCGCACCGGGTTCTGGGACGGCAAGCCGGTCAAGACCCGGATGCTCGACCTCGTGGCGCAGCTCGGCGAGCTGGCGAAACAGCACGGCGCCTGGGTCCGCCTGCACTACGTCTACCCGTACCCGCACGTCGACGAGATCCTGCCGCTGATGGCCGAAGGGCTGGTGCTGCCCTACCTGGACGTGCCCTTCCAGCATGCGCACCCAGACGTGCTCAAGCGCATGAAGCGCCCCGCCAGCGGCGAGCGCAACCTGGAGCGGCTGCTGAAGTGGCGCGAGGCATGCCCCGAGATCGTCGTGCGCTCGACCTTCATCGCCGGCTTCCCCGGCGAGACCGAGGCCGAGTTCGAGTACCTGCTCGACTTCCTGAAGGAAGCGCAGATCGACCGCGCCGGCTGCTTCGCCTACTCGCCGATCGAGGGCGCGCCGGCCAATGCGCTGGAGGGCGCGCTGCCGGACGCCGTGCGCGAGGAGCGCCGCGCCCGCTTCATGGCCGTCGCCGAAGCCGTTTCGACCGCCAAGCTGCAGCGCCGCGTCGGCTCGTCGATGCAGGTGCTGGTGGACAGTGCGCCGTCGATGGGCCGCAAGGGCGGTGTGGCGCGCACCTATGCCGATGCGCCCGAGATCGACGGCACGGTGAAGATCCTGCCGCCGACCAAGGCCTCGAAGACGATGAAGGTCGGCGATTTCGCGCGGGTGCGCATCGTCGGTGCCTCGGGCCACGACCTGGTGGGTGAGCTGCTGTGAGCGACCGGCTGACGACGGACCTGATCCACCATTCCTATGTGGCGCCGGCCGCGTTCGACGCGCTGCCGCCGGGGGTGTTCAAGGCGTCGTCGGTGTTCTTCCCCAGCGTGGCGGCACTGCGCGAGCGGCACTGGGTGGACAAGAGTGCCTACACCTACGGCCTGCACGGCACGCCGACCACCTTCACGCTCGAAGCGCGGCTCGCCACGCTCGAAGGCGCGAAGCATGTCCTGCTCGCCCCGAGCGGACTGTCGGCGATCACGCTGGTGGACATGGCGCTGCTCTCGTCTGGCGACGAGGTGCTGCTGCCCGACAACGTCTACGGCCCGAGCCGCAACTTTGCGGCGCATGAGTTGAAGCAGTGGGGCATCGCGTACCGGCTGTACGACCCGATGGACCCGGCCTCGCTGCGTGCGGCGCTGACGCCCAGGACAAAGCTGGTCTGGCTGGAAGCGCCGGGTTCGGTGACGCTGGAGTTCCCGGATCTGCGCACGCTGGTGCGCGGCGTGCGGGCGCAGGCGCCGCAGGCGGTGATCGCGCTGGACAACACCTGGGGTGCCGGGATCGCGTTCAACGCCTTCGACCTCGGCGATGGGCTGGCGGTGGACGTGACGGTGCACGCGCTGACCAAGTACCCATCCGGCGGCGCGGACGTGCTGATGGGCTCGGTCGCTTGCCGGGACGACACGCTGTACCAGCGGCTCGCGTGGTGCCACAGCCGGCTCGGGCTGGGTGTGGGGGTGAACGATGTGGAGGCGGTGCTGCGCGGGCTGCCGTCGCTGGCACTGCGCTACGCGGCGCAGGATGCAGCCGGTCGACACATCGCGGCATGGTGCCAGGGACGGACCGAGTTCGTGCGTGTGCTGCATCCGGCGCTGCCGGCGTCACCGGGGCACAAGCACTGGGCGGAGCTGTGTTCGGCAGCGGCTGGGTTGGTCACCGTCGAGTTCGATCCCCAGTTCAGCACGGCGCAGGTCGATGCCTTCGTCGATGCATTGCGGCTGTTCCGCATCGGCTGGTCGTGGGGCGGGCCGGTGAGTCTGGCGGTGCCGTACCAGCCCAAGGCGATGCGCGCGCTGGCAACGCCGTACCGCGGGACACTGGTGCGGCTGTGCATCGGGCTGGAGGCGGTCGAGGATCTGATCGGAGATCTGGCGCAAGCCCTGGTGCTCAAGACATGAACGGTGGGTGGGTGCAGCCTGCCCATGCCCGGACCACACACACACCCAAGGGGGCAGCAAGCCATTCGACCGGACAACCCGGTAGCATGCGCACTGCCCATGTCCAGTCTTCCTCCGCCAACACCGCCGGCCGCTCCCGATCACTACCAGACCCTGGGCCTGGCACGCCACGCAGAAGCGGTGGTCGTCAAGGCCGCGTACCGGGCGATGGCCTCGCTGTACCACCCCGATCGCAACCCGGCCC